>CAVHCP010000006.1:0-56908 GCA_963634825.1 uncultured Porphyromonadaceae bacterium | reverse complement strand
TTGCTACAAGTTAAACTCTCAAGCTCTTTTTCTGATAAGCCTGTTGCTTCGCTGATAAAGTCCATATCAAGACCTTTTGCTATCAGATTTGTTGCGATTTCGCATTTTTCGTTAAACTTTCCTTTCGCTATGCCGGAGCTTTCGCCTTTTTTGAAGCCGGAAGCTTCGCCTCTTTCAAAGCCTTGGTCATATCCCGACTCAAAGCCGTCAGCTTCTCTAACTGCTTCGCACTCCGCTCTTGTAAGCTTCTCAAACAAAAAACTCATAATATCACCACCGTGTTCCTTTAAAAAGTCTGTCAGTATACCTTCACGGCTATTGTATCACAAACTGCTTCAAATGCACTAGACAATTTCATCTCTTGCTCAAGTGGTGCATCCTCTAGTCCATTGTAAAAGACATATAGCTGCGGTGTTGGGATTTTTACTACCTTTTTGCTATATATTGCTTTCCTTTCTTTCTCTTCTTTTTATATTTTTTACAGCTAAATAAATAAAAGTTTTAAAACCGCACCGATAAGTACCGCATCCATTTGGCGTTCCTATAATAATTGATAATTTTGTATTTACAATCCAAGGCTTTTGTTGTACCATCTAATTAAAGAAGAGCTACCTTGATAAATGGTTTAGCTTGTGAGGTTTAGATGTTCCTCTTAGCTACATAGGAGGTTCATCTTTTTATTTCTCTGATCAGTTCAATCAGAGCAAAAATTATAAGCAATACAACTTCAATATTACTCATAAGCATCACCGCCCTTCCTTATAGTCTCGGCACTTTTAAGCCGGATACTTAGGTATAACGGATTTGCTAAACCACCTACCATTTATTGGCAACTCTTCTGTTTCTAATATTATCATACAAATTTTGTTTTGTCATCCATTTTTTTCCATTTTATTTCTCTTTTTTCACTTGCTTCTGTGCGCCACGAAGTTTTTATTTATTTTAACTGCCCGCAAAAGCCATAGCCCACCATTGCGCTTGTCCTCAGCACAGGCAATCGTTAGCGCTCATTCGCTGGCTTACGGAGTGTCAGCAAAACTCGCGCCTTTGGCGCTCAAACATTGCTGACACTTACCCGCTCGCCAAGCTCATTTCGCTGACGATTACATGCTGTGCCTGCGGAGGCGCAAGTTGGGCATATACTTTTACGTGCAATTCGCATAAATAAAAAAGAAAAGCCGTACAGCTTTTCTGTTTTTTGATTTTTAAGCGTGTTGCTTATTGCAAGCTCTCGATAAGTGCCCAAAGCGCTTCTGCACTGTTGAAGTTTTCCGGCACGATATCCGGTGCGCTGATTTCCACATCAAATTCGTCATTTACTTCGCCAACGATTTGAAGGATTGAAAACGAATCTAAAATCCCATCATCGATAAGAGTTTTGCACTCTTTAAAATCTACATCCGGTTTTATACCTTCTAAAATCTCTATTAACTTTTCCATCTTTTTCCTCCTGTTTAAATTATATATTTATCAAATTTTATGTTGCAATTTGTATCGCCCTACAAATAATTTAGTGCATCTGTTTCAAATCTGTCTCTCATCAGCTTTAGCCCGCCACTTTGGCTATACAGATATACCTTTGGCAGGTCTCTGCTGAGAAACAGCGCCGGCGTTTCGGTCATCGAATACGCTCCGACATTTTGAAATTCAAAGATGTCTCCTTTTTTAGCATCCGTAACAAGCATTTCCTTTACAATATTATCATTTATAGTACAGAGCGCACCGCACAGATTTATCTTGTCTGTACCCCCGTCATATATCTCGCCGGTAGCCTTTAGCTGCCTGTAATACGGTAGCTTCATACCCATCATCTGACCGTAGTAATTTACTTGGTGCATACCACCGTCAGCTATACAAAAATGTATACCGTGGTTTACTTTATCGTCCACAACGCTTGTATAATACTTGCCACAATATGCCGCTATAAATCTACCTATCTCAAGCGTTATCTCGCCCTTAAATTTCATATCTGCCAGTAGATTCGCAAAGTCACGCATGAGAGCTTCCTCGTCGAACCTTCCTTTTTCGAGCTGTTTTTGTTTTTCTCTCTCGGTTTTTGGTCTAAAATAATCCACAAAAAAGCCTGTACCAAACTCAAGCTCCTCTGCGACATAGCCATACTCCCTTTCGAGTCTTTCGATAAAATTATCACAAAAATCTATTTCTTCCTTATAAATTTTTAGATTGTGCCTTTGTGTTCCGGAAAAATGCTGTATTCCACGAATATTGACACCCTTGTACTGCGCACGATTTGCAATTATCTCACAGATTTTTTCTTCGTCAATACCAAACTGGTTACCTGTCGTAACTCGCAATATAACATTTACGACGATGCCGTTTTTCTCAGCTTCGCTATTTACAAGCTTAAACTGATTTTCGCTTTCCGCCGTATATAAAATCTTATCGCCGTACGCTTTTATAATCCTTGCTGTATCCTTATCCTCTTTCCATACACCCGAGAGCACTACCTTATCGATGTCAACCTCCGCTCGCTCGCAAATGCGAAACTCTCCCGGTGAGCAAACCTCGTATCTGTCTATCTCATCACCTATACTGCCGACAACGAACGGATTTGCTTTCATCGCATAGCACAGGTTTATATTTTCGCCAAGCGTATTTTTGATATGCAAAATCCTTTTGCGCAGTACATCCGTATCAAATACATATGCCGGCGTGCCTGTATTTTTTACGATTTCTTCGTATGTAGGCATATATCCTTTCATCATAAATATTTCCTTTCACAACACTTTTAGAGCATTTCCTTTAGCTTCGCCCTGTCTATCTTGCCATTTTTATTTAGCGGGAATCCATCAATCTTCTTATACACATTTGGTATCATAAACGCCTGCAGCCATTCGTGAAGAGCCGTTGCAATGCCTTTTCTCTCTATCTCACCCTCATAAAAGGCGATTATCTTATTGTTTTCAAACAGACAGCAAACTCGCACTATCTCAGGAATTTTATACATTGCATTTTCTATCTCGCCAAGCTCGATCCTGTGGCCCATATGCTTTATCTGGAAATCCTTTCTTGATGCAAAGCAGAGATTTTCGTTTTCGTCGTAATATCCAAGGTCGCCTGTCCTATATATCATCTCATTGTAAAGCGGATTTAGCGGATTTTGACAAAATGCCTTTTGCGTCTGTTCCTTATTGTTGTAATACCCAAGTGCTACACACGAACCGCTTACGCAAATCTCGCCAAGTCCGGTACTTTTTCCTTTTGCCACAAGCTTATCATCCTCATCAAGCAAAAATATCCTTTCATTGCCAAATGCCGTGCCCATCGGAATGACTTCTCCGTCATTATATTCCTCATTTATTATATGATATGTACAGTTACATGTTATCTCGGTCGGACCGTAAAGATTTACATATGTCACATCCGGCAGATATGACTTCCAGATATTTAGATGCTTGACAGGCATAACCTCGCCGCTAAACATTACTCTTTTTAGTGCGGTTGGCACTCTGTACTTAAATCCCTTTAGCGTGCTTATAATGCAAACGGCCGATACCGCCCAGATGAGCGTGGTGACTTCCCTATCGCAAAGAAAATCAAGAAGTTTTGTAGGCACCGAGAAATATTGTTTTGGAATGATTTGCACAGTTGCTCCCGTACTTATTCCCGAATAAATGTCCTTTACAGATACGTCAAAATCCCAAGGCGCTTGATTGCCGATAACATCAGTTTCGTCTATGCCAAACGTCTGCGGGAATACACCCATAAAATCTATAAGGTTTTTATGGCTTACGACAACTCCCTTTGGCACTCCTGTAGAGCCTGAAGTAAATATGCCATAAAGCGGATCCGCGTCGATATGAAGCGACCTGACCCTTGCAAGCAGGCTCTCGTCTGCCTCCTCATCCTCAAGGGCTTCAAACATAACCTTGCGCCCTTCAAAGCCTATTTTGTCAAGCTCATCTGCGTTTTTGCCGTCCGTAACTATCACATTAGTATTGAGAGTATTTAATATATGCTCAAGCCTGCTCTTTGGTTGCTTCAAATCCATCATAACATAAAAACAACCCGCATAAACAGCCCCGAAAAAGAGGCTTATAGCATCTACGCCTTTTTCCATAAATATGGCGACAGGTGCATTTTTAGGAAAATCATCTCCGTATTTTTTGAGCAGATTTGTGCCTATCCTTTTAGATCTTTTTAACAGCTGCTCGTAAGTTATTTCTTTTTCTATATCCGCAAAAGCCACCTTGTTTGGATATTTTGCAGCAGTATTTTCTAAAAATTGCAATGCATTATACATCGTTTTCTCCTTATCTAATCCTTAGATTTACCTTTATCTCTACTCCCTTGCCGTGAATTTTTTAATATCTTTGCTTTCATTTTTAGTGTTTTTTCGTATTTTTCTATGGTGCCATCAAGTATATGGTCAACTGCCTTATATGTGTAATGCAAACCGGGCTCGCCTGCAGGCGTTTCCTTTATCATCTTATTAATCCAAGCATATACCTTTGTATACGCCTCATAATTTTCATCCCAGCGCCAAGTGACATCCTCCGAATACTTGCGATGTTCGTCTACATATTTAGGCACGATATTTTCATAAAAATACTTCGAGATTTTTTGCTGTCCATAGATATTTGGGTGTGAAGGGTTGTAATAATCATTTTGTTGTTCAAGCCCCATTGTCGCTATTTCTTTATCGAGATCATATACATCAAAGCCATACTCCTTTACCTGCTCCATCGCCGTATTGAGCTTAGCCCGCTGATCGATAGTTTTTTTCTCATAAAATCTCGGCATATTTACGAAAATAACATTTTTTATATCTTCGTCCTTTAGATATTCCAAAAGTTCTGTAAATTCTTTGCCCGTAATCTTGCCGAGCGGGGAAGTCTTATCATAATTTGTCACATCTATGACATCTCTTTTTTTATCTCTGCCGGCTTGTCCCTGCACTCCGCTTATCGTCAAAAGCCTTTTATCTTTTTTCATTTTTAGCTCACGCCACGAAAGCGCCACGCACTCCGGAGCCCTTGCTATATTGTCATGATAATTTAACAGCTTCATCTTGAAATGTTTGTGATCCTTAGGTCTGACCCACTCACTTATCGCTTCATTTCTCAGTTTTTCGTCCTGCATATTATCAAGCCACATACGCATATATCCCTCATGCTGGGCTCTTTTATCATCATAAAGTGTTCCATTTAGAGAGACGACTATGAGCTTTGGATTTTGCGTCTTTATGGCTGATTTTATCTGATTTTTAACAAGCCTTATCGGAGCACCTGCCGTAGCAAGATTGTAATTTGTTATCCCATAGTTGTGCCATATATACTCAGGCGAAAATCCCGTATATATCTCACTCGCTCCGATATGTACAACATCTACGGTATCTTTTTCTTCTGCAAAAAAAGCCTTTACCCTTATTTCGTGCGAGCTAAATTGGTGCACGGATACCACATATGTAAAAAGGAATGCGACTATACATAATAGGCATATCAGGAGAATCTCTATTTTGTTGTATATCTTGCGTTCCCTTTTACCTTTCATCCGGCTGCCTTTTCTTTCCCTTAGTATGTATAGTCCTTACCGACTGTTTTATTATATTTTAGAACTGCATATATACAAACTGACTTGCGTCAAAACCCGGTCCGTATATGCCAAGCCCTATCATAAATAAAAATCCTATCAAGTATATGAGACATCTTATACTCACATTTCTGTTTTCGAGCCATTTTCTGACCATCATTTTTTCCTGCATTATATCGACTACAAGCAATATCAGTAATGTTACAGGAATGATGATGACATCTGCAACCGCAAGCCCCATTGACATGTATTCGTTGACATAATTTGCCGGTAAATCCCAAAAATGGAGCCCTTTTACAAATATCGCCCACGCATCCGCAAAGCTTCCTGCTCTAAATATAATACATGCAACGCATGTCAGCCAAAAAGTCCTTATTATCTGCCAAAATTGCCATAGCTTCGATTTTGTATTGATGTGCAAGAGTTTATTTAGCCCGTCAAACATAGGCTTTAGCATGCCAGCAATAGCAATCAAAACGCCGTAGTAAAGTCCCCAGATGATGTAATTCCAAGCTGCACCGTGCCACACACCGACAAGGAAAAATACGAGTATGTTGCCAAGCGCTATAGGCAGTGTGTTGCCGATATGATTGCCAAGGTGAGTTTTTGTCCACTTGCTCAGCTTGCGTATGCCCTTTGAAAGCGAGAATGGATAAAATACATAATCCTTCATCCAAGCACCAAGCGTGATGTGCCACCTACGCCAAAATTCCGGCAATGTCTTTGAAAAGTACGGTCTTTTGAAGTTTTCTGCCATATCGATGCCCATACACTGAGCAACACCTCTTGCTATATCGATACAGCCCGAAAAATCCGTATAATCCTGTATTGCATATAAAAATACGCATAGCGCAGTCACGCTTCCCGACATATGCTCAAAACCGCCGTTGTCAAACATGTGATTTGCCGCAATCGCAACTCTGTCGGCTATTACCATTTTCTTAAAGAAGCCCCACATCATAAGCTGCAGGCCGTATTTTATCTGTTCGGCACTTGCCTTCCTGCCCTCATACAGCTGGTGCGCAAGATCGCCAAATCTACCGATTGGTCCCTGCAAAATCTGCGGGAAAAACGAAACGAAAAGTGCAACCTTTGCGATATTTCTTTCCGCTTTGACCTTTTTCCAGTATACATCGATAACATATGACATAGTTTGGAATGTATAAAATGATATACCAAGCGGCAATATGAGATTTAGCTTTGGTATCTGTCCGCCGTCAGTTAGCGGTTTTATCAGCTGGTTTAGGTTTTCCGCAAAGAAATTGAAGTATTTTAAAAAGAATAAAATGCCAAAGTTTAGTAAAAGCAAAATTATCAAAACGCATTTTCTTTTTCTCTTTTCTTTGGCCTTAAAATCCTTTTTTTCGTCCTTTGTGAATATCTCTTTGTTTCGTTCGAGTGTTCGCCTTTCTTTGCTATGGTTATCATCTATGATAATCGCCGCAAGGTACGAGGTTATAGTCGTAAATATCATAAATACGACAAACTTCGGGCCTGCGTATAGGTAAAAGAAATAACTCGACATAAGCAAAAATACCCATTGGCATTTTTTAGGCACCAAATAGTACAATATCAATACAATTGTGAAAAAGCCTCCAAAGGCCAATGTGTTGAATGTCATTATAATTCCTTCCTCTTAAACCCTCTGTAAGTATATCATAAAGCTACCTATGTCTCTGTTTATTACCAAAATGTAAGGAGGTCTTTCCTTCCTTGGTATTTTCCTTATTGCCAAAAACTTTTTCATAATCCGTGCGCGCATCATATGTGCCGTCTACAATGCCCTCTATGTTGAGTGGGGTGTACAACTTATACTTGTTTGATAATGTTTTGTCATGCATCATATCATCCGCCCATGCGCACACCTTTTGATAAGCATAATAATTTTCGTCCCATTGTTTTTTTATATCATCGGAGTATTCTCTTTTCTCCTTGACATACTTTGGCACTATCTTTTCGTAAAAATATTTCGACATCTTTTGACTTCCGTAAATATTTAGATGTCCTCTGTTGTAAAAATCATAGTTTGCATCAAGCCCTATCTCTTTTACATTTTTGTCAAAATCATACACATCAAAGCCGTAGGATTTTACGATATCTATCGCTGTATTTACCTTAGCCTTTGTCGCGATAAGCTTTGAGTCATAATATCTTGGCATATTTACAAAAATAACATTTGTTATATTTTCTTCTTTAAGATAATCAAGTAACTCTATCAGTTGCTCACGTGTTTTTGGAGTAAGCGGCGTCCTCTTTTGATATGTCTTTATGTCTACGGGATTTTTTAATTGTCCCGCCGTAGTCGCCATACCGCTTAACGTTTTAACGGTTATAAGGCTTTTGTCTTTCCTTGTTTTTAGCTCTTTTAGCGAAAGATTTATACTCTTTTTGATCTTCGTAGGATCTGATATATTTGTATGGTATTTAGAAACTTTTAAGTAAAAATTCTTTCTCTGCTCTTTCGGAAACCATTCCTTTATCGCCTGCAAGCGCTCCTTAGACTGCGGGATGTTGTCAAGCCACATCCTTGTAAAGCCCTCGTCCGTTGACCTCTTGTCATCATACATCGCGCCATTTAGCGAAATAACAAACAGCTTAGGGTGCTGTCTTTTTAGTGCAACCTGTAGCTCGCTCTTTGCAAGCCTCATAGGTGCTCCCGCTGATGCCAGATTATAGCTTGTGATACTATAATTTTTCCAGACGTATTCCGGTGAAAATCCACTATAAATCTCGCTTGCACCTATATTCACTACGTCTATCGTATCTTTTTCCTCTATAAAAAAGTTCCTGACCTTAGTCTCACTAATGTCAAACTGATGCACAGAAAAAAAAGAAACCGCTTCGAGCGAAAAAATAAACAACACAAGCATGAGAACGATCTCAAGCTTATGCTTCCTGCCCTTCTTGCGTTTCTTTTTTTTATTGCTACGTCTCGTTACAACTTCTATTTCTTCCTGCATTTAACCGCTTCCTCTGTGAGATATAATGCGCAAACCTCTCTATTGTATTATACCCCCCCCCATTTGGGTTTTTCAAGTAGCCAAACCTAACATTTCTGTAATGTAGTCTAATCCTGCAACATATCTAAGTATTTATCCAATCTTGCATTGATATATCCGGCAAACAGTTTTTCCATCGCTAAAAGATTGTGGTTTGCATAATATTCATCAAATGCATTATAATAGGCACTTCTATCTGTAAACTTAATATCAATAGGTGGAAATCCGGCCTTCATCAACTCAAGATTTACGAGCAGTCTTCCGGTTCTTCCATTACCATCAATGAAAGGATGGATGCCCTCAAATTCGATGTGAAAACGAGCCAGCTTTGTCACGATATGTTCTGTGCTTGCAGCAAAATCATATAGCAACTGTTCCATCTTCGGCTCAATAAGATACGGTTGCACGGGTTCATGCTGCGCTCCCATAATATGAACCGGAATTCTACGGTAGACGCCACGATCTTCCTTCTTATCTGCAAGAACAAGATAGTGAATCTGTTTGATGATGCTCTCACTAATCGGAGCATTATTTTTAACCCGTTCAATCACAAAATCAAATGCTTCTTTATGACCGACTGCCTCCATATGTTCTTTCAGCGGTTTCTGGCCAATCGTAAGACCACGAAGAACTAAATCCGTTTCCCGCAATGTAAGTGTATTTCCTTCGATTGCATTGGAGTTATATGTATACTCTATAATGAATTCTTCGTTGAGCCTTGCAGCCTCACCCGCAGTCAAAGGTCTTCTGCTGTCCAGTTCTGCCTTTTTACGATCAATCTGTGCCAAAAGGTTTTCCTTTGACTTATAACGACCGTCAGCCGGTTTTTTCGCATCTAAAGGAAGTTTCCATCCACGCCCTTCCTTATACGCCCCCTGAATTTTCCCCTCAGAACAAAGAACTCTTATTCTTCTATCAGAAATGCCCCATTTTTCAGAAGCCTGTTTTACTGTCATAAACACAGTTTATCCCTCCAATCTAATATAGTATACCACTTTAACGGAATAATACCAATAGTATCGGAATAACATTTGTGAAAAGTAAAACGGCTACCTTTTGGCAGCCGCCTTGAAGTCCCTTTGTTTGGATACCCCTTTGTTTTATTATTTGTTATCTGTCGTACTTTTTCTTTCTGCCTACAAATACCATTCCTGTAACAGCACATCCGCTGATAAACAGTAGAGCCATGCAGTTCATAATATTATTGCTGTCTCCGGTCTGTGCAGAAGCTACATTATCATCGCTAGTGACTTTACCTGGTTTATCGATTGTAACTCCGTCTGTTTTATCTGTTGTAGCTTCGCCTGTTTTGTCGGTAGTCTCCGGCTTAGTTTCTGGTGTAACTTCTGGCGTAACTTCCGGAGTCTTCTCTGTCACGGTAAATTTCGCCGTTGCAGTTCCGTTTTGGGAGACGATATCAAGCGTATGCTCACCTGCTGCGAGCGTTGCCACATAGTCAGCGTTTAGTGTAACTATGGTGCTGCCGGATGCTACGGTATATTGCTTACCATCTAGCGTCTTGCCGTCCACATCGACACGGATAAAATCTGCAAATTCGGCATCCGAAGTAAAGGCGAGTTTCTCATTTGTACCTTGTATCACCTTTGCATTGTTGCCCTCGATTATAACTGGAAGCTTCTTGACAACGGTGTCTGCTTGCGTTATCTCATTTTCGCCGGCCTTGTCGCTAAAATACTTGCCACAGCCGTTGCAAACCCAATATTGGATGTTGCCGGTGCTGTCATAGGTCGCCGCCACAGCGTGAACCTCGGTCAGGTTATGCCCCAAAGCGGAGATTTCTTCATAAGTCGTGTAATGGCAACCATCACGTTTGCAAGTATCGTAGGCTTCCCAGCCCTTTTCTGTGCAAGTTGCGGATTGAACATTGTGGTGCTCGAGGTCATGATTGCTACTGCTTACCGCAATCGTCAAGTCTGCCAATGTTGTCACAGCTTTTTGTACGTCAAAATATTGTTCGCACACAGAGCACTGATAATGCGCTTTCATCCCCGTTTCGATGCATGTAGCGTCCTTCTGCGGAATCAAATTGCCGTATGTATGTGCGGCATAATCATTTGTTTGCTCACAGCCGACATCGCTACACTTGTGCCAGTGATAGGTATCGTCAGATGTCCACTCAGCACTCCATCTATGCTCCTGTAGCTCCTGTAGCTTTAGACAGGTGTACTCGCTGTTTGCCACCAGGTAATAGCCTGCATTGTCACTAAAAAAGCCTGTGGTGCTGGTCGTGCCGTTCACGACTGTATTGCCAAGCTTCTTAGCCGTAATACCGACGCTTGCGCCATCAGCAAGCCCTGTAGATTTAATAGCCGCTGAATTACCATACAAATACACATTATCTTCTGTTCCGCCTGTCAATGTCCCATTCTCAAAAGTACCACCCATCTTGTTAGCGGTGACCTTTGGTGTGCCGGACATAGTAAGTGTGCCGACATTGTATATACCGCCACCACTTCCGTAGTTAGTTGTACCGGTGCAGTTATTGCCTGTAATATTGCCGGCAGTTAAAATGCTATTGCCAATGTTATAGACGCCACCACCACGCTCAGCTTTATTGCCGGTGATCGTGCCACCGTACATAGTGAAGATATCTTCAGAAGTATATGTGTACACACCTCCACCGCAGCTGGCACTGTTCTCCGAAATAGCGCCACCATACATAGTGAATTTACCACCGCCGCTGTTGTATATGCCACCACCATACGAAATCAAATAATTGTTACCGGTGATATTACCATTCCACAGTGTAAATGTGCCGTTATTTGTGATGCCCCTACCTGTGTCTCCGGATTTGTGAGTGATCTTGCCAGCCCCGTTTGCACAGTCAGTGATGGTGAGGTTGCCATCTTGTAAAACCTTGATGACCGCCTTGTTATTTGCTCCGGTGATGCTCTTGCCGTTGAGGCAGATTTTGATATCGCTTACGCTGACTTCCCAAGTATCACTGAGTGTTACGCTCTTTGTCAGATAATAGTTGCCTGCCTCCGCTGGAAGACTGTCGTCACTCTCCCATTTTTGCCATACAGGGTTAATGCCATGCAGTTGATTGCTGCATTTCTCTACGCCACAGATGCAATGGGTACTGTGGCTGACGATCTCTTCACTCGCATTGCCGATTTTGTAATAGAGAGAAACGCTTGTGTTACTCTCAGTGGCAGTAACTTTATATGTACCATCATCATTTGAAGAATAATTATCTATCGTATATGTTGCACTGTCTGCACCATCTATCTTATTACCGTTCTTTTCCCATGTATATGTGATAGTCGTACCATCGCCACCCGCAATCTGCGGTGCAAGGGTGATCTTATCACTCTCTGTCGGCGTTATCGTCTCCGGCGAGTTGCTGTCTGTTGAGCCAACGGCGTAGATTGTACCGTCTGCAAGCGTAGTACTTTTTACCGCTTCTGAAGCATAAATCCCGCACCCGATTATCACATGGTTTGCTGTAGAGTTTTGCAGAACATAGCTACCCGTAGAAGTTGCGAGAAAGACTTTTTTTATGCTGTCAAGAGACTGGTTACCACTACTGAAATAACTGCCGTTGATGTTGCCGGAGCTTTCGATCCACACCGCACCGGAATCGCTCGGATTATAAATTTCGCATTTCTTGATTGTAAGTGGTTTCTCTGTGGTCGGCGCACTGTTGTATGAAATATATCTGTAAAAATATCCGTCATTGATGGTAACCGTGCCATTATAGACAAACAGTGCATCCCGGCCGGCTCCCTCTTGCGCTACAAAAGTGCCACCGTTGATTATGAGCGTGCTTGCACCCTGCACAAAAATGGCTTTCTCAAGATCTATCTTTGCACTATCGTAAATAATTGTGCCACTGTCCTTGCTCTTTCCGGTAACGCCGTTGACTGTCAGCGTTGCACCACCGTCAACAACGACTGTAGCGGTGCAGCGACTATGAGCCGTCGCAAAACCGGTATAATGATTTTTGTTGATCGAACCGGTGCCAACGCGGTCGTTAATAGCGACATTGGTAGACGACCCCTTGATCATAAGTGCCGTAGAAGGCATCGCATGTCCCTGAAGCTCTATAGTGATACTTTTGTCGATGGTGACCTGTTGCTCCGTCGCATCGTCACCGATCAGCCAGAGTGTATCTCCCGCCTTCGCATTGTTTACAGCTTCTGTTAGGCTACTATAGGTGTTATTCCCGTTTTTGACACAGTTTTCCGTGTTGGTATTGGCAAGAGCACTCGCCGGTATGAGCCACAGCAACATGGCAAAAGCAATGAAAACACTTAATACTCTTTTCTTCATATTTTTCCCTCCGGTATTGTGAATTTGTCCGTCTACAGTTTTTCGTCGACAGCAGATACAAAAAAACCGAAGTCAGGGTTCAACGAACCCCTTCTCCGGTGATATTACATTTAAATTTTTTATGATGTACGATTTGATGCACTAAAAACAACTCCTCGCTATAACTGTACCTCTGCGGTTTAGTATAGTTTAGCGGAAATCAACACGGCAGTCAATATATTTTAGATACAAATCCCTTTATGCAAAAAATGTATTATATACCGCCAGCGCTACCACAAGCACAACCGCTGCGATTGTGATGCCTGCAACAAGTCTTCCTTGAGGCGTTTTAAAAATATTTCTCATCGTTTTTCTCCTTTTCCCACATTCTTATGATATATTATTGTTATGAAACTTTCAACATTGTATGCAAAAACGACACGGGCTGTCAAAGAATTTGATATGATTAAAAGTGGCGACAAAGTAGCAGTTGGGCTTTCCGGCGGAAAGGACAGCCTGACTCTTTTATATGCCCTGCACGGTCTTTCTAAGCAAAAGGACGCTGATTTTTCGCTTGAGGCTGTTATGATAGATATGGGCTTTGAAGCTTTTGATTATGCACCCATAAAGGATTTTTGCAGCTCACTTGATATAAGGCTGACTATTATAGAAACAAATTTGGCAGATATCATATTTAACAAAAGAGACGAAAAAAATCCGTGCTCGCTTTGCACAAAAATGCGCCGTGGCATATTAAATACAAAGCTAAAGGAACTTGGTTGCAACAAACTGGCATACGGGCACCATCGTGATGATTTTATAAATACAACGCTCCTCGCACTTGTGCGTGAGGGACGATTTCATACGATGAAACCGAATATGTATATGTCAAGGGCATGCATCCACCTCATAAGGCCTCTTTTTTATGTCGAGGAGTGCGAAATCATCGAGCTTGCAAATACGCTGAAGCTCCCGATTGCACACAATCCCTGCCCAAAGGACGGCAACACCGATAGGGCTTTGATAGCCAACTTTTTAAAACAAACAAAAGGAACTTTTCCCGACATAGACGAAAAGATCTTCCATGCAATAAAGGAAACCTTATGAATATTTTAAAGCGATTTATACAATTTTATAAGCCGTACAAAACCGTATTTTTCTTGGATTTGCTCTGTGCGACAGTTATAAGTCTTGTAGATTTGGCATATCCGCAGGTTTTAAAAATTTCCACAAATACGCTTTTTACAAAAAATGCGGATTACATCTTGCATACTTTACCGCTGATTGCTGTCGCCCTTTTTTTGGCATATGTCTTACAGAGTCTTTGTCGATATTATGTCAGCTATCAAGGTCATATGATGGGCGCAAATATGGAAAGAGATATGCGGCAACAGCTTTTTGACCACTACGAAAAGCTTTCTTTTTCTTATTATGATAAAAATAATTCCGGTCAGATGATGAGCAAGCTCGTATCCGACCTGTTTGACATCTCCGAATTTGCGCACCACGGTCCCGAAAATCTTTTTATTTCCGTAATCAAGATAGTCGGCGCCTTTGGCTTTTTATTTTTTATCAACTGGATGCTCGCACTACCTCTCCTGCTGCTCGTTGCGATTATGTTTATCTGTTGCCTAAAGCAAAACAAGCGTATGCAGGAAACTTTTATGGAAAACAGGCGCAAAATCGGCGATATCAACGCCTCGCTTCAAGATACGCTTGCCGGTATCAGGGTTGTGCAATCATTTGCCAACGAGGATATGGAGCGAAAAAAGTTCAAAAAATACAATCATAATTTTTTAAAATCCAAAGATGACAATTACAAATGTATGGGCACTTTTATGAGCACAAATACATTTTTCCAGGGAATGATGTATTTTGTGACCTTTGTTTTTGGTGGCATCCTCATCGCAAAGGGTCTTATGACCCCTGTTGATCTTGCAATGTACGCACTTTATATCGCCATATTTACAAGTCCTATACAAATACTTGTCGAGCTCACCGAAATGCTCCAAAAGGGTATGTCCGGTTTTAAAAGGTTTATAGAAGTTATGGATACTGAGCCTGATATAAAGGAAGCCCCAAATGCGATTTCTCTGACAAATGTCCGTGGCAAGGTTTCATATAATGATGTTTCATTTTCATATGATGATGCAAATGGTGATGTCCTGCACAACATTTCCTTTGAGGTTGCTCCCGGCAAATCTATTGCTCTTGTCGGTCCGTCAGGTGGTGGCAAAACAACTATCTGCTCTCTTTTGCCGAGATTTTATGATGTTTCAAGTGGCTCGATATGTGTCGATGATAAGGATGTGCGAGATTTTACTCTCAAATCACTGCGAGATAATATCGGCATCGTCCAGCAGGATATGTATATGTTTTACGGCACAATAATGGAAAATATCATCTACGGCAAGCCCGAGGCTACGATTGGAGAGGTTGTAACCGCTGCCAAAAGAGCTAATATACACGATTTTATAGTAAGCCTGCCTGACGGTTATGATACTTTCGTAGGAGAACGTGGCACAAGGCTTTCGGGTGGTCAAAAACAGCGAATAGCAATCGCAAGAGTATTTCTAAAAAATCCGCCTATCCTGATTTTAGACGAAGCTACAAGCGCTCTTGACAACGAAAGCGAAAGGCATATCCAAAAGAGCCTCGAAGCTCTCTGCGTTGGCAGGACTACGATAACTATCGCCCATAGACTTTCGACCGTCCGAAATGCCGATGAAATCATTGTCATAGGCGATGGCAAAATAAAAGAGCGGGGTACTCATCACGAGCTGCTCAAAAATAACGGGCTTTATGCTTATTATTACAACATGCAATTTGAGGGATTATAAAAACGAGGGGTTATAAAAACGACGGATTTAAAACCGTCGTTTTCTGCTTTTTATCCTATAACCCTAATTTTTATCCTATATTTTTTGTCCTATAACCGTCCTATAAACCTGCTTTTATATTAGTTTTTTGATTCGCTCTTTAGTCCTTTCCTCGCCCAAAATCTGCTGTATCGTATGCACATCCGGCGACTGGCTCCTACCCATAACAGCAATGCGGATGACTGTGCTCACATGGCCGACATGGCCCTTATACTCTTCGGGATGTTTTTTATAATCCTTTGGCTTTGCCGCATATCCGAGAGCTGTTGCTATCTCCCTTATCTTATCAAACCACATACTCTGATCGTCGCTGTGTTCATATGTCTCAAGATACCTTTTTAGAATTTCCTTTGCATCCTCATCCGAAACCTCCGAAGGTATCTCATCTTCTATTGCGAAGTACTTATCAAAGAAATAGCTTATATATTCAAACATCTGGCTTGCAGATATAAAGTCCTTTCGCGGCTTGTTGCCATCTCTTCCTATGTCGAGAATTTTTAGCATATAGCTCTCATCTGCAATCACATCCAATATTTCAGGCTTATACTCACTTGCCCACGCCTTTAGGAACTCATATAACTCTTTTGCAGGAATTTTTAGAAGCACGTCCTTTGAGATGTCATTTAGCTTGTTTAAATCAAACAACGCTCCCGAGGTTGACATTTTCTCCATAGTAAATTGGAAATCCTCGCAAGGAGTATCAGGATTTGCCATTCGCCATTCCTCATAATTAGAATTTAAAATCGTAAGCAAATACTCACGGACCGCCTGCGGATGATATCCGAGCTCCTTATAATAATCAAGCGCCAGCTCAGGGTCCTTCCTCTTTGAAAGCTTCCTCTTGTTGCCGTCCTCACCGATCTTCATAAGCTGTGCCGTATGGCAATAAATAGGTAGCTTTAGACCAAGCTTTTGAAACAGCTCGACATGGATAGGAAGTGATGATAACCATTCCTCGCCACGCACCACATGCGTCGTCCTCATCAAATGGTCGTCAACGACATGAGCAAAGTGATATGTCGGTATACCATTTGCCTTTAGTATTACGACATCTTGGAAGTTTTCAGGCATCTTTAGCATGCCACGGATACCGTCCTCAACCTCTATCATTTTTGCCTGCTCGCCCTGCTTGCCACCTGACTTTAGCCTCAATACATAAGGCTCACCATTCTCTATCCTCTTAGCCACTTCATCTGCTGTTATATCTCTGTATTTGGAATACCCCTCGTATATGCCCGGCATCTGCTTCGCAACCTCTTGTTTTTTGCGAATGTCGGTAATCTCGTCCTCTGTAAGAAAGCACGGATATGCCTTATCCTCTTCTACGAGCTTTTTTGCGAAGATGTGATATATATCCGCCCTCTTGCTCTGCGAATACGGGCCGTAAATGCCTTTATCTCCGTCTTTTGTCGCTCCCTCGTCGAATTTAATATCAAAAAAATCAAGGCTGTCTATGACCGTTTCGACTGCGCCTTCCACATAACGCTTATCGTCGGTATCCTCTATGCGCAAGTAAAAAAGGCCCCCGCTTTGATGTGCAAGTCGCTCGTCCACAAAGGCGCCGTACAGGTTGCCAAGATGTATAAAGCCTGTAGGACTTGGACCGAGTCTTGTCACCATAGCACCCTCTTTTAATTCTCTTTTTGGATATTTCTTTTCTATATCCTCTATGCTTTTTGTCACATCACCAAAAAGCAAATTTGCCATTTCTTTGCTCATATTTTATTCCCTCTCTGATTTTATTTACTACTTTGCAAATCAGCCTTTGTGTGGCATACAAATCCTTATAGCCTCATCTGCAAGGCTTTGCATAGCATCTATATAAAGATCGCCAAGCTCATTTTGCTCCGCATATACCGAAAGCTCCGTACATGCGAGGAGTATTTTGTCACAGCCTCTTGCAATAAGGTCGTTTGCTACAGCCATAAAATCTTTATGATCTGCCTGCCTGTTTTGCTTTATGTATTCATATATGATTTGCATCAACTTCTCTTGATTTTCGCTATTTGGTACGGCTGTTTTTATCCCGAGCTTAGCAAAAGCCTCTTGATAAAGTCCGATTTTTAGCGTGCCGTCAGTCGCCATAATGCCCACTGTATAATCCTCATTATGTGCCTGCGCCCCGCAAGATCCTGCCTCTGCATTTTGTATTTTTGCGCTCTGACGGAGTGCTTTATTTGTATCCTCCGCCGCCTGCTTTATCATATTTATGATAGGAATACCTATCTGCTTCTGCACCTTTTCGATCATAAAATGTGCCGTATTGCATGTAATAGCTATACAGCTTGCTCCGCTTTGCTCTAAAAACTTCGCATCATGGACCAATAAATCTATGACTTCATCTTCGGTACCATTTTCGATCGCCTCTGTCCTGTCAGGTATGCTCGCATGATTTAGTATTATCATATTTATATTTTCTTGGTCGCTTTTTGCATCCGTTTTTTCTATTATCATGTCGTAAAATACACTTGTGGCAAGCGGTCCCATGCCACCTATAACTCCAAGTACTTTACCGTCTAAAGCTTTCATATCCATACTCTCTTTCTTTGCAATCATAGTGCGGGGGAGCGCATGCTCCCACGGGATTTTAGCAAACTTAGTATTTTTATGGTGCTAAAATCCCGGATAATCTCCGCCCGCCGGGCGGAGATTATCCGCACTATGATTATACAGCAATCCCACTTCAAATTCCACAAAAAAACTCCGTAGCCTCTGCTACGGAGCTTATTTGCTTATTTAATTACACAAGTCTTCTAAAGCTACATCCTGTCCAAATCTTCTGAGTTTTTACGCTCTGTCCAGGTGCAGGTGCGTGTACTATATATCCATTTCCTGCATATATACCAACGTGTCCCGGCATTACTACCAAATCTCCTGCCTTAGCCTGGCTTGCTGATACCGGAGTACCATATCCTGCCTGTGCACCTGAGCTGTGTGGCAAATAAACGCCAAATGCTCTGTATACATATGCTGTAAATCCTGAGCAGTCAAATCCTGATGGGCTTGATCCGCCATATACATAAGGTACACCGTGGAATGCCTGTGCATATCCTACTACTCCGCTGCTTGTTGAAGCATTGTAGCTTACCTTTTTATATGAACTGCTTGAAGATGATGAGCTGCTACTGTTGCTACTTGTGCTCTGTACTGTTGCAGTCTCTTCTTCCTTAGTTCCCTTCTTAACTACCTTAGTTACAGGATCAGAAACTTTCTTTTCTGTGTAAACATCTGTAGAAACTGTTTTACCATTTACTATTGTGCTTTCGCCTGTTATAAGTTTTGAACCGGCTTTGCCCTCAGTTACTACTTTTTCTTTGCCTTTTTCAAGGTCCGAATCCTTTACAACCTTTGTGTCGTATGCGATTTCTACTGACTTAACTACAGGTTGCTTAACTGTTACTGTGAAATAAGGATCGCTTGTGCTGTTCTGAGCTAATATGTCCTCAGTTGCCTCTGCGATTGTTTTTACATCTACAGCCTCAGCTGTTACATACTCTTTTTCAACGACGCTTACTGCCGGCGAAATCATAGCTGTTTCTGTACTGTTGTCCTTGCCATACTTAGCTTTGACATTTTCGACAACCATCTCTGCATCTGCTTTTGACTGAAGCACTGCGATTTCTTCATCGCCTGCTACGATTGCATATGGTGTGCCTTCCTGGCTACTTGCCGCAAATGCTACTCCTGCCGCCGCATCGTATAAAACGAAGCTTCCAAGCATCATTACTGTAACGCCTATGCCTATGAGTTCCTTTGTTCTCTTCTTTAGGCCTCTTACCTTTAGTACCTTTTTCTTAATCGTCGCACCGAGGCTTTCATTTTCAAAGTTAAACATTGTCATCTCCTTTAAGTTTTTTTCGCAAATAATAAAATATGCGTTTTTTAACTACACGCATATCTTACATTAGGTCCCTTGCTACATCAAGGAATATGAAATTTTTTCACTTTTCTTTCACATAACTTACAAAAATGAAATTTTGTAGGCTTTTTTATTTGTGATACGGCTCATTTTTCATTATTTTAAATGCCCTATATACCTGCTCAAGCAGGATGACTCTCATCATTTGGTGCGGGAATGTCATATCCGAAAACGAAATTTCAAGATTTGCACGCTTCATAACTTTATCAGACAGCCCCTGCGAACCGCCTATGATAAATACGATCGCCTTCTTACTGCCGTCCGCCATTATTTTTTCTATTTGAGCAGAAAAGTCTTCACTTGTAAATCTCTTTCCCTTTATAGCAAGTGCGACGACATAATCCTCCGGTGAAAGCTTAGCTAAAATATTTTCGCCCTCTTCATTTATATCATCACTCTTGCTTTCTTTTACTTCCAAAATGTCAAGCTTCGCATACGGAGTCAATCTTTTCGTATATTCTGCTACCGCAGCCTGCCAATATTTTTCCTTTAGCTTGCCTACGCATACTATTTTTATCTGCATCAGTTTTCCTTTTATCACGCGTAGCACAGGGGGAGCTAAAGCTCCCACAGAGTCAGCGGCCTGCCGCAGACTCTGAGCGCCCCGCCTTGCGGCGGGGCGCCTGTGCTACGCTTATACAGTATATAACGGACTTTGCTTTTCCTGCGTTATAACATCCACGTCTACCCTATTTATATCGAGTAAGCCATTTTCTTCAAGCTCGTTTTTTACAGTTATCTTTGCCATCTCAGGTGTATTATTTTCCTTGCTGAGATGGGCCAAAAGCACTGTAAGCATTTTTTCTCTTTCACGCAATATCCTTACAACGCAGTCTGCTGCCGCCGCATTGGAAAGATGTCCGTGATCACCTAAAATCCTCATCTTGACACGGTAAGGATAACTGCACATCTTCAGTACATTGACCTCATGATTTGCCTCAAGCACGAGCAGGTCTGTATCCTTGATCTCTTCGTAGATTTCTTCACAAATATATCCCGTATCCGTCAAAATGCTCAGTTTTTTACCTTTATATGTGATGGAATATCCCACAGGCTCAACCGCATCATGATGCAGCCTAAAAGGCATAATCTCAACATCGCCTATCGCAAAACGCTCTCCGCTGTTAAACACACGATGTCTGCCTATCAGCTTTTCGTCTGCTATCTGCTCCCATGTTGCCATATTTGCATAAATATATGCTTTTTCGCTCTTTTTACATACCATACGGATGCTCTTCACATGGTCGCTGTGCTCATGTGTGACAAGCACCGCATCGACTTGATTTGCGAGGATACCCGCCTGCAAAAGACCTTCCTCTATTTTTTTGCCACTTATGCCTGCGTCTATCAATATTATCTTTTCGCCTGCTTTGACAAGATAGCAATTCCCTTTGCTACCACTCGAAATCGAGCAAAATTGTAAGTCCATTTCTCTCCCTCGGTAAATTTGATTTCGATACTTCTGCTACTGTCTATTGGTCGTTTGTAAGCTTTGCCTTATCAAGAATTGCAAAGATCAATCCAAGCACCATACCTACTACAGTCGCAAGCGCCATACCTGTAAGGCCTACCTCTCCTATCTGAATCTTTGCTCCCGAAAGACCTGTAACAAAAACTACCGACGAAAGTGCGAGGTTTCTTGCTTTTGAGTAATCTACTTTTTCGTCTACTAAGAGTCTCAAACCCGAAGCGGCGATCATACCATAAAGCAAGAAGCTTACTCCGCCCATTACAGGTGCCGGTATTGTCTGTATCAGCGCAGACGCCTTACCAACCCATGCAAGTAGCATCGAAAATATAGCCGCTCCGCCTATTACCCAAACGCTATAAACCTTTGTAACCGCCATAACTCCGATATTTTCGCCATATGTTGTAGTCGGTACAGATCCGCAAAATCCCGAAAGAGTTGTCGATATACCGTCTGCCGCAAGTGATCTGTGAAGTCCCGGATCCTTTAATAAGTCCTTTCCGACAATTTCGCTTGTTACAACCTGGTGCCCTATGTGCTCTGATATAACTACAAGCGATGCCGGAATGATGATGAGTATCGCATCAAGGCTAAACTTTGGCGCTGAGAAGTTTGGCACTGCAAAGACCGAAGCCTCTGTAACCTGTGTGAAGTCCACGATGCCAAGGCACAGCGCTGAGATATATCCGACAATAATTGCTATCAATATTGCAATCGCCGCAGCAAAACCTCTAAACAAAACCTGTCCAAATACGGCAACTCCAAGCGTTATCATAAATGCTATTACAAATTTAGGATTTATCTCTGTATATGTAGTCGTATTTGTTATAAGACCGCCATTTGAAGCCGCTGTTCCTGCAAGCTCAAGTCCGATAAGAGCGATGATTGGTCCCATCGCTGCCGGCGGAAGGATGACATTTATCCAGTTAATACCGACAAATTTGATTATAAGAGCCACAATCATAAGGATTACTCCCGTAACTATGAAGCCTCCAAGCGCATACTCATATCCGAGATTATCATTTGCCATGACAAGTAATGTCGGTGATATAAATGCAAAGCTCGAGCCAAGATAAGCAGGGGCTTTTCCTTTTGTCATAAATATAAATATCAAAGTACCTATACCATTCATCAAAAGTACGATGGCAGGATTTAGTCCAAACATCCAAGGCACTAATACCGATGCGCTAAACATTGCAAATGTATGCTGTATGCTCAGCGGAATACCCTTTATCAGCGGTACTCTTTCTGATACTTGTATTATTTTCTTCTCTTTTTCCATCTCAACCTCCCTTTTTTCAAACGACTACTTATATTCTTTTATCTGTACACTCCGTCTTGCGGAGCGCCTTATGCATAACCTTATATATTATATCAGAGAGTTGTAAAGAATGCTATTATTTCTCTAAATTTTGCAGACGGCCAAAACGCAAGCGATGTTTTTGCGTTGTAGCCCTGAGAGGTTGCCCCGTATTCCTTAGCATACTTGTTCGCACGGTACTGATGATATCCGTCTGTAATGATTATAAAATCGGTGCTCATATTATTTTCTTTAGCCACATTTACCGAAAGCTTTAGGTTTTGCTCTGTATTTGTTGCTTCATTTTCTTCTATTATCCTGTCTTTGGATATTCCTTCATCTTGCAAGTATCGTGACATTGCTGTGCTTTCCGGCATTATCTCATTTGTGCCCTGCCCTCCTGTGACGATGCATTTCGCTTCCGGATATTCCTCCATAAAGTCAACCGCCGCATCAAGTCTGTTTCGAAGTGAGAGGGAAGGCTTTTCGCCATTTATCTTTGCGCCGAGCACCACTACCGTTTGCCCCTCATATGTGCCATCAAATTTTTCGTATCCTAAAGCGGTAATTGCAGAGACTACCAAAACGACTGCTACTCCTATCGCGGTAATAGTCCAAACAACTTTATCTATCCTTTTTCGCGTCTTTTTTGAGATAGTGCGAGCCACAGTCTCCTTTGCATCATGTATTTCATCAAATCTTTCAAGCTTTTCCTTTTTTATACCAAATATCATAGGCATGCGTAGAGTCGACTTTTCATTTTGTAATGTACATTTTGCTTTATCTACCTTTTTTTGATATTCCTCATCCATCTCGTCTTCTTCCGGTAGTTCTTCTATCGGATATTTGATAGACAACAGGCAGTAAAACGCCAGACATATAGTTATAAACATAGGTATGACCATTCCGATATTTATGACGCCCATAAGAAGTGGCAATGCGCACCAAAAAAACATCACCAGACTCAATAGTGCCACTATCCAATATAAAGCCTTCTTTCCTTTTGACATATCCGTATCCCTTTCTAAAGCATATCCTTTAAATATTCGAGTTCTTTACTTGTCAGCTTCCTGTAATGTCCCTGCAAAAGCCGACCGAGCCTGATCTCGCCGATAGCTACACGCTCAAGCTCCTGCACAGGATGTCCGACCGCCTTGCACATTTTGCGAATCTGCCTGTTTTTGCCCTCGTGTATTTCTATTTCAACGATAGTATATTTGCTCTGCTGCTTTATGATATCAACCCTCGCACGGCGTGTGACATATCCGCCTATATCGACTCCCGCCCTTAGCTTGCGCAGTTTCGCATCCGATATATTACCTGCTATCTTTGCTCTGTATGTCTTTGTAATCTCATGCTTTGGATGAGTCAGCTTATATGCCATATCTCCGTCGTTTGTTAAAAGCAAAAGCCCTGTCGTATTATAATCAAGCCTGCCGACGGGAAATACCCTTTGGCTCACATCAGTCAAAAGGTCTATGACCGTCGGTCTTTCAAATTCGTCCTTTAAGGTTGTTACAAAGCCTGCCGGTTTATTTAAGGCTATATAAACCTTTTTTTCTTCTGCTTTTATCAGCTTGCCGTTGACATATACCTTATCAGTCTCTCCGACTTGCACTCCCGGCTCCTTGACCGTCATATTATTTACTTTGACATTTCCGTTAAATATCAGCTCGTCGGCTTTCCTGCGGCTTGTCAGACCGCTTTGGGCTATATATTTGTTTAAGCGCATATTGCTCCCCTATAAAATATTGTATTCTAAAAATTTCAAAGTACATTATATAGCAGTTTTTCTAAAAAGTATATTTGAATATTTTTTCACCGCTTACACTATTTAAAACTTCCTGAGCTTGATACAGTTACCTTCCCTAACCCTTTACAGTAAAATTTTGATTTGTTATACTTTTTTGCGGAGGCAAAATCATGATTACTAAAAAGCAACAACGAGGTTTTATATTTGCCGTCAGAGCCGGCGAGATAATGATGAAAAGCGGTGGTGAGATATACCGTGTCGAGGATATGATCTCGCGCATTTGTCACGCCTGCGATATCCCCCATGTCGAGATTTTTGCAACAGCAAACGGCATCTTCGCTTCGATAGGCTCGGGTGGAGAAAACGGAGATATAAAAACATATATAAAAACGATAAGAAATATTTCGATAGATCTTTCCAAAATCTCAAAGATAAATGCTCTTTCAAGGGATTTTGTCAGTGGCAAAACAGATGTCGAGGACGCTATAAAGGAGGCGGAAAGGATAGATGCGACAAAGCCTTACAGCCTGCCGATTCGTTTTTTGTGCTCCGCAGGCGCCGCCTTTTCATTTTGTCTTTTATTTGGCGGGGACATCATCGAGGCAGTATGTTCCGGAGCTATAGGTATCCTCGCTTGCTTTATTGCAAATGTCTTAAATAAATATGACACAAACTACTTTATAGTTGATTTTATATGTGTGGCAGTTGCATCATTACTTGCACTGATAAGCACATCCTTTGGAATAACCGAAAATTACAATCCTATAATCATCGGCGTCTTGATGCTCTTTGTACCGGGCACAGCCCTGACAAATTCGCTTCGTGACTTCATAAATGGCGATATGCAGTCTGGAATGCTCCGACTTTGTGAGGCTCTTGCCGTGGCTGTTGCGCTTGCCGCAGGCGCCGGATTTATGCTGGGGCTCTGGCCTGTTATAGGAGGTGCTTTATGATGATATTTTTGCAATTTTTTGCCGGCGTTATAATCTGTGCCAGCTTTTGTATATTGGTCAATATCCCACTCAAAACAATTATTCCGGCATCCCTTGCCGGCGGATTCTCGTGGTTTGTCTACAATTTTTTGATGTCAGCTGGATATTCAAAGTCGCTTGCCGTTTTTGTCGCAGTATTTATCATAGCTGTAATAAGCGACATTTTGGCGCATAAGCTAAAGGACGCCGCAACCGTATTTTTAATTCCATGTATACTGCCATTAGTGCCCGGCTCGAGAATATATTATACGATGTTTTATATAATCAATTCGGACCTTGATGCCGCAGGACAAATGGCACGAGAGGCTCTTGCTATCGCAGGCTCCATCGCACTTGCAATACTTATAGCCAACTCATTTAGCAGACTGGCAACGAAGGTCAAACAGCGTGTGCTTTAGTGCACATGCTTTTTTTGTTTTATCTGTCAAGTAACTCCATAAATATGTTATAATCCTTATATGGAAATATTACGAATTTACACAGACGGAGCCTGCTCCGGAAATCAAAACGAAGAAAATATAGGTGGCTGGGGCGCCATCCTCGAATTTGGAGAAAATACAAAGGAAATCCACGGTGGCGAGCTCAACACAACTAATAACCGCATGGAGATGACGGCCCTTTTGCGAGCCTTTGAGTCCCTAAAAACAAATCGATATCCCATCGAAGTTTTTGCGGACAGTAGCTACTTGATAAATTGCTTCAATCAAAAATGGTACAAAAACTGGCTAAAAAACGGCTGGATCACAAAGAGTGGCTCTCCTGTCGAAAATCAGGATCTTTGGGAAGCTCTGCTTTCGCACATCGAAAAATATACTGTTACATTCCTAAAAATAAAAGGACATGTGAACCTCGAGCACCCAAATACAAATGTCGCAAAGCACTTTGCAAAATTCGTGGAATTCAACGGAGACAAGTATGATATGGAAATGTTTTGCCACGCAACAAAGATGAACAATCGAGCCGATAGGCTTGCAAATATAGGAATGGAGGAGCTTAGATGAGTAGCACTGTCGTAAATGTCGGCGGCACAAAATTAGGCGACGGCAATTTTCAAATTATAGCCGGTCCGTGTGCTATAGAATCAAAAAATCAAATTTGCAATATCGCAAAAAAAATAAAGTCCTGCGGAGCAACTATCCTCCGTGGCGGAGCCTTTAAGGCTCGTACTTCTCCTTATACTTTTCAAGGCATCGGCGCACCTGCTATAAAATATTTACTTGAAGCAAAAAACCTCACAGGTCTGCCGGTAGTAACAGAAATTGTAGATATCGCACACCTCGATCTCTTTGAATATGTCGATATGATACAGGTCGGTGCCCGCAATATGCAAAATTTCGAGCTTCTAAAGGCTCTTTCGCAGACAAAAAAGACTATACTCTTAAAACGTGGTATAGGTTGCACGCTTGACGAGCTTCTTATGAGCGCTGAGTATCTTTTAGACGGCGGCAACGAAAATGTCATTTTATGCGAGCGAGGCATACGCACGTTTGAAAATTCTACTCGCGCAACGCTTGATATAAGCGCTGTACCTATTTTAAAGCAAAGAACTTCCCTGCCTGTTATCGTAGATCCAAGCCATGCAAGCGGGGATGCGAGCCTTGTTATACCTATGTCGCTTGCCGCAGTAGCAGCAGGCGCCGACGGTATTATGGTTGAGGTGCACGATCATCCGTCAGAAGCTCTTTGTGACGGCTTGCAAGCACTCGACATAGAGCAATTTGAAACATTGGTCAACAAAATCAAAAAGATAAAACCTTTTGCTTATGATTATAAATATTGATACATCTAAAAAATATAATATCGAAATCGCACCAAACCTCTTAGATGATTTAGGGGAAAGGATTTCATCACTTTCTTTTTTTGCAAGCTCCTACAAGGTATGTATTGTCACAGATACAAATGTTGCAAAGCTATATCTAAAGCAGGCAAAGCATTCTCTTTTAAATAAACACTTCGAGGTTTGCGACTTTGTTTTGGATGCGGGCGAGAGCAACAAAAAGATAGACTCTGTTATGGCAATTGCCAACCTTCTTGCCGAAAAACATTTTACAAGGAGCGATATTATCATTGCTCTTGGCGGTGGCGTTGTCGGCGATATTGCCGGATTTACCGCTTCTGTTTTTATGCGTGGTATCCCATATGTGCAAGTACCTACAACACTTCTCGCCGGTATTGACAGCTCTATAGGTGGCAAGACTGCTATCAATCTCACGAACGGCAAAAATCTTATCGGCTCTTTTTATCAGCCGTCCGCCGTTTTTTTTGATACAAAAACCCTCGAGACCTTAGGCAAGTGCGAGCTTATGGGCGGAATTAGCGAGATTATAAAGGCGGGTATCATCGAAGATGCGGAGCTTTTTGCACTTTTCGAAAATAACTCACCTCAAACTCTCGGCAAGTTTATACACCCCGCAATCGTGCGTGCCATAAATGTAAAAAAGCACATAATCGAAGTTGACGAAAAGGAAACCGGCATACGCTCCATGCTAAACCTCGGGCATACAATCGGGCATGCGATAGAAAAATGCAGTAGCTACAAAATTTCACACGGCCAAGCTGTTGCTATCGGTCTTTTGCACATGGCAAAAATAGCAGATAAAAACGGTTTGCTTTCCGAACCTGATTTAGTAAACAGGCTTTTATCGCTTTACAAAAAATACGACTTTGATGTTGATTTGCCTTTTTCTCCTGCTATGCTTGCAAGCGTTGCGCTAAATGACAAAAAGCGAAGCGGAGATACCATAAAACTTGTTTTACCTGTCGCTGTCGGCAAATGTATTATGAGGGATTTTGCTGTTGATAAATTAGCAAATCTCTTTGACATTTAGACAGCAGGATTTGATATTTAGAGGACTGAAATGGATATAAAAGTTATCCCAACAAAGCTTGACGGCAATATGCCTTTTATTTTTAGCAAGTCATATATGCACCGAATTATTATCGCATCAACGCTCGCAAAGTTGCAGAGCAAATCCTTTGATTGCGATATTTTTAGCTTCTTTAAGGATGAAATGCTTTGTGAGGATACTAAAAAAACATTAGATGCCTGCAAAAATATATGCGATAGCTTTACGGGCCCCGATGCCTCTCCTGCTATCCCTCTTATCGACTGTAGCGACAGCGCCACAACGCTAAGGCTCCTTCTTCCGGTAGCCTCAGTCCTTTTTAGCGAAAGCAAATTTACAATGTCTGAGCAATTAGCAAAAAGGCCTATCGAGCCGTTCCTTAAACTCCTAAAGGAATGCGGTTGCAATACGACTAAAAATTTTGATAAAAATCGCCAAGGCGCGGCTATTACAAGTTTTGGCGGTCTTATAGGCGCAAATGCTTTTATTGAAGGCAATATAAGCTCGCAATTTATATCCGGACTGTTATTTGCCTTTCCTTTAACAAAAAAAGGAGGCAGTATCACGATAAAAAACCACCTCGGCTCTGCTCCGTATGTGTGGCTTACATGTCAGGTACTAAAGGATTTTGACATCAAAATTTCATTTGAAAAATTTGACGACAAAATTTCATTTACAGTGCCCGGCAATCAAAAATATAAATTGCCAAAATCTGGTTTTTTTGGATCCTTTAGCGCAAAATCAACGCAGGCCATTTGCGACAATCCGATGTGTCGTGACTGGTCGCTCAGCGCATTATGGTTTGTAGCTGATTTTTTGGGCAGTGATATTCGCTTGCACGACGGGCAGATTAGTAGCACCTGCAACACCTACAGCGCTTCTGACAATTTCAATAATTTTGATACATTTAATTCTTCGGGGGCTGTCATCTCCGATGAACATATCCCGGACATATGTATTTTAGAAGTTTTAAATTGCTTTAAAAATGCCGATACTCTTTCGCTTGATTGTGACGACTGTCCCGACCTTGTACCTCTGCTCGCTGTCGCAACGTGCTTTAGGGGCTCCGGCACAATAACAAATTTAACAAACCTACAGCGGCTAAAATATAAAGAAAGCAACCGCATAATGTCGACTTTTGATATGATACAAAACCTCGGCGGACAAATTGTATGTACGGATGACAGTATAACAATTACATCTAAAAATATGCTCAACGGCGGGACCGTTGACAGCTATAATGATCACCGCATCGCTATGGCGGCCGCAATCGTCGCAACAGCTTGCGAAAATGCTGTTACGATCAAAAATATCGATTGTATAAAAAAATCATATCCCGATTTTTTAAATGACTTTTTAACACTTGGAGGGGAATTTTATGAGCTCTAAAAAAATATTATCCTCACAAATAGGCAGTACCCTAAAAATATCAATCTCCGGCGGTAGCCACGAGCCTATCATGACTTTGAAGTTGCAAGGTCCCCCTGCTGGCTTTACTGTCGACAGCGAGGGGATATTGCAATATCTTTCCGAGCGAAGCCCCGGTATAACAGCATATGACACACCTCGCACAGAAAAGGATATACCGCTTATAAAAAATGAGCTCGGCGAATATGTGCCTCTTCCGCAAGACGGCTTTATCGTCCCTGCCTCAGGCATACTCGAGTTTATAGTAAAAAACGAAAATTACGATAGCAAGGCATACGAAGATATGTTGCCACGACCGGGGCATGCCGACCTGCCGGCGATGCTAAAATATAAAGGTGAAGTAAATCTTGCAGGCGGCGGTCCGTTTTCGGGTAGGATGACCGTGATGTTTTGTATTGCAGGCGCCATCTGCGAGCAACTTCTTGCCACATACGGCATCAATCTTGCTTCGCGTATTTTAAGTATCGGCATGGCGCAAGCGCCCGCTTTAGACCCCGTAGCACCTAAGGAAAGTCCGATAAGCGAGCTTATGCTGTCGCAAATAAACTCAGCCGCACAATCCGATAATTCTGTCGGCGGAGTTGTCGAGGCCTTTGCCACAAACCTACCGTCAGGTCTTGGTGGTCCGATGTTTAACGGTATAGAAAGCGTGCTTTCCCCGCTCCTGTTTGGCATTCCTGCCGTAAAGGGCGTTGAATTTGGAAACGGCTTTCTCGCCACTACCCTGCTTGGCTCCGAAAATAATGATGATTTTTTAGCAGTCACAAATGACGAAAAAATAATCACCGCAACAAATAACCACGGCGGTATCCTCGGCGGGCTTTCCACGGGAATGCCACTGATAGTAAGAGTTGCATTCAAGCCGACGCCTTCGATTGCCAAAAAACAGCAAAGCGTAGATCTCAAAACAGGCAAACCTGCGGAGCTCAAAATTGCAGGCAGGCATGATGCTTGCATAGTGCCACGCGCCCGTATAGTTGTTGAGGCGATGCTTGCGATCGGACTTTGCGATATTATACTTTCTGATAATTCCCATACGCCTCTTGAGGATAATATCCATGGCAACACAAAGCAACCTCCGAAAACTCCTAAAAATACAGTCTCGCCATTATCCGATATGAGAGCACAAATAGATGATATAGATGAGAAAATCATCTCGCTTTTAGACAAGCGAATGGAGCTTGCAAGTAAAATCGGCGATTACAAAAAAAATGCAAATATAGCCACAAAGGACAACCTCCGAGAAAAAGAGATTTTAGAAAAAGCCGGTGGCTTTAGTGAAATCTATCAAAAAATATTTGAGCACAGTCGCAGGCTGCAGGATACAAAACAGCATAAAGACAAATAGATATCTCGCATAATAAATCACTATATTTTGAGAGGAATACAAAAATGAACTTCGCTTTTGGACTTTTAGGTGAAAATTTATCACACAGCTACTCCCCTGCCATACATAATGCCCTTGGGGTGTACGAATACGGACTTTTTGACATACCGCAGGATCAATTGGACGACTTCTTTAGAAATCCCTTTTTTAGCGGACTAAATGTGACTTCCCCGTACAAGGAAAAGGTACTTAAATATGTAAAAGCCGATCCTTTGGCAACAAAGCTTGGCAATGTAAATACTATCTATTTAAAGGACGGTATTTTATACGGTTCCAATACCGACTATTTTGGTTTTATGTATCTGCTTTCATATAATAAAATAAGCCTCGAGCATAAAAAGATTTTGATTCTTGGGACAGGCGGGGCCTCAAAGACAGTGCAAAATGTCGCAAAGCTCTGTCATCCGACTAAAATATTTGTGGCAAGCAGGCAAAAATCAAAGGAATACGTTTCGTATAATGCGTTGCCAAAGGATGTCGAAATCATAATAAATGCAACGCCCGTTGGCTCATATCCAAACTCGGAGGATAAAATCATCGATCTCACAGGCTTTACAAAATGCGAAGCAGTCATCGATCTGATTTACAATCCGTCAAAGACACCTCTCCTTCTCCAGGCAGAGTCTCTTGGAATAAAAACAGCTAACGGTCTTTCGATGCTCGTTGCACAAGCGCTAAAATCAGCCGAGCTTTTTGTCGGCATCAACTATCGTGACTATATAAATCCGATGATCGAGCAGCTGGAAAAAGCCACAGAAAATATCTCCCCTAAATAGTTGTACAAAAATCATAAGTCGTGCTATTATAAGGAAAGAGACTTTACGGTCTCAAATGACAAATCGCCCGAGGCTGTTGCCGAGGCGATTTTAAATAAAATTAAGGAGGAAATCATATGAAAAACCCAGTAAGAGATGACGTGAGCAAGCACACAAATGTATTTGACGTGCTAAAAGAAAGAGGCTTCATCGAACAATGCACTCACGAAGATGAGATCAGAGAGCTTTTAGGCAAGGAAAAAATCAAGTTTTATATAGGCTTTGATCCGACTGCAGACTGTCTACACATAGGACACTTTATGCAGGTTATCATTATCATGTATATGATGAAATATGGTCACACTCCTGTCGTTCTACTCGGTGGCGGTACCGGTATGGTCGGCGATCCGTCAGGCAGAACAGATATGCGTAAGTTTATGAACAAAGAAACCGTCATAGACAATTGCAATGCCTTTAAAAAGCTTTTTGAAAAATTCTTGGATTTCGATGACGAATACGAATTTACAGGAAGCGAATATGGCGTAAAAAACGAAGCAAACAAAGAGCCAGCACCGGGCAAAGCTATTTGCCTAAACAACGCAACTTGGCTTATGGATTGCAACTATATCCAATTTATCAGAGATATAGGCAAGCATTTCAATGTAAATAATATGCTGAGAGCCGACTGCTACAAGCAGCGCCTTGAGGAGGGACTTACATTCCTCGAAATGAACTATATGCTTATGCAGTCGTATGACTTTATGGTAATGGCAAGAGATATAGATGTAAAAATGCAGTTTGGCGGCAACGACCAGTGGTCAAATCTGATCGGTGGTGTTGAGCTTACAAAGAAAATGGTAGATAAGCAGGTTTATGCTATGACATTTACCCTTCTTACTACAAGTGAAGGAAAGAAAATGGGTAAAACTCAGTCGGGAGCACTTTGGCTTGATGCTGACAGGACTTCCCCATTTGAATTTTTCCAATACTGGAGAAATGTTGCAGATGCCGATGTCGAAAAATGTCTAAAACTTTTGACATTCCTACCTCTTGAGGAAATAAGTGCCCTTGTAAATGTTGAGGGTTCGGAAATAAACAAAGCAAAAGAGGTTTTGGCATTTGAGATCACAAAGCTTGTACACGGCGAGGAAGCTGCGCAAAAGGCACTTGACGGCTCAAGAGCTGCTTTCTCGGGAAGCGGCAATATGGATAACATCCCTCATACAAAGCTACCTGCTTCATTATTTGACGGCGATGGTATGGGCGTTGTCAATATGATAAAAGAAATAGGTCTTGTACCTTCCAATTCTGAAGGCTTTAGGACTATCGAGCAAGGTGGTCTTAGCATCAACGAGGAAAAGGTTACTGACAAAAAGCTTGTGATAACAAAAGATATGTTTAAGGACGGCAAGCTCCTCGTACAGAAGGGCAAAAAGACATTCCATATGGTAGAGCTTGATTAACTCTGCTTTTACAAAAAAACAACTCCGAGGCAAATCCGCCTCGGAGTATTTTTGTACTTTTAAAATGCAATCTAATTGCAAAATGCAAGATTGGATTAACGCTTTGAGAACTGTGAAGCCTTTCTCGCTTTTTTGAGACCGTACTTCTTTCTCTCCTTCATCCTTGAATCTCTTGTTAAAAAGCCCGCTGCCTTTAGTGGCGCTCTGTAGCTTTCTCTGTCAGCTACACAAAGTGCTCTTGAGATACCGTGTCTGAGTGCTCCTGCCTGTCCTGTATATCCGCCGCCGTTTACAGTAGCAATAACATCGAACTTGCCTTCGCATCCCGCAACCTCGAAAGGTCTTTTTACTTCTCTTTTTACAATTTCCAATGGAATGTAGTCATCTAAAGATTTTTTGTTGATTGTGATGTTGCCTGAGCCCGGGATAAGTCTAACTCTGGCTACTGATGATTTTCTTCTTCCTGTACCATAATACTGTGTTTTTGCCATTTGTTATACCTCCTCCCTAAAAATTCCAAACTTCCGGTTTTTGTGCCGCATGCTCATGCTCTGCTCCGGCATAAACCTTTAACTTCTTGTACATCTGTCTGCCGAGCTTGCCCTTTGGCATCATACCCTTGATAGCATGTCTTACAACCTCGGTTGGATGTTTTTCCATTAACTGCTCAAAAGTCATCTCTCTAAGACCACCCGGATATCCTGTGTGTCTTTTGTAGATTTTTTCTTTTCTCTTTTTACCTGTTACCTCAACCTTTTCTGCGTTGATGATGATCACATAATCTCCGCAGTCAACATGTGGAGTGTAGATAGGTTTTTTCTTTCCTCTTAAAATAGCTGCAGCTTCTGATGCCAGACGACCGAGAGTTTTGCCCTCTGCGTCGATGACATACCATTTATGCTCTACTTCATGAGGCTTTGCAATAAATGATTTCATCTTATTTCCTTTCTTCCTACTTAGATACGAGTATCGTTTTCGGACGCATCTACTACAATCCCCTATACATGGCTAAGTGCCTGCGCCAAGAATTTTGTTCGATGCCTTCTAAAATAGCTTTAGTGCCGGAGCTCGGACAGCTTGCCATCCTGCACCCGTGCTTTTATATTTTATACATTTGACATCTGTCTGTCAACTAAAAAAACGGTAACATATATCGAAATGTAGGTGTCTTGCAAATCTCCGTTTAATTTGTAGACATCTACAATATCCATTCCTACAAAGCGATTGTAAAACTCCTAAAAATCTACTATAATTATATATAAGATATAAACTTTGCCCCAGCGAGCAATTTAGATGTTTTGGAGGACATAAAATGAAGAAAGTAACTACACGATTACTCAGCATATTCCTTGTGCTGTTTATGGTGCTGTGGACTATGCCAGCAACCACTTTTGCGGCAGACGGAGATGAGGCAAAAAGCCAGACTGCAAATTCCGTCATCAGTGAAACCGCAACAGGTAGCCTGAGCAGTGGCTACAAAGCCGACATCACGCCTATGACAGGTGATAATGGCGATCTTTATAAGGTATATAGTATCTCATTTAGCGGAAGTCGCTTTACACTTCCTGCCTCACCGGAAGGTGGCAGCTTTTCCGTCTTGAGAGGCACCAGCCAGACCTGTGCCCAGTATACCGTAAATGAAAATGCCACAGCCGAGCAGGTAAAAGCAGACCTATCGGCGATCACATACTTTGGTGCGGGTACGGTTACCCTTTCCGCGACAAATGTGGCTCCGAAAGACGGTGACACTTACTACAACGGCCACTATTACAGCCTAATCAAAACCGGAGGGGAACAAACATGGCAGTCGGCGATGACCGAAATGCTCAAAGGTGACACCAAGACCTATGACGGTTACAAGGGACACCCGGTCACTGTGACCTCTGTCGGCGAGAATGATGTGCTAAAGAGCTATTATACTGCAAATAACAATATCCGAATTTGGCTCGGTGCTATTTCGAATACTGCAACAAAGGACAATTCTTATACCGATAATGAGCTAAATAAAATCCCGGGTGGCGACGGAGCGGAAACAACAGTAGGAAAAGGCAACGCCTACAAGTGGATTTGGGGCACACCGGAGGGCGACCAGACGGCGAGCGGATATGCTAATGCCCTTCCGGATGGTACAGACTTTTGGAAATCCGGAGAGCCAAATGCAAATCCGGGATATGTAGTCTACTTCGGATGCGGTGGCGCTGTTTGGGATGACCTTGATAAAGGTAATGTTGATCCGGATGGCACCAGCGTCTTTAGAACTGCCTATGCTCTCATAGAATATTCTCCAATTGACAGCAACGGCAACTGGATTTATGACGAAAATGGCAACAGCGCAACCGAAGATATTGCCGATGTACAAAGCGCAAGCAGGTCATTTAATACAGAAAATGTACAAAATCTCTACTACGTGAGCGCGAGCGGTACTACTGTTGCTACCGGTAGCAAGACAGATCCTTTTTCTAGCATAAAGGACGCTTATAACAATGCGGTAACCGACAGCACAAATATCATTTATCTGCTGAGCGATTTGACAGAGAATACAGGCGTGGCGATGGATGCAAACAAAAATGTCACTGTTACCTCTGACCCAGAAGCGCTGGCAGCGTATAATAATGCCGTCGCAAATGTAGAGGACCAAAAGACTGCATTTGATATTAGTCGAACAGCCACAGGTGCAGGCATTATGTTCAATGTCACCGGTGGCACGCTGACACTAACTAATATCACGCTTGACGGCGGTAAAATAGCAGCTTCAAACAATGCGATTAAAATCGGTTCAAATGCAACCGTCAATATCAAAGACGGTACAACTATAAGAGATTTTTATGTCAATGGCAATGGCCCTGTATACAATAATGGTGGCAAACTCAATATGACCGGCGGCGTGATCACCGAAAACAAGAGTAGCCAGCACGGTGGCGGTGTCTATAACCACAAAAACAGCACATTTGAAATGAGTGGCGGTAGCATCACAGGCAACAGTGCTACCCAGTATGGTGGCGGTGTATGCAACTGTGGCACCTTCACCTTGAGCGGTGGCACAATCGGTGGAACAACCGGCGAGAGTAACACCGCAATCTCCGGTGGTGGCGTAAGCAACCGTAGTGGCGGTACGTTCGAAATGACCGGTGGCAACATCACAGGCAACAGCGTCAGCGCTAATGGCGGCGGTGTAGAAAATAACAACAGCACATTCACTATGAAGAGCGGTAATATCAGCGGTAATACAGCCAGCGGATATGGCGGTGGTGTGTGCAACTGCGCAAACAACGGCAACTTCACCCTGAGCGGTGGCACAATCGGCGGGGCAAATGACGAAAAGAATACCGCAAAGTCCGGCGGTGGCGTGAGCAACCGCAGTGGTGCCACATTCGAAATGACCGGTGGCAACATCACAGGCAACAGCGTTGCCGATACTGAAGGCAAAGACGGCAACGGTGGCGGTGTGGAAAATAACAACAACAGCACATTCACCATGAAGGGCGGTAGTATCACAGGCAACAGTGCCACAAACTGTGGTGGTGGCGTGCTCAATTATGCTACGCTCATAGTCTCCGGCACACCGGTTATCACAGGCAATACCAAGGGTACCGCAGTAAACAATGTATATCTGAGCAAAACTAATACGATCAAGGTTATGGAAGGTACTTCCCTCTCCGAAGGTGCAAAGGTGGGCATTACCGCTAACCTTAATCAAAATGTTGTTACCGGCTCCGTCGACATCACCAGCTTCTTCAGTGACAATACCGATTATGACCTTGTGGCAGACAGCGACAATACTGTTCTAAAGCTGGCAGAGCATAGCTGGAGCACTGAATGGACATCTGACGGGACTTCTCACTGGTATGCGTGCACACATGACGGCTGCACTGCAAAAAATAATGAAGCAACATGCGCAGGTGGCACCGCTACATGCACAGACAAGGCAGTCTGCACAACTTGTGGCAAAGAATATGGCGAGCTTGACCCAAGCAATCACACAAATCTCGAGCATTTTGATGCAAAAGCGGCTACAACTACTGCCGAGGGCAACATCGAATATTGGTATTGCAGTGGTTGCGAAAAGTATTTTAGCGACAAAGATGGCACAAAGGTGATAAATAAAGCGGATACCGTAATAGCGAAGATTGTGCCTGCTGACAAAAACGAAAATGACAAATCCACAGCAAATGACAAGGCTAAGACCGGTGATACAAGCGATCTTACACTGTGGACTATGCTACTGTTTATCAGTGGTGGAGCTATTAGCATAGCAGTTATCGACAGAAGGAAAAAATACAACAAATAAAGAACACTAATAAATAAAGAGTGGGTTATAGAACAAAAGAACCCTGAAATTTAAAACCGATGCACAGTTTCATCAGAGATGTAGCAAGAGATTTTCTCCTGCTGTTCTGATACTGTGTATCGGCTCTTTTTATCTATTCTTTGGGATTATAGGATATAGTCTAATTTTATGGTATAGAAAAAATTAGGGTATATGAGGGTTATAGGATAAAATTTAAGTGAAAGTCTTTACACATGCGCTTTTTCGAGTCTTTGGAGCAATACCCCCGCCACGATGCCTATTACCGTACCGCAGATAAGTCCCGAAAAGATCAGTACAGGGAAGTAAACAAAGACTTTTATATTTGAAACTAAATATGCCGCCGTAAGCAGCTGTCCGAGGTTATGAAAAACGCCACCCGCAAGACTGACACCGACTATCGAAAAGCACTTAAATTGCTTTACTATCAGCATAACCGCAAAGCTCAAAAGCCCCCCTGCAAGCGAATATAAGATACCAAAAACACCGGAAAACAAAAATCCTGCTATAAATATCCTTATCAAATTGATAGTAAGCGCATAGCCTGCTCCAAGCATATAAAGAGCAACGACAACCACTATATTTGCTATTCCGAGCTTAACTCCGGGTATAGGTATTACCGCCGGAATCATAGCCTCTATATACGAAACTATCAGCGCAGTTGCCACCATTATCGCCGAGAGCGCTATCTTATATGAAGTTTTATCATCCTTTAAAAGCTGTTTCATCTATTATTCCTACTCGCTCTTTTTATTGTGAAATGGCATCATACTCGCTGTCATCTGCTTTTATCTCAACGACCACCTTGTGCGGCAGACAAATAATCGCTTCGTTGCCACTTGTTATCTTGCCCTGCTCCACACAATCCTGATTTTTGCAATTGGCAAATGTCATTTGTACATTTCCGCCTTTTATGGTAACCTTATTTATGGCGTCATCTCCTTGTTTTATCTCAATTTCTTGATCTTCTGCAAGGGAATATTCGCCATACTTTTCGCCATCTACGTGGATGATGACTTTACCGTCCTTTACGGATGTGTCGTTCATAACAAAATATATCGAAAAGATGAGTCCGACGATGGCTATTATGACGGCTAAAATGATATCGCCTTTTTTGATTTTCATATATATGCTCCGTCTAAATATATTATAATTTAACTTTGAGGTATATCCATTATGAATAAAAATTTATGCAAATCATTCCTAAAAAAAATACTTGTTTTCGCATTTTGCGTAGCACTTATTATACCACAAGTAAGCTGCAAATCCAATCAACAGGCGAGCGATACAGAATTTATGCTCGACACGTATTGCACTATCGAAATACGGGAAATGTCAGATGGCAGTCCTAAAAAAGCGATAGAAAAAGCTTTTGCAAAATGTACCGACTACGAAAATATGCTGAGCAAAACGATAGAGGGCTCGGATATATATAAGATAAATCATGCAAACGGCAAGCCTGTTACTGTCAATAAAGAGACCGCCGAGCTTATATCTAAGAGCCTTGAACTCTGCAAAGAATCCAACGGCATATTTGATGTAACTATCGGCGCCGTTACAGCTCTATGGGACTTTAAATCTGACGACCCTAAGCTTCCTGATAATGACAAATTGGCGACAGCTGTCAAAACAATAGGATATAAAAATGTCACAGTTGACGGCACGAGTGTGCAGGTTTCAAATCCTGACACACAGCTTGATCTTGGTGCAACGGCAAAAGGTTATATCGCAGATAAACTCTCTGCCTTCCTTGAGGATGAGGGCGTTACAAGCGGAGTTGTAAATCTCGGTGGCAACATCGTAACTATCGGCAAAAAAGAGGACGGCAGTGAATGGAATATCGGCATAAAAACTCCGGATTTTGCGGGCAGCACAAGCGACAGCAACAGTGACGAGGACAGCGACGAAAGCGCAGACTCAGAGAGCATCATCGGCGCAATAAAGATGAGTAACGAGACCGTCGTGACCTCAGGAACATACGAAAGACACTTTGTAATAGACGGAAAAAATTATTTCCATGTGCTGAGCACTACAACAGGTTATCCGCAAGACACAGACATAGTGAGTGCTTCTATCAAAAGCGCAGAAGGCAACTCTATGATGTGCGATGGGTATTCCACTATATGCCTGCTGTTTGGTAAGGAAAAAGCTATACAATTTATGAGCGACAAAAAGGGCTACGAATATTGCTTTATCGACAATGACGGCAAAATCACACAAAGCGACGGTTTTGGACTTGACGCAACTCAAAAATAAAAAAGCAAAAAAGGTTATGGGTAAGCACAAGAAGTGCTTTGCAACTAACTCTTTTGTGATATAATAAACGATAATATTATAGAGAGAAACTTTTAGATTAAAAAGAAATAAATGGGAGCAATATAATTTTATGAGCTTTTTTAATAAGATATCAGATTTCTTTTCGAGTATCCCGGGTGGCGGGCAACTTTATACCACCTTTGCAAGGTGGGGTTTTGTGATACTCGCTCTTTATATACTCGTGCGAGCTATCCGCTCCCTTCTTTCTACCAAAGTACCGTCCGAGATATGGGCATACCTTTCGCTGCCAAATGGCGAAATCCGCCCACTGTCGCACTGGGAAAATATCATCGGTCGCTCAAAAACAGTCGATGTGCCGATAGACATTTTGACCGTTTCGCGAAATCACGGTACGCTCGTACGCGACAGCGAAGGCAACTGGACATATAACGATCTCGGCTCTAAAGGTGGCTCCACCATAAATGGCAATATCGTATATAAGCCGACTCCCGTACAGATCGGTGATGTTATCAGCTGCGGCGGTGCGGAGTGCACGCTCGTACCGGCGAGCTTGCAGGAGCAAATGTATAACAAGGAAGCAAGGAGCATGCTGACCAAGAAATTTACACCTTGGAAGTCGCTTGTTGCTCTTACTATATTTCAGGTAATGACTGTCATCCAGTTTATGATATCCTTTGGCAGCGAACTTCCGGCTTCGGTGCCTATCGCCTTTATGATCTTTACAGGTGTCATGTGGATATATTCTATTGTAATAAGAAGTCTCGGCTCGACATCTTTTGAGATGGAAAGCATAGCCTTTTTCCTTTCGACCCTCGGTCTTGCGGTAACTGCAACTTCCGCGCCAAACGAAATAATGAAGCAACTGTTTACTATATGTATAGGCATCGCCCTATTCTTGGGATTATGCTGGTATTTGCGCGACCTCGACAGAGCGATGAAAACACGAAAGCTCCTCGTTTTAGCAGGAGTCTTATTGCTTCTTGTAAATATATTCCTCGGTACAAATAAATATGGAGCTACAAACTGGGTAAGCCTTGGAGGGTTTACATTCCAGCCGTCAGAGCTTGTCAAGCTGGCGTATATACTCGTTGGCTGCGCAACATTAGACGAACTGTTCGAAAAGAAAAATCTGACTCTCTTTTTGGGATTTTCTATATTTTGTCTCGGTTGTCTTGCCCTCATGGGCGACTTTGGTACAGCCGCAATATTTTTTGTAACATTCCTCGTCATCTCATTTTTGCGAAGTGGCGAATTTTCGAAGCTGTTTTTGATCGTCGGTGCCGCAGTCGCAGCCGGACTTATGGTCCTGCGATTTAAGCCTTATATACTCGGACGTTTTCAAACTTGGCTACACGCATGGGATTTTCCTGATGCCGGCGGATACCAGCAAGTGCGCACGATGTCTGCAGGCTCGAGTGGCGGGCTTTTAGGTATGGGCGCCGGTGAAGGCTGGCTAAAAAATATAGCAGCCGCAGATACCGACCTCGTATTCGGCGTCCTTTCAGAAGAATGGGGACTTTTGATTGCAATCCTTGCTATTCTTTCCATAGTTACCCTTGGAATTTTTGCAGTTCGCTCCATCAAAGCAGGGCGTTCGGCTTTTTATACAATCGCCGCTTGTGCGGCTACAACGCTTATGATATTCCAGACTATCCTCAATGTATTTGGCTCGGTAGACATATTGCCACTTACAGGAGTTACCTTCCCATTTGTTTCTAACGGCGGTACTTCTATGATAGTTTCCTGGGGCATGCTGGCATTTTTGAAGGCGGCAGACACAAGACAAAATGCAAGTATTGCAGTAAAGGATGAAAGCCTAAAGGAGGACGAGCTAATATGAAAAAAATGCAAAAGCGAGCTATAATATGTATCTTCTTTGCTGCAATTCTCATCGCAGGCACTCTTTTTTATACGGCCAGACTTGCTGTCAACGGCAAGGAATGGGTCAGCTACCCTGCCAACACTCACATCTATACAAACAACAAGCTCACAACAGGAGTTGTAAAGGATGTAAATGGCAAGGTTTTGATATCAAATAGCAAAGATGGCGATACTAAATATAATGACAATGAAGATATAAGAGAAGCCCTTGTACATGTGACAGGCGACTCTCAGGGCAATATTTCCACAGGCGCAAATGTCGTTTTTAAGGATAAAATGGTCGGTTATAACTTCCTGACAGGTGTTTACTCGGCAAGTGGTGAAGGCAGGACTATCAATCTAACTGTCGATGCCGATGTTTCTAAAGTAGCAAAGGATGCCCTCGGTAGCAAGAGTGGTACAGTCGGCGTTTATAACTACAAAACGGGAGAGATCCTCTGTATGGTCAGCTCCCCAAATTATGATCCGTACAATCCGCCAAAGCTAAGCGAGGATGATACTTCCGGTACATTTTTAAATAGGTTTATATCCTCTTCTCTTGTGCCGGGCTCAACCTTTAAGGTTATAACAGCAACAGCCGCCCTCGAAACTATACCCGATATAGATAACTGGACATATACATGCAATGGAACTGAGCGATATGGCAACTACGCAAGCGACAAGATTACATGCTATGGCTCTATCTCACACGGCAAGGTAAATCTAAAGGAGGCTCTCGCTGTTTCGTGCAACTGCGCTTTTGGTAAGCTCGCAACAGAGATAGGTGCCGAAAACTTGCAAAAGTATGCCGAAAAAGCAGGCTTGACAAATAGCTATGATATTGACGGCATAAAGACAAAAGCTAGCTCTTTTGAGTTTTCTGACAACAAGCTCCAGCTTGCTTGGGCAGGCATAGGACAAAATAAGGACCTCGTAAATCCATGCTCTATGATGGTTTATATGGGTGCGGTCGCAAATGGTGGCAAAACTGCAAATCCACGACTTATAGATAGAGTTAGATTTGCCAACGGGCTTCCTGCAAGCCTGCAATTTAAGACAAAAACAGAAACTCTTATAGATTCTGATACAGCCGCCAAGCTAAAGGACATGATGAAAAATAATGTCAAAGAAACTTATGGTGGCGAAAGCAATTTCCCCGGACTTGAAATAGCCGCTAAATCCGGTACTGCCGAGCATGGTACAGGCACAACACCTCACTCGTGGTTTGTCGGCTTCCTCGATGATGACGAGCATCCTTATGCCTTCGTAGTCGTTGTAGAAAACGGAGGTCTTGGCCTGATGACATCGGGAACTATTGCAAACAAGGTGCTGCAGGCGATTATTGCTAATGAATAATTTAATCAATTTTGTTCTTTAATGTAATCCGGTATAAAACGACAACCAATATTACAGACAAAACATCAGCGACCGGTTGTGCCCAAAGAAGCCCTTTCATTCCTATGATGGCTTTCAAAATAAAAAGTGCCGGAATATAGATTAAACCCTGCCTACTAATGTTGATGATAAATGCGGAAGTCGCTGCACCCATAGCCTGCAAAGCATTTGATAACACATAAAACATCCCGAACAAAAAGCTGGTAGTAAGCAAAATCCGTGAAAATTCCACACCATACTTAAACGCTTCAAACTCTGATAAAAACAAACCGACTATCTGATGGTCAAACACATAGCAGAGGATTGTCATAAATGTACTGAGCCCCAATCCAAAAATCACCGAAAACCATAGTGCTTCCTTATATCGTTTCCAATTTTTAGCCCCTACGCAATACCCAAGCAGAGGCTGTATTCCCTGTCCAAAACCTATACAAATCATTCCGGTAATCATTGTAACTTTCATAGCAACACCTATTCCGGCAAGTGCCATATCGCCATATTTTGCCATCTGACTGTTTAACACAATACTTGATACACTCATCAAAATATCTCCCAATGCCGCCGGGATACCGATAGCAAGAACACCTTTTAAAATATTATCCTTCACATAAAAATCCTTTGGACTGATACTAAGTCTTGATTTTCCAAATTTGAAATACCCAATATAATAAACTGCGCTAATTAGATTACTTACAGCCGTAGCAATGGCTGCACCTGCTACATTCCAGCCAAATCCTAATATCAGAATAGGATCAAGAATTACATTTAACAGATTTCCTCCTAATTGTCCAAGCATTGCCATCCCTGCTTTTCCCTCTGTACGGATAATATTCGCATAACAATTAGATATCAGTACAAAAGGTCCTGCAACTGTAACGATAGACAGGTACTGCCTGGCGTAATCCATCGTATCAGCACTTGCTCCAAGCATTTTCAAAATCGAATCCATGAAAGCAAATATCACAACGACCATAACAATGCCCACTGCGACACAGCTCCACATACAAAAAGAAGATACCTTTTTTGCATACTCCTCTCGTCCTTCACCCATCGCACGCGAAATCACACTCGTTCCACCTATCCCAAATACAGTTCCCACAGCCATAAAAAGCAGAAATGCCGGTGTAACAAGAGAAACCGCTGCAATCATTAACGCATCTTCCGTCCGCCCTATAAAAAATGTATCTGCCAAATTATAGAGCAGTACCATCATCATAGCTACCATGGCAGGAATTGTATTTTTCAATACAGCTTGAGCAATGGGTGCGCTCTTAAAAATTTCTAATGAATCTGTTTGCTTTTCTTTCATGTAAATCCTCCGATTTTATATTATTTTAATAGCAAGCTATTGATATGTTCAAAAACTAAGCACGCTTTTGCGCGCCTGGTTCTATTCAAAAGATTTCTTTACTTTTAAAAGTAATCTATTGAATTCAATTATTTCATCGTCAGTGAGACTTTTAAGAAGCAATTCTTCTGCTGTCTTCATATGTTTATAGCCTTCTTTGCATTTATCTGCCCCTTTTCGTGTAAGATGGGCCTTTCTTATTCGTTTATCTTCAGGATCAGCCAGAACCTCCACTAAATTTTTTTGTTCCAGACGATTAAGAATCCCTGCCATTGTAGGTTGTGATACGCCGAAATCTTTCTCAATTTCTTTAAATGTTGCAATTTTCCCTTTTTTTTCATCCAAAAGCATAAGAACTCCGGACTGAGAAAGCGTAAGTTCCTGCTCTCTTAGAACATTATTTGCATTCTTTTCCATAATGTCATGAATCTGTTTTAGCAATGCCCCGCATGGATAATGCTTCCACATATATAGCCTCCTTTACAGTCTCTCGTTATATTTTATACCACATCCACATAGAAAAAATAGCACACTATTGTTGTTATGTCAATAGCGTGCTATTATTTTTTGAACTTTAAGGATTTCTGCCCTTCCCTTTAGAAAATCCAATTATTCAAACTCTATCGTACCAGGTGGCTTGCCCGTACAGTCATACAGCACGCGGTTTACATGCTCGACCTCATTTACGATGCGGGTTGTCACTTTTTCGAGCACCTCCCACGGGAGCTTAGTCGCCTCTGCCGTCATAAAGTCTGATGTCATCACGGCTCTGAGTGCGATGGCATAATCATATGTCCTAAAATCTCCCATTACACCAACAGACCTCATATTTGTAAGTGCTGCAAAGTACTGTCCTATATCTCTTGCTATGCCTGCTTTTTCAATCTCCTCACGATATATCGCATCGGCATCCTGCACGATTTTTACCTTTTCGGCTGTCACCTCACCTATGATCCTGACCGCAAGACCCGGTCCCGGGAATGGCTGTCTATATACAAGATAGTCAGGCAAGCCCAGCTTTAGCCCTGCCTGTCTAACCTCGTCCTTAAACAGCTCCCTTAGTGGCTCTATGATATCCTTGAAATCCACATGCTCAGGCAAACCGCCAACATTGTGATGACTTTTTATAGTTGCACTTGTGCCAAGTCCGCTCTCGACTATGTCAGGATATATAGTTCCCTGCACGAGGAAATCAACAGCTCCTATTTTTTTTGCCTCTTCCTCAAATACCCTTATAAACAGCTCGCCTATTATCTTTCGCTTTTTTTCGGGTCCAGTAACACCCGCAAGAGCCTCATAAAATCTGTCTTGCGCATTTACCCTGATAAAGTTGAGGTCATAATCGCCCTGCTCTCCAAATATCGCCTCGACCTGGTCACCTTCGTCCTTTCTCAAAAGCCCGTGATCAACAAATACGCAAGTAAGTTGCTTGCCGACAGCCTTGCTCATCATAACCGCTGCTACCGACGAATCTACACCGCCCGAAAGCGCGCAAAGCACTTTACCGTCGCCGACCTTCTCCTTGATCTTTTTGATACTCTCGTCGACAAACGAATCCATCTGCCAGTCACCGCTACATTTACAAACTTTTTTTACAAAATTTGTCATAACCTTCATTCCCTCTACGGAATGCATAACTTCAGGGTGAAATTGTGTCGCATAAAATCCCTTCTCGGCGCATTCCATAGCAGCAACGGGACAAACAGGCGTATATGCAGAGATACTAAAGCCGTCAGGTACGCTCTGGATATAGTCTGTATGACTCATCCACATAATAGTTTCGCTCGACACATCGCCAAGAAGCACAGAGTCGTCCTCCGTTTTTACAAGCGTCTTACCGTATTCACTTACCGGTGCTGTCTTTACCTTGCCACCAAGCGCATGAGCCATCAGCTGGGCACCGTAACATATGCCAAGTATCGGAATACCAAGCTCAAAAAGCTCCTTATCGTAGGCAAGTGCACTTTCTCCGTATACGCTATTTGGCCCGCCTGTAAATATGATGCCTTTTGGCATATCTGCCTTTATCTTTTCGATGCTATATGTATATGGCACTATTTCGGCATATACATTTAGCTCTCGCACACGCCTTGCGATAAGCTGGTTGTATTGACCGCCAAAGTCCATAACAAGTATTTTTTCGTGTTCCATTTATTTCCTCTCGTCTATGCTAATTAAAATCAAGTTTGCAAGCCAGCCCGATATCATCTTTTTTTATTTGATACCCGGTGCAGTTTCCTTTGTTATGACATCGTGAGCTCCGCCCTCAACAATGGAAGTTGCCGAAACTATTGTCAGCTTCGCATTTTCCTGTAGCTCACTGATGTTCAAAACTCCGCAGTTGCACATTGTCGACTTTACCTTTTGTAGCGACTGTTTTACGTTGTCTGAGAGCATGCCGGCATAAGGCACATACGAATCAACGCCTTCCTCAAAGCTGAGCTTAGCATCTCCTCCCATGTCATATCTCTGCCAGTTTCTGGCTCTTGCAGAGCCTTCGCCCCAGTATTCCTTTACATAGCTGCCGTTTAGATTTATCTTTTGTCCCGGCGCCTCTTCAAATCTCGCAAAGTATCTGCCGAGCATTAGGAAGTCAGCACCCATCGCAAGTGCAAGTGTCATATGATAGTCGTATACGATGCCTCCGTCCGAGCATATCGGAATGTATATGCCTTTCTTTTTGAAATATTCGTCTCTTGCCTTTGCAACATCCTGCACGGCAGAAGCCTGTCCTCTTCCTATACCCTTTTGTTCTCGTGTAATGCAAATCGATCCTCCGCCGATACCGATCTTGATGAAGTCCGCACCTGCCTCAGCAAGGAATTTAAATCCTTCGCCATCTACTACATTGCCGGCTCCGACCTTTACACTATCGCCGTATTTTTCTCTGATAAACTCAAGAGTTTTTGCTTGCCACTGAGAATATCCTTCCGAAGAATCTATGCACAATATATCTGCTCCGGCCTCGATAAGCGCCGGCACTCTCTCTTCGTAGTCTCTTGTATTTATACCTGCACCAATTACATATCTTTTATGCTCATCCAAAAGCTCATTTGGATTTGCCTTATGGCTGTCATAGTCTTTCCTAAAGACGAAATGTGTCAGTCTCTGATTGTCATCTATAACCGGCAGTGAGTTTAGCTTGTTGTCCCACAGTATATCATTTGCCTCGCTTAGGCTTGCTCCCGCCTTGGCATAAATCAGTTTTTCAAACGGTGTCATAAATTCGCTGACTTTTGTGTCAAGATCCATACGGCTAACCCTGTAATCCCTTGATGTGATAAGTCCCACCAGCTTGCCCTCCGCTGTACCGTCCTCTGTTACTGCGGTAGTGCTATGACCTGTTCTTTCCTTTAGCTCAAGCAGGTCCCGTAACGTCTGATCGGGTCTGATATTTGCATCCGATGTTACAAATCCGGCTTTTGTAGCCTTTGCTCTTCTAACCATTTCTGCCTGACTCTCGATGCTTTGTGAGCCGTATATAAATGAAATCCCGCCTTCCTTTGCAAGTGCTACGGCGAGCTTATCGTCCGATACTGCCTGCATTACAGCCGAAACAAGCGGAATATTCATAGTTAGCTCGGGTTCTTCGCCCTTTTTAAATTTTGTAATCGGTGTCTTAAGTGAAACATTTTCAACTCTGCACTCTGTTGATGAGTATCCCGGAATCAACAGATACTCGTTAAATGTTCTTGATGGTTCATTGAAATACTGTGCCATTGCTCCTCCCTCTCTAAAATTTCTTTATAATTTATTCATTTGATACATTTTTGTTAGTATTTCATTTTATATGAAATTTCAGCATTTGTAAACCGTTTACGGCCTTAAAAATTCTTTATTTTGCATGTTGGGAATAAAAATTATATCCCACTCGCTTTGTCCATAGCGCAGGCACTAAATAACGCTCATTCGCAGGCTCGCGGAGCGTCAGCAAAACTCGCACCTTTGGTGCTTAAACATTGCTGACGCTATACCGCTCGCCAAGCTCATTTTGCTGTTTAGTGCTACTGCACTAGCGGAAGAGCTTCGTGTAATATAATTTTTATTCTCAACACAAGCAAAATAGATAAATTCAAAAGGACTCGTTTGCGAAAATCACACAACCGAGTCCTCTTCAGTTCAAATTTTACTTGCTGATACGCTCCTCCATAGCAACAACCTCGTCTGCCAATTCCTTCGGAAGCTTTTCGCCTATCTTCGCATAAAATTCCTTTATACTCTCTATATCATCTTTCCAGTATTCTTTTTCGACCTTTAGGATACCATCAAGAGCCTGCCTTGTAACGTCGCAACCCTCGATGTCTATATCCTCTGCACTCGGAATATATCCTATTTCCGTTTCGTTAGCGCCAACCTTGTTGTCTGCTCTCTTTAAAATCCACTCGAGCACTCTTAGGTTGTCACCGAAGCCCGGCCAAATAAAATCTCCGTTTTCGTCTGTCCTAAACCAGTTTACATTGAATATCTTTGGCGGATTTGATAGCTTCTTGCCCATGTCAAGCCAGTGCTGCCAATAGTCGCCCATATTATATCCGCAAAACGGCAACATCGCCATAGGATCTCTCCTGACAACGCCGACTGCTCCTGTTGCCGCAGCTGTTGTTTCCGATGCCATAATAGATCCGACAAAAACGCCGTGGTCCCAATCTCTTGACTGATAAACAAGCGGTGCTGTCTTTGCTCTCCTGCCGCCAAATATGATAGCAGATAGCGGTACGCCCTTCGGATCGTCAAACTCAGGTGCAATACAAGGGCAGTTTTTTGCAGGTGATGTAAATCTTGAGTTTGGATGTGCCATAGGCTCTCCGCTGTTTGGGTCCCATTTTTTGCCTGTCCAGTCAAGTGAGTTTGCAGGTGGATTTTTATCAAGCTTTTCCCACCAAACTGTCATATCGTCGAGGTTTAGTCCAACATTTGTAAATATCGAGTTTTTCCTTGTCGCCGCAAGTGCATTTGGATTTGATTTTGCATTTGTACCCGGAGCAACTCCAAAAAATCCATTCTCAGGATTTGTCGCCCAAAGCCTTCCGTCTTCTCCGACTCTTATCCATGCGATATCATCTCCTATGCATGTGACCTTCCAGCCTCTTTTCTGATATATTTCAGGAGGTATGAGCATCGCAAGATTTGTCTTACCGCAAGCAGATGGGAATGCCGCTGCAATATATTTTTTTTCGCCCTGCGGATTTTCTACTCCGAGTATGAGCATATGCTCTGCCATCCAGCCCTCGTTCTTACCGAGATATGAAGCTATTCTGAGAGCCAAGCACTTCTTTCCGAGAAGTACATTGCCACCATATCCCGAGTTTATCGACATAATCGTATTGTCTTCAGGGAAATGCACGATATATCTTTCCTCAGGATCGAGATTTGCTTTAGCATGAAGTCCCTTTGTAAACTCTCCGTCCTTGCCGATTGCTTCAAGCACCTTATTGCCGATGCGTGTCATTATCTGCATACTTACAACTACATATATCGAATCAGTTACCTCGATACCGTACTTTGCAAAAGGAGATCCCACAATACCCATTGAGAAAGGTACGACGTACATTGTCCTGCCCTTCATACATCCGTCGTATAGCTTATTTAGCTTCGCATACATTTCTTTTGGATCCATCCAGTTGTTGGTAGGGCCTGCGTTTTCCTCTTCTTTGCAGCATATGAATGTACGGCTTTCCACTCTTGCAACGTCATTTTTTTCGCTTCTGTGCAGATAGCAACCCGGCAGTTTTTCCTCGTTTAGCTTTATGAGTTCGCCTGTACCGCACGCTTCCTTACGGAGCTCCTCAAGCTGTGCTTCTTCTCCTGTAATCCATACTACCTTTCCCGGTTTTGTAAGCTCTGCCACTTCCTGTAGCCAATCAAGAAGAACCTTGTTTTCCGTCATCTTGCTCTCCTTAATTCCATAATCCTTCACTTTGAGTTCCTCCTTTTTACTTAGTGCCATACAATCTGTCACCGGCATCCCCAAGACCCGGCAAGATGTAAGCGTCCTCATTTAGTCCTTCATCCTTTGCCGCTATAAATATATCGACATCAGGATGTGCCTCGCTAAGTGCTTTGATGCCCTGTGGCGCCGCTATCAAACACATAAATATTATATTTTTGCCACCCTTTTCTTTTACAAGCGATACAGCGTCAACTGCCGATCCGCCTGTCGCAAGCATAGGATCTAAGACAAATATCTGTCTTTTATCTAAATCGTTTGGCATTTTGCAATAATATTCGACCGGCTGATGAGTTTTAGGATCTCTGTAAAGTCCCACGTGACCCACCTTTGCATTCGGTACGAGTGAAAGCATACCGTCTACCAATCCGAGACCTGCTCTTAATATCGGTACTATTGCGATATCCTCCTCTGCAAGCACATTGACCTGTGTCTCGCACATCGGTGTTTTGATGGTTGTCTTTTTTAGCGCAAGATCTCTTGTCGCTTCAAATCCCATCAACAGCCCTATCTCCTTTACAAGTGCCCTAAATTCCTTTGTAGTTGTCTTTTCATCCCTCAAAAGAGCCATCTTGTGCTGTATGAGCGGATGCTCAAATACATGTATCTTTCCCATTTTTTCTCCTATCTGCTATCAATAGCTATTTAACATATCTACCCGTCTTTGGTGTCTGCCACCCTCAAATTCCGTAATTAAAAATTTATTTACTATTGCAAGCGCTTCCTCTGTCGCAAGCAGCCTGCCACCAAGTGCAAGCATATTTGCATCGTTGTGCTTCCTTGCAAGCTCCGCCATTTCCTGACTTGTGCAAAGTGCGCACCTTGCCCCTTTTACCTTGTTTGCCGCTATGGAAATACCTATTCCGGAGCCACATACTACTATACCACAGTCCGCATCCCCATGCACAACTGCCATCGCGCATCTTTTGCCATATTCGGGATAATCAACTGAGTCTGCACTGTTTGTACCAAGGTCAAACACATCGCAACCCATACCAAGCAAAAAACCGGCTATCGTTTCTTTTAGTTCGTATCCGCCATGGTCGCATGCCAAAGCAACTTTTATCATCGTACCTCTCCTTGTTATTATATATCCTCAATATTGTATCCTGCCGACTTAAGCAATCTGTTCATGACGGCATATCCTATACCGTCCTCGCTTACTGCGCCCGCAAGAATAAAATCAACCTTATTTTTGTCCATTTCACGCAATTTATCAAAAAGCTCATGCGCCGCTATTTCCTGATTGTCATTTCCGAAAAACATAATACCTACTTTTTTGCCATCAGCCTCAAGACTCGCGCGCTTCGACCTAATCGCCTCTTTGACCTTGCTTTCGTCTCCTCGGAAAACAAGCATCTGTGCATCCGGAGCATAGTGCTTATATTTCATTCCCGGCGCCATTGGCTTGAAATCGCAATCCTCTGCATTTTGTTTTGTATTTTTATACGCAATCTGTTCGGCGGGCTTATCTATTGCTATCGCACTGTCCACCCTCACATCTACGCCTGTCGCATTTTTTAAATCATCCGCCGTGATTTTACCCGGTCTTAAAATTACAATCTCGTCCTTTTTTGCAAGCACAACCGTCGACTCTACGCCTACCTCGCACATTCCTCCGTAAATTATGGCATCTATCCTGCCGTCAAGATCGTTTAGCACATGCTCGGGTCTTGTCGGACTCGGTTTGCCCGAAGTATTTGCACTCGGTGCTGCAATCGGCACTCCCGACTCTCTTATGAGCAGGCGTGCTGTCTCATTGTCCGGCATCCTGATACCAACCGTATCAAGTCCGCCCGTTGTCACATCGGGTACGCAAGGCTTTCTCTTAAAAACTATCGTAAGTGGCCCCGGCCAAAACATCTCGGCGAGCTTTATCTCAATATCGTTTATGTCCTCTGCCAAATCGTATATATCCGATATGTCTGCGATATGAAGTATCATCGGATTGTCGCTTGGTCTGCCCTTCGCCTCATATATCCTTTTTGCCGCAACCACATCAAGACCGTTTGCTCCAAGCCCATAGACCGTTTCTGTCGGGAATGCGACAAGTCCGCCTTTTTTTATGATATGAGCAGCCTTCTTTATATCGCTGTCTGTTTTTTGAAGCTTCGCAGTCTTTAGCATTTGTTTTTTATCCCCTGAACTCCTCAAAAGTTAGAAATTTTTCATCTTCTCAGCTTGATCGCTTGTGATAAGTCCGTCTATTATCTCATCCATATCGCCGTCGAGGAATGCCTCAAGCTTATAAAGCGTCACGCCTGTCCTGTGATCAGATACCCTTCCCTGCGGGAAGTTATATGTCCTTATGCGCTCCGAGCGGTCACCGCTACCGACCTGACTTTTTCTCTGCTGTGAAATCTCATCATTTTGTTGCTGCATCATCAAATCGTACAATCGCGATTTGAGCACCTTAAACGCCTTTTCCTTATTTTTTATCTGCGACTTCTCGTCCTGACAAGTCACAACAAGCCCTGTCGGCTCATGGGTCAATCTGACAGCCGAGTCTGTGGTATTTACGCACTGTCCGCCATTGCCCGAAGCTCTGTATACATCTACCCTTACATCATTTGGATTTAAATCGACCTCTACATCGTCAACCTCCGGAAGCACCGCAACAGTCGCCGCCGATGTATGCACCCTGCCGGAAGATTCGGTTTCGGGTACTCTTTGCACCCTGTGTGCTCCCGACTCATATTTTAGCCTCGAGTATGCGCCCTTACCCTTGATAAGCATAACAGCTTCTTTGACACCACCGATGCCTGTTTCGTTTAACTCCATAAGCTCTGTTTTCCAGCCGGCACGCTCGGCATATCTTGTATACATACGCAATAGGTCAGCTCCAAACAGGGCCGCCTCATCTCCGCCTGTGCCTGCACGCACCTCAAGGATTACATTTTTCTCATCATTAGGATCCTTCGGCAAAAGAAGTACCTTCAGCTCGCTTTCGAGTGGCTCTATCTGTGGCTCAAGCTCGGCAAGCTCTGCCTTTGCAAGTTCCTTTAGCTCATCATCAAGACCGCTTTCACTGAGCAACTCCTTGTTTTCCTTTATATTTTCCTTTACCTTTTGATACTCCTCATATTTTTTTACTATAGGCTCAAGCTCCCCAAGCTCCTTTGCATACTTTTGCCATTTGCTCTGGTCGGCTATAATCTCAGGGTCTGATACCTTCTTTGTAAGCTCCTTATATTTTTCCGAAATAAATGATAACTTATCAAACATATATATAATTTCTCCTCGTCCCTATATTTTTATTTTTTCCATTCTTTTTAATTATATAAAAAATCCGCTCATTTTAAAAGGGTACTTTAAAAAAATCTCTAAAGTGTTATACTATATATTAACATTTTAACGAAGTCGGAAAGGATTATTTTGGATAAGACAGAATACAAAAAAATGGAGCACACTTACAGGCTCATCAATAGAGAATATCAAATTTATCTTGCTTATCGAACACGCATCATCAGGTGGGGACTTTTAGCGCTTTTGACGCTTCCGTTTTTTTTTATGATTTTGATGTTTTTTTTGAATAGCAAGGTGGTTTTTTTGTGCCTTTGGATTATATCCTTTATAATCATCGCCGTTGTCTTGGCATATGTTGAATACAAAGGCTTTTATTACCAAAAGCTGATCGGCAACGGACTTGATGAACCCGAAGACACTTCAGAAGGAGAAGATATATGAAAAATGCGTTTCGCATATTTAAAAGAGACATACATCGTTTGAGGACAAATGTCATAGCGATCATAGTTTTGCTCGGCATTTCGATATTACCGTCCCTCTATGCGTGGTTCAATATCGCGGCAGTTTGGGATCCGTACGGCAACACAGACGGTATTCCGGTAGCAGTCATAAACGAAGATGAAGGAGCCTCTCTTGAGGGTCTTGATGTCAATGTCGGCGATCAGATAATATCCAGTCTGAAGGCAAATGACAAGATGGGCTGGACCTTTGTCAGCAAGGATGAGGCGATGACCGGTATAGATGAAGGCGATTATTATGCCGCAGTATATATTCCAAAGGACTTTTCAACCGATATGATAAGCATTACAACAGGAGAAATAGTCCGACCTGAGATTACATATTATGTAAACGAAAAGAAAAACGGTATCGCCCCAAAAATCACCGATAAGGGCGTTGAAACCATCCAGTCACAGGTAAATGCTTCTTTTATTGAGACTGTGACAAAGTATATTACCGATTTCCTCAAAGTAGGAGAAAATGCGGTCGGTGTCACTGAACAGGACATTTTAGACAGCATTAACAGCTCTCTTGAACAGGCGATATCGGAGCTTACTGACCTTTCAAACAGCCTAAGCTCCTATCAGGAAACGCTAAACTCAGCGATTTCGCTTATAGACGCCAACATCCTGCTTACACAGAGCGTTGACAGTGGCATAGATAATCTTGAGAAAAGCACAAAAAGCAATCTCAAAAAAATACAGCAGGAACATAAAGAACTCGACAAAGCGGCATATCCCGAAATAGATACGCTTCTCACCGAAACAGAAGCTACATTTAGCGATGCGATCACAAGAATAAATGATGCTCAGGTGATGTCAGATAATACCACAAGCGTTTTAAAAAACCTAAAGTCGTCTTTAAGCTCGGTAAAGTCATCGCTTGCTTCGACAAAAAAGGTAGTCGATAATACTATAAAGAAAGTAGAAAAATTTAAAGGTGATGCCGACAGCACAGACATCTCCGAGGGCTTTGTATCTCTTGTAAATAAGATCTTGCAGGGCCCCGACAGCGTGAGCGAATTTATGGCGTCCCCTGTCAAGATTTCAACCGAAAAGGTTTATGAGGTTTCGGACTACGGCTCTGCTATGGCTCCGTTTTATACTACGCTCGCCATTTGGGTCGGCGGCATCATAATGGTCGCTATTATGAATGTCAGGGTAAAGGAAGACGAGGAAGTAAGACATATCACACCTCGTGGTGCATACCTCGGCAGATTTATGATATTTTTGATAGTCGGACTGTTCCAAGCTTTTATAATAGGTCTTGGCGATCTCTTCTTCCTTAATGTACAGTCAAAAGATCCGCTTCTGTTTATGGGAACGTGCCTGTTGACGGCATTTATATTTAACCTGATAATCTATACACTTACAGTTTCGTTTGGAAGCATCGGTAAGGCGCTTTGCGTTATCTGGCTTGTACTACAGGTCGCAGGCTCAGGCGGTACTTATCCGATAGAAGTTTTGCCACAGTCGTTCCAATTTATGTCGCATTTTATGCCATTTACATTTGCATGCGATGCGATGCGCGAAACGATTGCCGGAGTATATGCTCCCGACTTTATTATGGATTTACTCAAGCTGTCATGCTTCATACCGCTTTCGTTGCTACTTGGCTTAGTTTTGAGAAAGCCTCTTATGAGACTAAACGAGTTTTTCGAAAACAGGCTGGAAGATACCAATTTTATGGGATAGCCTAAACAGCAAAAAAAGGGCAAAGCAGGTCTTAAGCCTTGCTTTGCCATATAAATTCAACTATGTCTGATGTAATATGTGGTCTTTTGTAGTCCACATATTTTTTTAGGAATGCATCCTGCTTTGCCATATCGAAGTGTCCATTATCGATAGCCTCGATTAGCTTTGCCGGCTCCTTATACATATCATTTGGTATCTCATTTTTATAGTCGATATACATATCGCGAACAGACAAATATGTGTCAAAATCGTATGTGTAGAAAAACAGTGGTAGGTGCAAAATAGCCGCCTCATAAATGATACAGCTGTAATCACTTATAACATAGTCTGCTACAAATAGCATATCAAATGAAGATTCATGCACCATATCATCAATTCCGCTAAGCGGGTGCGCTTTTATAATCAAATTGTATTTGTCCTTATACGGCTCAAGTGCAGAGGTCAGCTTTGAAACAGCTTCCTTAAATTGTGCTTCCTCTCTTGCTCCTTTTCTGAAGGTCGGCACATATAATATATTTTTTTTGCTATCACTATTTAGCGCAGGATACTTCTCAAAAATCCTCTTTCGCATCTCCGTTGCAAACGTTTCATCCTGCAAAGCCTCAACTCTCGGCAGTGGCAAGATTTTTACGGTATCTGTCGGATATCCAAAGCCACCGGCTATGTGCGATGCATATCCCTCGCCTGCACACAGTATAAAATCGTAATTTTTGTGCATTCGCATAGCCTCTGCCACTTTTTTTGATGTGCCCTCGGGCTTGTCCAAAATACTATATCCAAACTTTTTCATCGTTCCCACAGAATGCCACATCTGGATAACAAGCAGTGGCTCCCTGTGCTTCAAGAGACTTACGACTATTGAGTACGAATCAAGTATGACAACTTCCGCCGTTGCAAGCTCCTTCATCTGTTTTAGCATATGAAAGCAATATTTGACCTTTCCAAAAAATCCGCTCCCTATTTTTTTGCAAAGTACTGCTACCTCATAGTCGGGATGCTGTTTTTTTATCTCGTCTGCAAGCATCCTTATATCAAGCGACGCCTCGTCTGCTTGACGGCTCAAAAAGACTATCTTCCTTTGCGCCTTAGAAAGCTTCATAATCGAATATATAAAATTTAATATCGCCCGCGCGATGCCTACTAATATTTTCATGCCAAAAATTATAACATAAAAATATTAGTATTATCAATTACACAAAAAAGCTACATCCGCCGTGATGTAGCTCGAATTGTAGACAATATGGGTATCCAAACTTTTTTGGGGGCAAGGATTTTGAGAAAAATCCTCCCATAATATGGTTAATTGGGGTCTGGAATTGG
>CAVHCP010000005.1:55785-58309 GCA_963634825.1 uncultured Porphyromonadaceae bacterium | reverse complement strand
ACCTCAACTGCCGAAGCTCCTGCATACAAAAACTCAAGCACATCCTCGGCAGACTTGATACCGCCAACTCCGATGATCGGTATGTCGACAGCATTTGCTACCTGATAAACCATCCTTATGGCAACAGGCTTTATGCACGGACCGCTTAGACCTCCTGTCGTATTTGCAAGAAGCGGTTTTTTTGTCTTTAAATCTATTTGCATACCAAGAAGCGTATTTATAAGCACAAGTCCGTCAGCGCCCGCACCTTCGACAGCCTTTGCGATTTCCACAATGTCTGTAACATTTGGACTGAGTTTTACATATACAGGCTTTGTGCTCGCCTTTTTGGCAAGCTCCGTAACTCTTGCCGCAAGCTTGGGCTTTGTACCAAGACCTATGCCCCCATGCTTGACATTTGGGCAGCTGATATTTAGCTCATATGCTTTTACTACATCGCTTTGGTTTAGCTTTTTTATTACTTCAACATAATCCTCTTCGCAAGCTCCCGCAACATTTGCAATAATCGGCACATCAAAGCCCGAAAGCCACGGAAGTTCATTTTTTATAATGTAATCAACTCCCGGATTTTGGAGCCCTATCGCATTTAGCATACCGCCCTCTGTTTCGGCTACTCGCGGGAGAGGATTGCCAAATCTGGCTTCGGGAGTTGCGCTTTTTATAGCTATCGCACCAAGCTTATTTAAATCATAAAGCTCTGCAAACTCTCTGCCAAAGCCAAAGCAACCGCTTGCAGGTATGATAGGATTTTTTAAATCAAGTCCGGGCAGTTTTACTTTCAGATCCATCAAAATTCCACCTTTCCTATCGGAAATACAGGGCCTTCCTTGCAAATTCTGTGATATAGATTTTCTTCTTTTTTGTCCTTTGCAACGCAAGCCATACATGCACCGATACCGCATGCCATGCGAGCTTCAAAGCTCATATATCCTCTTTTGTATTTTGCTTCGACAGCCTTTAGCATCGGCACAGGTCCGCAAGCACATACAAAATCACAATCCAAAGCATTTTCATTTATAGCATCAAGGGCTGTACCGCTTGTACCGTAGCTACCGTCCATAGTTGCAACATATACATCAGCCCCAAGGCGCTTAAATTCGTCTTCATAAAATACAGATTCTTTATCATTAAAGCCAAGCACACATGTCACTTTAGCACCTGCCTCATTGTACCTTTTTGCAAGCTCAAGCAGCGGAGGTATGCCAACGCCTCCGCCGATTATCAGAACTTCTTTTTGGTCCTCACATATAGGATAACCTTTTCCGAGCGGGCCGAGTATATCAAGCGTCTGCTCTTTTGTTTTGCACGACTCACTGCGTTTGCCACCGATAGCAGGAGCAAGCTCGCTTAAGAGCTTTGTCCCCTTGCCGACAACCTTATAGACGATGACAAAATGATTTTCGTCCTCTACAAGAGAGATTGAAATCGGTCTCCTGAGCATCAGCCCCTCGATTTTTATATTTACAAATTGCCCTGCTTGCATTTGTCCTGCCAGCCGGCAGGAGAGCCGCATCCTATATGTGTCCTTTGCGATTTTTGTATTTTCAAGAATTTTTGCTCTTTCAATATTTATAACTTGCATGATTTAACCCTTTATTTCATCCATAGATATTGTAGTAAAGCTCTGTGCCTCTATAACTCCAAGGATTGCTTCTGCTGTATCAAGAGATGTAAAGCAGCTGATGTTATTTTCTGCGGCAACCCTTCTGATTGAAAATCCGTCCTGACTTGAGTTTCTGTTTTCGCTCATCGTATTTACTACATAATTGACGCGACCACGCCTTATGATATCAAGAACATTATTTTTGCCTTCCTCGTTGACCTTAGCCGCCTCTCTGACATAAAGTCCCTTTTGCTGAAGGTATTTTGCTGTACCCTTTGTCGCATATATGCCATATCCGATGTCCGAAAATCTCTTAGCTATCTTATATGTTTCGTCCTTATCGCTATCTGCAACAGTTATAAGCACATTGCCCCTTAGTGGCACCTTGATACCACTTGCCAAAAGCGCTTTATAAAGTGCCTTATTCAAAGTTTTGTCACTGCCAAGTGCCTCGCCTGTTGATTTCATCTCAGGTCCAAGCACTGTATCAACGCTTCTCAGCTTTGCAAACGAGAATACAGGCGATTTTACAAAGTATCTGTCGCTTTCCGCCTTGACACCCTCGTTATATCCTTGTTCCTTTAGGGAATGACCAAGCACGCACTTTGTCGCAACATAGCTCATCGGTACTTCTGTAATCTTGCTTAGGAAAGGCACTGTCCTCGATGAGCGAGGATTTACCTCAAGCACATAGACATTTTCGGTTTTATCAACTATAAACTGGATATTAAAAAGTCCGACAAAATTAAATCCCTTACCTATTTTTATGGCATATTCGCTTATTGTATCCTTTACCTTTTGCGAAATAGTAGGTGCAGGATATACGGAAATCGAGTCGCCCGAGTGCACTCCGGCTCTCTCTATATGCTCCATAATACCCGGTATATATACATTTTCGCCGTCACATATAGCATCCACCTC
>CAVHCP010000005.1:0-55500 GCA_963634825.1 uncultured Porphyromonadaceae bacterium | reverse complement strand
TTCGAGCGTTGTACCGAGTATTTTTACTCCTCGCTCCACAAGTTTGTCTGCAAGATTTATAGCAGTCTGTCCACCGAACTGTACTATCACGCCCATTGGTTGCTCTAAGTCGATAACATGCATTACATCCTCTATTGTAAGTGGCTCAAAATAAAGCTTGTCAGATATCGAATAATCAGTTGAAACAGTCTCCGGATTGTTATTTATGATGATTGCCTCATATCCGCACTCATGCAAGGTCTTTATGCAGTGTACTGTCGCATAGTCAAACTCAACGCCCTGTCCTATCCTTATAGGACCTGAGCCGAGAACTATTATCTTTTTATTTTCGCTTCGCACAGACTCATTTTCGTTTTCGTATGTCGAGTAGAGATATGGTGTATTTGATTCGTATTCTGCGGCACATGTATCTACCATTTTGTAGACAGGCATTATGTCATTTGCCTTTCTAAAATCGTAAAGCTCTTTTTCGTCTATCTCCCAAACGCCTGCAATATAAGCATCCGAGAAGCCCCTCTTTTTAGCAGTTCTCAAAACATCCTTGTCGAGCTTGTTTTCTTTTATTACCTTTTCATAATCTACGATAGACTTAAACTTGCTTAGGAAAAATCTATCCATCATTGTTATTTCAAAGATTTCATCGACCGAAACTCCTCTTCTCAAAAGTGCTGTTATGACATAGATTCTCTCGTCGTCGTTTGCCTCAAGCTTTTTAAACAGCTCTTCTGTTGTAAGCTCTTCTACATCTTTTTTTATGAGGTGATTTGTTTTCATCTCAAGCGAGCGTATTGCCTTTAGCACTGCCTCATCAAATGTCCTGCCTATCGACATAACCTCGCCTGTTGCTTTCATCTGAGTGCCAAGGCTCCTGTCTGCCTTCGGGAATTTATCAAATGGGAATCTCGGGAATTTAGCAACTACATAATCTATGCAAGGCTCTGCGCACGCATAGCTTGTCTTTGTGACAGGATTTATTATCTCATCAAGAGTCAAGCCGACTGCAACCTTTGCCGCAAGTTTGGCAATAGGATATCCTGTCGCTTTACTTGCAAGTGCCGACGACCTCGAAACTCTTGGATTTACTTCTATTACATAATACTTAAAGGACTGCGGATCAAGGGCAAGCTGTACATTGCAGCCCCCGCATATTTTTAGTGCTCTTATTATTTTAAGAGCCGAAGTCCTCATAATACCGCATTCTCTGTCTGTCAACGTCTGTGTAGGTGCAACTACTATAGAGTCGCCTGTATGTATTCCTACAGGGTCGACATTTTCCATATTGCAGACTACTATCGCATTGTCGGCATTGTCACGCATTACCTCATATTCGATTTCTTTATAGCCTGCGATGCTCTTTTCTATCAAGCACTGGTGTGCAGGTGAAATTTTTAGACCGTTATCGCATATCGCAACAAGCTCCTTTTCGTTGTGAGCAAAGCCACCGCCTGTACCACCGAGTGTAAAGGCCGGTCTTACGACTACGGGATATCCGTTGCTTTCCACAAACTCAAGCGCTTCTGCTGTTGTATGTACGATGACGCTTTCTGGTACCGGCTCTCCTATTTCAAACATCAGCTCTCTAAACTTATCTCTGTCCTCTGCCTTTTCGATCGCATCAAGCTCCGTGCCAAGCACCTCAACTCCGTACTCCTCGAGTATGCCACTTTCCGCAAGTTCAACTACGAGATTTAGACCTGTCTGACCGCCGAGTGAACCGAGCACCGCATCAGGTCTCTCCTTATATATAATCCTGCTTGCAAAATCAAGCGTAAGTGGCTCTATATAAACTTTGTCGGCTACTGCTGTATCAGTCATAATTGTCGCAGGATTTGAGTTTATAAGCACTACCTCATATCCTTCCTCTCTCAGAGACTGGCAAGCCTGTGTGCCCGCATAATCGAATTCTGCCGCCTGTCCTATAACGATTGGACCCGAGCCTATAACTAATATCTTTTTTATATCTTCCCTTTTTGGCATGTTATTTCACTTCCTTTCTCAGCATATCCACAAATTCGTCAAATATGTACATCGTATCGTCTGCCCCGGGTGATGCCTCCGGGCTAAATTGTACGCCGATTATATCGAGTTCCTTATGTCTGATGCCCTCGATGCTCTTGTCATTTAACGCTCTATGAGTTATCTCAAAGCCCGTATTTGCAAGTGATTTTTCGTCTATGTCAAACCTGTGATTTTGTGCTGTAAATTCCACATGATTTGCTTTTAGATTTACTATAGGCGTGCTGTTGCCATGATGTCCGAATTTCATTTCATTTGTCTTTGCACCAAAAGCCTCGCCTATCACAAGGTGCCCAAGACCTACACCAAGTATCGGCATTTCCTTTGCAAGCTCGCTCACATTTGCTACTGTCTCCTTGATGTATGCAGGAATCCCCGGTCCGTTTGAAATAACAAGCCCGTCAGGATTTAAAGCCTTTATTTCCGTAACTTTAGCATCATATGGCATAGTTACAATCTCGCAGCCTCTCTTATTTAGCTCTCTTGTAAGCGCATATTTTGCACCAAGATCGAGCATAACTATTTTTTTACCGCTTCTATTTGGAATAGCATACGGCTTTGTTGTCGAGATGAGGCTCACGCCGTCGGTAACATCTTTTGCCTCCGAAAGCTTTTTAACTATGGCATCAACATCCGCATTTTCGTCAGCCATAACAGCCTTCATAACTCCGTTTTTTCTAATCTTTCTTGTAATTTCTCTCGTATCTATATCACAAATGCCGGGGATGTTTTTTAGCTTCAAATATTCGTCTATTGTCATCTCCGATCTGAAATTACTTGGATATTCACAATATTCTTTCACAATTATACCAAAGAGCTGAGGTGCCATACTCTCAAAATCATCCCTGTTTATGCCTGTACCTCCGAGGCTTGGAAATGTCATCATAACTATCTGACCATAATATGCCATATCGGAAATCGTTTCCTGATAACCGCACATCCCTGTCTGGAATATAAGCTCGCCTACTCTAAAGTTATTGCCGCCAAAGGCTTCTCCCTTGTAGACGCTACCGTCCTCTAAAATCAATAATCGTTTCAATTTTCTTACCTCCTGTCTATATGCATTTAATTATTTACTCTTTTGCTAAATCGTCATAAACAAGTCTGCCGGCCGCAAATGTCTTTATGACCTTTCCAAAACATCTCTGCCCGTCAAATGGCGTATTTTTGCCCTTGGAGCGAAATTTACTTTTATCTATTACAAATTCGTTTTTTGTATCTATCAACACAATATCGGCTCTATAGCCTTCCTTAAGCTCGCCTCTTTTATCTGTAAAAAATCTCTTTGCCGGTCTTTTACTCATAAGCTCTATGAGCTTTGCTATCGAAAGTTGCCCTGTCTTTACAAGCCCTGTATAAAGCATTGCAAATGAAGTTTCGAGCGAAACTATGCCAAATGGTGCATCCGGCAGTTTTTTTGCCTTTTCTTCTTCTGTATGAGGCGCATGGTCGCTTGCTATCATATCTATCGTGCCGTCTAAGAGACCTTCTAAAAGCGATTGTCTGTCTGCTTCTGTCCTCAGTGGCGGATTCATCTTGAGATTTGTGTCATATATGCTTTTTATATCATCCTCTGTCAAAAGCAGATGATGTGCCGCAACCTCACCCGAAATATCTAAACCTTTTGCTTTGTATTCTCTTAGAAGCTCTACGCTTTGCCTTGCGGACATATGACAGCAGTGATATTTTACTTTTGTTTCCTTAGCAAGCTTTAAATCCCTTTCGAGCTGCTTATATTCGCATTCGTTTGGAATGCCCACAACTCCAAGTTCTCTTGCCTTTGGACCGTCATTTATGCAAGATCCTTCTTTGCGGTAATGCATATCCTCGGTATGAGCTGCTATCATACAATCATTTGCCTTTGCAAGCCTCATAGCCTCCCGCATAATCTCATCATTTTGTACGCCTACTCCGTCATCGCTAAAGGCTCTTATGCCCTCTTTACTAATTGCCTCAATATCCGTTGGCTCTTTGCCATCCTCGCCGTTTGTTATGCACGCATACGGCACTACATCTATGACGGCTTCCTTTTTTATAAGCTCTTTGTATTTTTTTATAGTCTCCACATTGTCAGGGAATGGATAGACATTCGGCATTGCCATAATTGTCGTAAATCCGCCTCGTGCGGCCGCCATAGTGCCTGTTTTGATAGTTTCCTTTTGTATAAACCCCGGCTCTCTTAAATGTACATGCACATCTATAAGTCCCGGTATGCACAAAAGACCGCTTGCATCTATTATTTCGTCGATGTCGCTTTCCGGGTTCTTTGCTGCAGTATTTGCTGTGTTATTTACTGAGTTATTTGCCTTTGCCTCTGCCTCAGCATTCTCTGGATATGTTATGATTTTTTTAATTGAAGTCTCGTCAAATAATATATCAGCTCTTTTTATTTGATTGTCTATAAGTGCATTTGCATTTTTTATAAGCTTCATTTTATTCCCAATCCTTTATTCCAAACGCTCTTTTGATTGCCGCCTTCCTGACGAGCACGCCGTTTGACATCTGCTTAAATATCCTGCTGTTTTGTGCTTCTACAAGGCTTGTATCTATCTCTACTCCACGGTTCACAGGCGCAGGGTGCATGATGATCGCATGCTTTTGCATCGCCTCGGCTCTCTTTTTTGTAAGACCGTACATATTTAGATACTCGCTATCTGTCATATCCATCGCTGCGCTGTGCCTTTCCTTTTGGATCCTAAGCATCATCACGACATCAGCCCACTTTATCGCATCGTCGATTTCTATATGCTCGTAGCCGTCTCTTTGCCACTGCAAAGGTCCTGCAAATAAGCACTTACCACCGAGCATTTCCATCGCTTCCTTGTTTGAAGCCGCAACCCTCGAATGCTTTATATCACCGATAATTGCCAATTTTATGCCCTCAAAATGCCCAAACTCCTGCTTTATTGTAAGTAGGTCGAGTAAGCACTGTGTCGGATGATTGCCCGCTCCGTCGCCCGCATTTATTATCGGTATGTTTATATTCTCAAGCTCTTTAAAATATTCGTCCTTTTTGTGTCTTATGACTACCGCATCATATCCGATACTTTCAAATGTCTTGACGGTATCATATAGCGTTTCGCCTTTTTCGACACTGCTGCCCTCTGCGGTAAAATCCTCTACCTTGCATCCCAGCTGGAGCTGAGCCGATGCAAACGAATAATGCGTCCTTGTGCTGGGCTCAAAAAAAAGATTAGCAACCAACTTTCGTTTAGGTAATTGCCAATCTTTATGTAAAGAATAAAAATCTTGTGCATCTTGTAAGATGCTTTGTATCTCTTTTTTCGATAAATCTCGTATACGCAATAGACTATTTTTGTTCATCTTATCCCTTTCTGCTTCGCTAATGTTTCACCAAAAGGTTTCCTGTTAGAATGTTCAAAATTTTATTTTTACTATTGTACCATACGGAGATTTTTTTACAATATGATTTTTGTTGTTATATAGATTTTTTACGCAAATTTATATGTTGTATAGATTTAATCTATATCGATAGTGCCGCGTTAAGTGCTTCACCTGTAGCAATGCATGCATTACCCGGAGACTTTGCCGCTTCACCGATAACTATAACTTCAGGAACAAATTCCTTTACAACCTCCTTGAGAGGGTTGTAGCTTCTTGAGCCCATAGCAAGGATGACATTATCAAAGCCTCTGAGCTCGCCCTCTGTACCGTCGGCAAGAGTATAGGAAACTCCGTCTGTAAAGAACTCGCTTACCTTTGCGCCCGCTCTTAAATCGGCTTGGTGCTCCTCTAAGCTTGCAAATAGGAATGGCTTATTCTCAGGAACGATATCTGCTCCTATAACATCCTTCATTTCTATGATTGCTACCTTGTGGCCTCTTTCTGCTAGGAATTCTGCTGCCTCACAGCCTACCATTCCGCCACCTACTACGAGTGCTTTTTCGCCAATCTCTGCCTTACCCTCGAGCATATCGTGAGCTGTTATATAACCACATTCCGATAGACCCTTTATAGGAAGAATCAACGGAGTCGATCCTGTTGCAAGGATAGCTACATCCGGCTTCAATTCCTTGAGAAGCTCAGGTGTCACTTCTGTATTTGTTTTGATTTCAACTCCGTTGAGTTGGCATTTAACAATCATGTTGCGAATAGCCGCTGTAAGGTCTCCTTTTCCCGGAGGATAAGCCGCAATGCGGAAGTTGCCTCCAAGCTGATCGCCTTTTTCGAAAAGTTTAACATTGTGACCACGAAGAGCTGATATATATGCCGCATAAAGTCCGCCTGGACCACCACCGATAACAGCGACATTTTTCTTTGTCTCTGCAGGTACGATCTCAGCTTCTCTGCCTACTGTAGGATTTACAAGGCACCTGATAGGCTCGCCCTTAAACATATTTGGCACACATCCGAGCAGACAACCGATGCAAGGTGTGAGCTCCTCAAGACGACCTTCTGCCGCTTTGATAGGAAGCTCCGGATCTGCAATGCTCTGACGACCAAAAGCAATGATATCAGCTTTGCCTTCCCTTACTGCAAGCTCCGCAAACTGAGGCTCTGTAAAACGACCTACTGCGATAACAGGCACTGTTACGCCCTTCTTTATCTCTGTGAAAAACGGTTCATTGAAACCGCCGTGCAAGATGCCCGGTGCCCACATAAATTCGTCATGAAGGTGTACGGCACGGCTAACATGAATGCCGTCAACGCCGCATGCCTCTTCGAGGTAAGCAGCTACCGCAGCCGCATCCTGCGCAGACTGACCGCCGTCCACATCATCGCTTCCGTTAATTCTGCATAAAATCGGAAGTGTATCTCCTGTCTTCTTTCTGATATTTTCTATGATAAGTCTTGGCAAACGCATCCTATTTTCGAAGCAACCGCCAAACTCATCAAGGCGTTTATTTGTACGCGATGAGATAAATGTGCTTACCAAATAACCATGAGCACAATGTACTTCTACCATATCTATGCCTGCCTTTTGTGCACGTGCGGCCGCATCGCCGTAGCATTCGATAAGCTGATAGATTTCTTCATTTGAAATAGCTTCCGGAACCTCTCTGCCAAGCGCCGCCGGTATAGGGCTTGCCGCCTGAAGCGGATAACCTGTAAGCTTCGAGTTGCCCTCAGGGCCTGCGTGCTGAAGCTGTATAGAAACCTTAGCACCGTATTTGTGACACTCGTCTGCAACCATCTTGAAGCTGTCAACTGTACTGTCATTGAAAAGACATGGCTTTCTTGGACCGCCCTTAGCCTTCTCATAAACAACTGTTGATTCGATAGTGATAAGGCCAAAGCCTCCTTTTGCTCTTGCACCATAGTATGCCTTTGATCTCTCGCTGAGGCTACCGTCTGTATTGGCAAAATTATTACCCATAGGAGGAACCGCAAAACGGTTTTTTATCTGTACTGTACCTATTTTAATAGGTGAAAACATGCTTCTGTATTCCATTTTTTGTACCTTTCTGATTTAATTTATCCAATTTACTAATCTAATTTCTATAAACAAAGTGATATTAAGATTTATGAAAAGAAGTTTTCCAAAACCTCCTGTGTAGGCATTTCTTCCCCTGTAAATAAGTTGAATGCCGCAGCGCCCTGCCAGAGCAACATACCGATACCGCCTATAGCAGCCGCACAGCCTGCCTCTGCTGCCTGTCTGATCATCAATGTCTCTTTTGGATTATAAACTGTATCAGCAACTACGAGGTCAGGTCTAAATACATCTGTCTCAACCAAGCTCTGCTCATCAAGTGGTTTCATTCCTACCTTTGTAGCATTTACGAGAATGTCGGCTTCGGCTATTGCCGCTTTTAGCGCCTCAGTGTCGGCTAAGTCTGTAATAGAAGCATCGCATGATGGAACCGACTTGTGAAGTCTTTCGATAATAGCTTCTCCCTTTTCGTAAAACTCATCCTTTCTATTAAACATTGCCAGCTTTGTAGCTCCATCGAGGGAAGTTTGTGCAGCGATAGCTGTAGCCGCACCGCCTGCACCGAGTAACACAATTTTCTTCCCTTTGACTTCTATACCATGCTCGTGTAGATTTCTTACAAAGCCTATGCCGTCAGTATTATGACCTATAAATTTGCCGTCCTCTATAACTACCGTATTGCATGCACCGATCAGCTTTGCCGCAGGTGAGATCTCATCAAGATATTTACATACTTCCCCTTTATCAGGCATAGTGATATTAAATCCGCCAAAGTTTAATGTGCGAATAGCAGCTACTGCCTCCTCTACCTTATCAAGCGGTACATCAAATGCAAGATATGCATTGTCAAGACCATTATGTGCGAAACTGTAGTTATACATTGCAGGTGAGCCCGAATGACCTACCGGCGAACCTATCAAACCGAAAAGGCGTGTATGCCCTGTGATTCTGCTTTCCATTTTTTATACCTCCATATCTCCGTAAAAATGACTTTAAACGAATATGTCTTTACTGAATTTTTTGTTAAACTTTGTTAAATTTATTAAATTTTGTTAAATAATATCTTTTTTTAAATTAGTCTGCTACGACCTCAGGCCAGATCTCTTTAAGTACTTTACGAGCCGCATCGCAATTTATCTTTGCAGCCTCTAAAACGCCATTTGCAAGTATATCGTCGGAAATAACTTCTACTCCAACCGCCTTTGGCTCGATGCCTTTTTCACGAATCATTTTTATAAAGCCTGCTGTATCACCATATCCTGTACCCGGAGCAAGTCTGTCATGCATAGACTCATCTCTTAGGATGCTTTTTGCATATGCTCTTTCCAAAACATCGTTAATCTGGATAGCAACCACCTTTTCTGCAGGAATATCCTCTAAGAGTGAAAGGTCATATGGCTGATTTGCACGTACCCAGTGCCATGTGTCGAGGATAAGCTTTGCATTGTCACAGCCTGATGCCTTTACTACAGCCCAAGCCTTTTTGATATCAGGAAGTCCGCTATATGGCATTGGCTCAACTCCGATAACATACTTACCTGCTCTTTGGCAAAGCTCCTTTAGCTTCTGTGCTGTATGCTCAACCGAGTAGTTTTCCATAAGACCGCAGTTGATGTGATTTACTCCAAAAAGCTCGCACATATGGAAGCACATCTGCTCCTTATATTTTTGCTCATACGAACGATTGTCCTCAGCCCACTGCACTATATACTCTACCTCTGTTACCTTGATATCATACTTTTTTAGTATATCTAAGATGTCCTGATCATGAAGACCTTCTGCAAGTGCATCCACATATGTTTCTGCTCTAAGTCCGATACCGTCAAAACCTGCCTCTTTAGCAGCCTTTACTCTTTCCTCAAATTTGCACTGATCTCCAAGTGTCCATGAGCTTACTGTAATAGGATATTTCTTTGACATTTTATTTCCTCCATACATATTATTGTTTCTTTTTTACATCTTTTGCATTTTTTGTATCTTTTTAATCTTTGTAATTTCTTATTTTGCAGATTTAACTGCTACGAGTACCGCCTCTGCAACCTGCTCTATGCCCAAATTTGAAGTGTCTATGATAACGCTTGCAGCCTTTTCGTAAAATGGTCTGCGTGCCTCCATTAGCTTGGCGATGTACTCCACATTCATATTTCCGTTTAGTAATGGACGCTCTGTGCTGTCCTTTACTCTTTCATATATGACCTCGGGCGAAGCGGTAAGGCATATTATCTTGCCTGCACGTCTCATTTCCTCGACATTTTCTGCATTCATAGCAACTCCGCCACCGCACGAAACGATTTTGGGAGCTATTTTGGCAAGCTCCTTGAGGAGCTCTGTTTCCTGCGTTCTAAAATATGCCTCGCCTTTTTTAGCAAATATCTCCGCTACACTCATCCGCTCACGGTCAGTGATGATTTGATCCATCTCTATCCTCTGTATTTTTGTCATATCTGCGAGCTGTTTTGACACGGAAGTTTTGCCCGAACCCATAAATCCGATTATGTATATATTTTTTTCTATTTCCTTTTTTATCATCATTTATGTCCTCAGCATGTTTCTGCTATCTCGATGTTTGTTTCGGCATCCTTGTCAAATTTCTTTGTAAGAATAAATGCAAGAACTATGCCTATAAATGTTATTGCCATATTGAATAAAACTACAATTCGCGGACCCTCTGTACCGCCCATCTTTGTAAGAAGGCTGACAGCATTTAGTACTGCATAATTTGCCACGCTTGAAGCTATCATTACTATCGAAGTAATAACGCCCTTATGTTTAGGAAACATCTCATTTGCTACAGCTGTCACTATCTGGAGCACTCCACCTGCCGCAAAGAACCCGAGTAGGAAGCCTGCCACAAGACACATCGCCGGTGTCTGTATAAAATATGTGGCAGCAAGAGTAAGGAACGCTATGCACGGATAGAAAAGAAGGATTTTAATTGGCTTAAGTCCCTTACTCAAAAGCGCCGCATTTACAAAGAGGGCACATACGATACCTACCGAATAAATCGATTGGATTTTTGAAGGATCGGCAAGCCCGTAAAGTGCGCCAAGCTCCTGATTGCAATTTAACCAAATCATAAATGTTGTAGATGTTGTAAATCCGAGGCAAACAAGTATAATCGCCGACGGAGTAAACTTCATCTTCTCTTTTTCTATAATTTCGCCCTCCTTCTTCGCTGCGTGTTCCATTGGCGGAAATGGAAGGAAGGCGATAAATATACCATCAACTATAATTATTATCGCTGTTGCAATAAATATAGTATTGAATGGCAAATTATTGACTGCTACAAAGCTGATAGCAAACGGCAAGAGGAACTGCGCTATAGAAATCGAAAGTTTTGTAAACATATTTGCGATAGTCCCTTTTTCCTTAAATATCTCCATACAAGAAGGGGTAATACTTGTATCAAGAAATGAGTTTGCCATACCGCTTATGATAGCAAGTATATAGCATATTGTCATGCTGCTTGTAAAAGTAACAGCTAAAAGAAATATTGCGAAAAGTACGCATCCGATAAGTGCACTCAGTCTTCTGCCGAGCCTATCGGAAAGCGGGCCTGCTATAGGGAATGCTATAAGACGGCCAAGACCGATAGCCGCTATTACTGCAACAACACCGGATACATTATATGTGCCGTCAGGTAAGGTCTCAGAGCCCCACATAGCTGCGAAGTCCTGCTTGTACTGTCCCATGATCGACGCCGCTATACCAAGTACAAAATATGTAACATATAGCGCGAATGCTGTAGGATAGTATTTCCTGCTTTCATTTTTTGTATTCATCATCTTTCTCCTAATTTTATTTGTATAAATACTCTTCTATCTCCTTTACAGGCATCTCATCGCCTGTATAAAGCTTAAGCGCTTCTGCCCCTTGGTAAAGCAACATACCAAGACCTCTAAATGTCTTACAGCCACATTTTTCGGCATCACGCAAGAGCTTTGTCTGCGCAGGTGCATAAACTACATCTGCGACTATCAAGTCCTTTCTAAAAAGCGAAGTATCCTTTATGAGGCTTTCGTTTTCGAGTGGCGCCATACCGACCCTGCTGGCATTTGTAAGTATATCACAGCTTGCAACCTCTCTTTTTAATGCCTCTTCGTCCTCAAGGTCATATACGCTCACTTTGCAATTTGGCACCTCTTTTTTTATAACCTCCGCATAAGCAACAAGCTTATCCCAGAACTTGTCTTTTCTGTTAAAGATTGATAATTCCCTTGCGCCCTCTACACCACATTGTGCAGAAATTGCCGACGATACGCCACCGCCACCAAGAATTACTATCTTTTTATCCTTTACATCTACACCGCCGGATTTTAGATTTGCCGTAAAGCCCATACCGTCCGTGCAATGGCCTGTAAGTATTCCATCCTCATTTACAATAGTATTTACCGAATTTGTTATCCTTGCTACAGAAGTAATCTTATCAAGATATGGGATAACTGCACCCTTTAGCGGCATTGTGACATTTGCACCTACAAAGTTTAGCGTGCGAATAGCCTTTATCGCTTCCTCTACATTTTCTTCTGTTATATCAAATGCGAGATATGCGCAGTTCCTTCCAAACTTCTTAAAACAATAATTGTACATCTCCGGAGATTTTGAATGTCCTACTGGAGTTCCTATCAGACCAAGTATTTTTGTACTACCTGAGATATCCATGATGATTTTACCTCTCCTTTAATTTTATTTGCATTTCGTTTTTACATTTGTTTCCGGCCGTGAAACTGTTTGATACTCTTTTGATCGATTTAAGATTATCATCTTGACAATCTTTTATCCAATTTTAAAAAATTATCACTTTATAGTTTTTGCCTATAAAATGGATAATATTAAGCTTTTATGTTAAAATAGCTATGCAAATGCGGAAAGGAGCCTATATGAATCTATTTCATTTACGATATTTTATGAAGCTTGCCGATGAACAGCATTATACAAGAGCCGCCGAAAAGCTATGTATAACACAGCCGAGTCTTTCTAATGCAATAATGCAGCTCGAAAAGGAGCTTGGCATAAGGCTCTTTGAAAAGGACGGCAGACGCATACAACTTACCGAGCTCGGAAGACAGTTTTATAAATGTGTTGAAACATCGCTTGCAACGCTTGATAATGGTATAGAAACGCTAAAGTTAGCATCTAAAGGAAATGGTGTTGTAAGGCTTGGCATCCTGAGAGTGCTTGGAGTCTCGTTTATACCGGATATGATTGCCGAGTTTCAAAGGGCATATCCCGAAAATAAAGTTGTATTTACAATCGACTCAAATGTTTCGCAAAAGCTCCTGCACGGGCTTGAAGAAAACACTTATGACATAGTTTTTGCAACGCCTCCGCGCCACAGGTCGGTCTTTGATACTCTGCCCGTGGCAAAGCAGGATCTCGTTATGATAGTCCCAAAAGATCATCCTCTTTCGGATCGCTACAATATAGACCTGCGAGATATATTGCAATATCCATATGTCCATTTCAAAAAGCATTCGGGTATGCGCATCGTCATAGATCAGCTGTTTGAAGCTATAGATGCAGAGCCAAATACAGTATATGAAATAGATGAGGACCAAGTAGTAGCCGGCATGGTATCATCCGGATTTGGTATAGCAATAGTTCCATATATGGATATGCTCCACCGCCTCGATGTCAAGATATTGCAGATTTCGTATCCTGCATGGGATCGCCGCTTTTATATGATTACAAATAAAAACAACTGGCTTTCGCCACCTGTTTATAATTTTAGACAATTTGTAGCAGAAAAAAGCTCCGAGCTCCCCTCGATACGATAAAGGTCGCCGAGCCATTTATATGCCTATTATATTTATAATCTATCATATTATAAATTTATTATATAATGCGCCGGCAATATGCTAAGTATACATAACCAAATCCCGCTTACTATATCGATATATCTCCGAAATTTTGAATATATCATATAGAAGCGGGATTTTATTATGATTTTAGGGTTATAGAATAATATCTAATAAGTTTGTTATATTTGCATTTTATTTAATTATTTCTTTCTGCGAGTCGCAGTTTCAACGCCTACTCCTATAACAAGTGATGATAAAGCAAGTCCTGCAAGTAGACCGACGTTAGTTTCGTCCGAAGTCTTTGTATTATTGCCTGTGTCTTTCTTTTCCCAGTTAGCTGTAAATGTCTTATTACCTACGCTACCCTTTGCTATTGTCATATTTTTAGTTGGCTTTGTAACTCCGTCACCTGTCCAGCCGGTAAATGTATAACCGTCCTTTGTCGGATTGTTCAAAGTTATCTCATCACTTTCCACGTTGTATGTTACAGGATTTTCTGCAACTTTCGCATTAGTCAGACCCTTGTATGCGATATCATAGTTGACTATATCCCAATGCGCTATAAGTGCGAAAGAGCCTGTTACAATCGTATCAAAGTCATATGGCACCTCTACTTCCTCTTCATCTATATTGTCATCTTTATCAGTGTCGCCATCAACTTCAGGATCTAAATTTTGTTCCTTATCAGTATCACCGAGAGCATCAACAGGTGTGCCTATAAGCGAATTAGCATCAGCAAAGAGAAGCATAACTGGATTTATTGCATAAAGCAAAGGAGTAGTTTCTTGCTGTTCCTGATTAGTTGTTTTCTCTTCCTGTGTTACTTTCTTTAGATACCAAGCGTTAAATGTATAACCTCTTTTTGTAGGATCGAGCGGTTTTATCGCTTTATCTCCCTCTTTTACTGCCTGTACCGGCACTAGAGAACCACCATTTGAGTCAAATGTTACTTTTGCTTCCCACTTTGCATAAAGCTTTGTATCTTTAGTAACCGGTTTTGTAAAGTCGTGCTTTGTAGCATACTCTTCGTCATCATACCAGCCTGCAAAATCTAAATTCTCCTTCGTTGTTACTAAGTCATTTTCGTTTATGATTGTATTTTCGGCTACAACTTTGTCAGCTATGGCAGAACCACCTTTTGTATCAAAGGTTATTGTCGCTTCCCACTTTGCATAAAGCTTCATATCTTGAGTGAACGGTTTTGTAAAGTCGTGCTTTGTAGCATAGTCTTCGTCATCATACCAGCCTGCAAAATGTAGATTGTCTTTTTCCGGTGCTGTTATGTCGCTTTCATTTAAGACTGTACCTTCGGCTACTACTTTTTCATCTACCTTTGAGCCTCCTTTTGTATCAAGAGTTATTTTTGCTTCCCACTTTGCATAAAGTGTTTTATCTCCGGTTATAGTGTCAGTTTTAAAATCAAACTCTTGACCGTCTGTACAATCTTTATCTTTGTACCAACCTGCAAAATGCAAATTTGCTTTTTCTGGGTCAGGACTCGGTATTTCTACAGTCTCTCCCTCTGTCACTGTCTTTGTGTCTATAGCCGAGCCACCATTTGAGTTAAATGTCACATCTGCAGTCCATTTTGCATAAAGCTTTGTATTTTTAGTAACCGGTTTTGTAAAGTCGTGCTTTGTATTGTAATTTTCGTCATCATACCAGCCTGCAAAATGTAGGTTATCTTTTGTTGGTGGTGCTATGTCGCTTTCCTTTACAACTGTATTTTCGGCTACCACTTTGTCAGCTATTTTTGAGCCACCATTTGTGTTAAAGCTCATTGTTGCATTCCAGTTCGCTTTAAAGTCTTTTTCTCCTGTGTTTCCTGCTTGGATAGTCACTTCCTTTTGAGGCGTTGTAATGCCCTCACTTTCGCTCGTCCAACCTGCAAATGAAAGATCTTCCTTTGTCGGTTCTCTCAATGTGACCGTCTCTTCTATATTATATCCGGTAGGATTTGGTGGATTTGGCTCGCTACCACCGTTTAAGTCAATTTTAAGTGCATACTCAATTGTTGTCCACTTCGCATAAAGAATCAAATCGCCCATTACAGCTGTTGCAAAGTTATATGGATCACCGGTGTAGCTTGCATTATCATACCAGCCCTTAAAGGTATATCCTACTCTTGTGATAACATCTGTTGGAATTGCAGCTTGATCTCCTTCTTTTACCGTCTGTTTGCTTGGTGTAGGTGTGCCACCTTTAGAGTTAAATGTCACATCTGCTGTCCATTTTGCATAAAGCTTTGTATTTTTAGTAACCGGTTTCGTAAAGTCGTGCTTTGTATTGTAATTTTCGTCATCATACCAGCCCGCAAAATGTAAGTTATTTTTTATTGGCGTTGCTACATCGCTTTCCTTTACAACTGTATTTTCGGCTACTACTTTGTTAGCTACACTAGAGCCACCCTTTGTGTCAAAGGTTATTGTCGCATTCCAGTTGGCTGTATAGCTTTTAGTCCCGGTGCTGCCTTTAGGAATAGTTACGCTCGTTTGAGGTGATGTACCGTTAGAGCCTGTCCAACCCGCAAACGATAGATTTGCCTTGCTTGGAGCCTTTAAAGTGATCGCATTGCTTTCCACCGTATAATTTGTAGGATTTGCCGGGCTTGGCTCACTACCACCGTTTAAATTATACGTGATTGTATAGTCAACTGTTTCCCATTTTGCATAAAGGACCAAATCACCCATTACAGCTGTTGCAAAGTTATATGGATCACCGGTGTAGCTTGCATTATTATACCAACTCTTAAAGGTATATCCTGCTCTTGTGATAGTTCCGGGTGATATTGCTTTGTCTCCCTCTTTTACTGTCTGTTTGTTTGGTGTAGGTGTGCCACCTTTAGCATTAAATGTCACATCTGCTGTCCATTTTGCATAAAGCTTTGTATTTTTAGTAACCGGTTTCGTAAAGTCGTGCTTTGTATTGTAATTTTCGTCATCATACCAGCCCGCAAAATGTAAGTTATTTTTTATTGGCGTTGCTACATCGCTTTCCTTTACAACTGTATTTTCGGCTACTACTTTGTTAGCTACACTAGAGCCACCCTTTGTGTCAAAGGTTATTGTCGCATTCCAGTTGGCTGTATAGCTTTTAGTCCCGGTGCTGCCTTTAGGAATAGTTACGCTCGTTTGAGGTGATGTACCGTTAGAGCCTGTCCAACCCGCAAACGATAGATTTGCCTTGCTTGGAGCCTTTAAAGTGATCGCATCACTTGCTATCGTATAACTTGTAGGGTTCGCCGGACTTGGCTCGCTACCACCATTTAAATTGTATGTGATATTATAGTTTTCTGCCTCCCACTTTGCGTAGAGCGTCATACTCTTTGTTATCGCCGTAGCAAAGTTAAATGCATTCCCGCTAAAACTCGAGTTGTCGAACCAGCCCTTTAATATATATCCTGTCTTTAGGATGCCTGTTGGCTCTTGTACTGTACCGTTTGGATCTACTACCTGTGAACTTGCAGTGCCTGATGTTGCCCCGTTGGTCTCAAAATCAACTAAGTATCCGAAGTTAATCGCCACAGGATCAGATGCATAGTCTGTGATGGAGCCTGCAGTTGTATCAGCATTTACATCCTCTGCAATGGCATATGCTTTGTAGGTGCTAGGTAAATTATCCGGTAATGTAAATGTTCCCTTTTGCTCTGACCTGCTTGTTGTATCGATGCCATCCATCTTGCCATAGTAAAGTATTTCTGTATTAGATGATGATATATCGCCATTTGTTATAACTACAGACACTTGCGAGATGTCGCTGCCTTTTGTTATTGTTACCGGAATAGTAACTTTTTTATTTGCATCTATACTGCCTTTCTTCGCCGATACTCCCTTACTTGTGTCTTTAAGTGTTAGCTTCCAAGTTTTGTCAGATGACGCGCTAATCTGTTCTAAAGTACCTGCTGTTGTTCCTTTCGATTGATTATATACAGAGGAAAAAAGTATGTTGGAGCCTAAATTTAAATATGAAGCCGGACATAAACTAGCGTTACTTGTCGCACAGAGATGGTTGCTTATACGCCCTATTCCTCCTTCTTTCCAAAGGTCAGCAATAGCATCATCATATACTTTTCCCGCAGAATAATAATGAACCTGCGAGCGCAACATAAGCGGTCCACTATTAAAATAAAAATTGTACCCAACTTCTCTCTCTGCCGTTTCGTTTGTATAATAATTTTCAACTTCTTTTGCTGAAAGCAAAAATGATTTATTGTCTGTGCTGTAATAATCGATAAAATAGTCGGTATCATCACCACCAACAAAATTCATCGTTCTATCTTTTGCTACAGTATATTTGCTATTTGCAGCTAAAGTAGTACTCGCAATATTCTTTAGTTCATTAGTAGAGAAAAATTTAGTTCCGTCCTTTATTTCATCTCTCACTGTACTTTTGCTGTAGTCTATGCCATTATTCTTATCAAAAACCGTCATATATAGTACCATATCACTATCCATTAACATCTTTTGACCATCGTTTGATAATATTCTATATCTTATTGCATATCCGCCATATGACCCATAATATAGATAGCTGTCATCAAAAGTCCATTTTCCTGATTTTTGCGGGATATTATCCGTACCTATATTTATGCTTTTTGTAGTTTTCGCGTCGGCTTTTTTTGCGCTTATTAGCATAAATGAAGGTGCGCACATAGTTACAAATACTGCTATTGCCAGTATCGTTGTAAATATGCTTTTTAATTTAGCTGTTCGCATTTTTCACATTCTCCTTTTTTTATAATATTATTTTGCGCTGTTTCGCACACGGGCAATTGCAAAAAGCCCAAATCCTGTTGCAAGTGAGCTGAGAACAAGTGTTATAAGCAAACCAATGTTGGCTTCATCCGAAGTCCTAACCGCCCAATTAGCCGTAAATATCTTATCCCCTACGCTACCTTTTGCTATTGTCATATTTTTAGTTGGCTTAGTAACTCCGTCACCTGTCCAGCCTATAAATGTATAACCGTCCTTTGTCGGATTGTTCAAAGTTATCTCATCGCTTTCAACATTGTATGTTACAGGATTTTCTGCAATTTTTGCATTAGTCAAGCCCTTGTACGTAATGTCATAATCGATCACATCCCAGTATGCTAAAAGTGTAATAGAGCTTGTTACAATCGTATCAAAGTCATATGGTTCCTCAGTTGCTTCTTTTTCTGTATCGCCGTCAGTATCAGTCTTACCATCAACATCAGGATCTAAATTTGTATCCTTATCAGTATCCCCGGTGGCATCGGCGTCTAGATCTGTAAGCAGATTCGAGTTGTTCGAAAGAAGCCTTATTGGGTTTATCGCATAAAGCAAAGGATTAGTTTCTTCTTGCTCCTGATTAGTTGTTTTCTCTTCCTCTGTTACTTTCTTTAGATACCAAGCATTAAAAGTGTAACCTCTTTTTGTAGGATCTATCGGTTTAGTCGCTTTGCCACCTTCTTTTACTATTTCCTCTTCCACTGCTGAGCCACCATTTGAGTCAAAGGTTACTTTTGCTTCCCATTTTGCATACAGTGTTTTATCTCCGGTTATGGTCTCGGTTTCAAAATCAAATTCTTGACCGTCTGTACAAGCCTGGTCCTTATACCAACCTGCAAAATATAGATTTTCCTTCGTTGGCTCTGTATCCGGTGCTGTCACTTTCTCGCCTTCTGCAACTGTTTTCACATCTACATCTGAGCCACCGTTTGTGTCAAAGGTTACTTTTGCTTCCCATTTTGCATAAAGCTTCGTATTTTGAGTGACCGGTTTTGTAAAATCATGCTTTGTAGTAAATTTTTCGTCATCATACCAGCCTGCAAAGTGTAAGTTTTCTTTTTCCGGCTCTGTTAAGTCTTTTTCGTCTATAATTGTATTTTCGGCTACCACTTTGTCAGGTATTTTTGAGCCACCATTTGTATCAAAGGTTATTGTTGCATTCCAGTTTGCTTTATAGTCTTTAGCTCCTGTATTTCCGGTCGTGATAGTCACTTCCTTTTGAGGAGTTGTGATGCCATCGCTTTCGCTCGTCCAACCTGCAAATGAAAGATCGTCTTTTGTTGGTTCTTGTAATGTTATTGTCTTATCTTCTATTGTGTAACTTGTAGGGTTTGACGGGGTTGGCTCTTTGCCTCCGTTTAAGTCAATTGTGATTGCATAATCAACTGTTTGCCATTTCGCGTAAAGTACAAAATCCCCTACTACAGCCGTTGCAAAGCTATATGGATTACCGGAGTAGGTTGCCGAGTCATACCACCCTTTAAATATATATCCTGCTTTCGCTATAGCTTCCGTCGGTTCTTTAGCTTTATCGCCTTCTTTTATCGTCTGTTTGCTTGGTATAGGCGTACCACCGTTAGCAGTAAATGTCACCTCTGCTGTCCACTTCACATAAAGTGTCTTGTCTCCGGTTATGGTTTCAGTTTTAAAATTGAACTCTTGACCGTCTGTACAAGCTTGATCCTTATACCAGCCTGCAAAATGTAAATTTGCCTTTGTTGGGGCAGGGCTTGGCATTGCCACAGTCTCTCCCTCTGTCACTGTCTTTGTGCCTACAGCTGAACCACCGTTTGTGTTAAATGTTACTTTTGCTTCCCATTTTGCATAAAGCTTTGTATTCTTAGTCAGCGGTTTTGTAAAATCATGCTTTGTAGCATATTTTTCGTCATCATACCAGCCTGCAAAATGTAAATTTGCTTTTGTTGGCGTTGCTATATCGCCTTCCTTTACAACTGTATTTTCGGCTACCACTTTGTCGGCTATTTTTGAGCCACCTTTTGTATCAAAGGTTATCGTTGCATTCCAGTTTGCTTTATAGTCCTTAGCTCCTGTATTTCCGGTCGTGATAGTCACTTGCTTTTGAGGAGTTGTAATGCCCTCAGTTTCGCTCGTCCAACCTGCAAACGAAAGATTGTCTTTTGTCGGCTCTCGTAATGTTATCGTCTTATCTTCTACTGTATAGCTTGTAGGGTTTGGAGGGTTTGGTTCTTTGCCCCCGTTTAAATCATATGTAAGTTTATATTCGGCTAGCCACTTTGCATAAAGAGTCATAGCCTTTGTTACCGCTGTAGCAAAGTTGTATGCATCTCCGCTGAAATCTGAGTTTTCGAACCAACCCTTTAATATATATCCTGTCTTTAGGATGCCTGTCGGCTCTATTGCTTTATCTCCTTCTGTTACTATCTGTGAACTTGCAGTGCCTGATGTTGCTCCCTTAGTATCAAATTCAATTAAATATCCGAAACTGATTTCCAGCGGTTCTGAAGTATAATCTGTAACAGAGCCTGCACCGTCGGATGCATCGTCATTTATATCCTCTGCGAGAAGATATACCTTGTTTGTCTTAACATTAAAGTCTGTCGGAAGTGTAAATGTACCTTTTTGCTCCGATGTGCTTGTTGTGTCGATGTCATCCATCTTGCCATAGTAAAGTATTTCTGTATTAGATGATGATATATCGCCATTTGTTATAACTACCGATACCTGATCAATATCGCTACCCGAAAGCGTTACCGGAACAGTAACCTTTTTATTTGTTCCTATAGTACCTTTTTTGGCAGTTACTTTCTTACTTGAATCCTTTAATGTCAACTTCCAGGTATGTGTGTCTGATGTGTTGACTTTGCTCAATGCTCCGGTTTTTGAAAAAGCCATATCGGATGAGAATAATATATCTTTAGAGTTTAGATTTAAATTTGCCGCAGGCGAAACTCCTCCGGTAACTCCATAAGTTCCTTCTATGACCGCTCCATTGGTACTGACTACACCTATATTGTCTTCATTGCTACTATCACCCGAACGCGTCCACCATGTAGGCCAACCTTCCTTACTTCCTGTACCATTCTTGTAATATTTTGTAACATCATATACTGAAAGCAAAAATATCTTATTATCGCTACTGCTATCATCGAAAAAAGAAAATCCATTTTCTTCATATGCGCTTCTCGCTTCTAAAGCAGTGCTTGCAATGCTGTTTAGTTCTATGTCTGTAAAAAACTGCTTGCCGTCATATATTTCATTTCTTAAAAAGCTATCTTTATATTGATTTCTATTGCTGTCGGTCGCGTCATTATATGGTGAATAACCAACTACTCTATCATTATCCATAAGCATAATGCCGTTATTTTTTGCCAGTACCCTATATTTTGTGGCTGTTTTGTTTTCACCGCCGTGTCTGCCGTAATACAGGTAATAATCCGAAGTTGTCCAACTGCCATCTGATGATGCCGGTGCTAAAATATTGTCCGTACCTATATTTATGCTCTTTACAGTTTTCGCGTCGGCTTTTTTTGCGCTTATCAGCATAAATGAAGGTGCGCACATAGTTACAAATACTGCTATTGCCAGTATCGTTGTAAATATGCTTTTTAGCCTGCCTATTCTCATTTTTTCTTTCTCCCTTTCCTCTCTTTCTTAAATTTGTTTCAAAACTATATGTTGCTATATATATTAAATCGCACATCTATTTAACTATCATCATTCGGATATAAGACTATCGAAGGTCACATCTGCGAGTGCCTCCTCTATCTTCTGTTGGATTTTTTCAAAATGCTTGCGCTCGGGACATTTCTTTTTGCAATCCGCACTGCACACACCATCGCCCTCGAGACATTTGCAAAGCTTCAATGAGGGTTCTGTTGCTTTTACAATGTCAAGTAGCGACACATTTGTCGCTCTTTGACTTGGCAGGATGCCTCCCATCTTGCCTCGTTGCATTTCTATATAGCCGGCTTTTTTTAGATTTTGCGTCAGCTTGTGTATGTAGCCCTGCGTTACGCCAATCTTTTTGCCAAGCTCACCGGCAGTTAATAAATTTCCCTCCTCATAGAGGACTCGCATCAGCCTTATCGCATAATCAGTTGTTAAATTCATTTGCATTTTTTGCCCTCCTCTTATAGTGCATTTTTGTTGTAATTGCAAGCTTTTTGGCGATTTTTTATGTCGTATTTTCTGCAACATAATATGTATTATGTTGCAAGAAAAAATACAATTCTTTACAACATTTAACAGAATTTAGCAAAAAAACAAAAAAGGCTTGCAAAGCAAGCCTATGTTCTGTATAATTATATGAAGTTTTTGAATGGCAAATAAAAATAGTGGTAAATCTTACCTTTTACCACCAGAATTTTACAAAAATATGCGTTTTTTGATATTTTCAAGCTTTGAGTTGCAACATAATACATATTATGTTGCAACTTTTCTTATTCTTATGCTTATACTACACCTGTTTTGTTTGTAATGCAACCCCTAAAAATTCCGCTTATTGAAAAAATCTATTTTGACAAGTATAATATAAAAAAGGAGGCACGATATGGATTTTAAACAGATAGAGGCTTTTGCAAATGTAGTTAGGTATAAGAGCTTTTCGAAGGCGGCAGACGCAACATTTTTGACACAACCGACTATAAGCGTACACATACGCAGTCTTGAAAACGAGCTTGGAGTTGTTCTCCTTGACCGACAAGGCAAAAATGTTACTCCGACTCCGCAAGGCAAGATTCTTTACAAATATGCTACAGAAATGCTTTCCACAAGGGAGCGTATGAAAAATGTATTTGCCAACGTAAACGAAAAGCTTTCCGGTACGCTCGAAATACAGACTTCAAGTACGCCGGGGCAGGATTTTGTACCTTGGATGATGAAGGGCTTTAGGGACCTGCACAAAGGCGTTTGCTTTACGGTCGAGCAGTCCGACAGCAGGCACGTTGTCAAAAATCTTTTAAATGGTATCGGTGAGATAGGCTTTACGGGAAGTATCTCCAGCAATGAGCTTGTTTATGAGCCTGTCTTTGAGGACGAAACGAGGCTGATCGTTTCGGAGACGCGTCCTGCCGGTAAAATAAAGGGCGATACGATTTCCGTTGCCGATTTTATCAATGAGCCTTTTTTGTGGAGAGAGCAGGGGCTTGCATGGCGTGAAAAAAGCAATTCGCGAGAAGCATTCCAAGCATTTTTAAAAAAGAGCGGTTACAAGGCAAACAACCTAAATATCGTCGCCCGCATAAACAGTATCGGAGTTATACGAAAAGCCGTTGCAACAGGGCTTGGCGTTTCGATAGTTTCAAAATCCTCTATCGGCGAAAAGGACTTTGAAATGGGCATAAAGAGCTATAAGATAAAGGAATATGACAGAAACAGAACATTTTATCTTGCTTATAAAAAGAAAATTTATCTGTCGCCTATGGCTGAAGCATTTAAAGACTATATTTTATCGAGGCGAGAGGAATTTGGTATTTAAGTATATACCTTATGTATATTATCTAAGGAGGTAATGGAAATGACAAAGAAATTGGGCTTTGGTTGCATGAGGCTTCCTCTTTTGAATGAAGACGATCCAAAGAGTATAGATATAAAGCAGGCATGCGAAATGGTCGATACATTTATCGAACGTGGATTTACATATTTTGATACTGCATATATGTATCATAATTTTCAGAGCGAAAAGGCGGTAAAAAAGATACTTACAAGCAGACATCCCCGCGAATCATATACTCTCACAACTAAGCTTCCGCTTATGTTTTTAAAAAGCGAGGAGGATAACAGACGAATTTTCGATGAGCAGCTCGAAAAATGCGGTGTGGATCATTTTGACTACTACCTGCTCCATAATATCAAAAAGGATAATTACGAAAAAGCTAACAAGTATAACAGCTTTGAATTTGTAAAAAAGTTAAAGGACGAGGGCAAGGTAAAGCATATCGGCTTTTCATTCCATGATACGCCCGAGCTTTTGGAAGAGGTTTTGTCGCTACATCCCGAGCTGGAATTTGTACAATTACAAATAAATTATATCGACTGGGACAGCAATAGCATACAATCAAGAAAATGCTATGAGATCGCTCAAAAATACAATATGCCCGTTATCGTAATGGAGCCAACAAAAGGAGGTTCTTTGGCATCTCTGCCACCTGAGGCAGAGAAAGTATTTAAGAGTGTCAGACCTGATATGTCGCTTGCTTCGTGGGCGATACGCTTCGCCGCAAGCCACGACAATATTATGATGGTTTTGAGCGGTATGTCCACTCTCGAGCAGCTACGCGACAATACAAGCTATATGGCGAATTTTGTGCCACTTTCCGATGAGGAATTCAAAGCTGTAGATAAAGTGGTTGACATAATCAACTCGACATTTAGTATCGCATGCACATCGTGTCAATATTGTGTTGACGGTTGTCCGAAGCAGATACCTATCCCAAAATATTTTAGCTTGTACAACGCTGAACAGCATGCGCTAAACAGAGGCTTTTCGACACAGCAGATATATTATGACAATATGATTGTCGACCACACTAAGGCATCCGAATGTATCAAGTGCGGTCAATGCGAAAAGGCTTGCCCTCAGCACCTGCCGATCATCAAGTATCTTGAGGATGTGACAGCGCAATTCGAAAAATAAGAGAAAAGTGCCGGCAATGTTTGAGCACCTGCGGTGCGAGTTTTGCCGACACTCCACAAGCCTGCGAATAAGCGATATTCATTGCCTATGCTGAAGACTTAGCAAAAGGGATATAGTCTTTTATTACCAATATTCTTTACTAAAGCAAAAATGAACACTAAAGTGTCCATTTTTTATTTACCGTCATATTTGCGCCTAAATCTCTTCCTTTATCAAACCCTTTCGGTAAGCCTCTATAAGCTCCTTTAGTTCGTCAACCTGACTTTGAAGCTCCGGTGCCTGGTCTGTATCACGCACGAGAACTCTTTGCTTTAGCTTATCGACTATAAAGAGCCTTGGTGCAAAGAAATTTTGCTTGCCGTTTGGCTGGAGTGGCATATACGGTTTATGCTCCGCAAGTGCCATAAGCCATGAGTTATATATAAATGTATAACCTGCAATACCTGTCTTTTTTTGGTATGCCTTAGATATACCACCGTCTATAACAAAAAGCTTACCCTCACCCTTTATCGGGCTTTCGCCATCCTTTATCTTTACAGGGACATGACCGTTTAATATATGGCCTCGCCTTGGGTTGACGCCAAATTCTTTGAGGATTTTTTCACAAAACATCCTGTCATCCCTATACTTATAATAAACGGAAGTCTTTTCCTTGTGAGTTTTTTTATCCTCTATAAAAAGCCTTTCAAAGGTCGTCATCTGATCCTTGCCAAAGAGCGGTGATTTTGGTCCGAGCCACAGATACCACATAATATCTCCGGCAGCGCCTTCCTTTGCACTCTCGTCCGGACTAAAGTATGCCTTTCTGACTTCTCTGTCAAGATAATCAAATAATGCTTTTCCGCGGTAACCTCTGCCTTTGATATAGCATTTTGTGAAGTCTCCGTTTTTTTCGGTCGGGATACAGCCGTGAAACATCAGCTTTTCATTCATTACCTTATAAAGCGCACCGTGACTGAACATAAATTTTATATGCTCCTGCAACTTTTTGCTGCGTGTAACGGACGCCTGCAAATTTCTGATAACTCTAAGCTCCTCATCTGTAAGCTTATATGGGTCATCAGGATCTATCGTAGGGAAATTTTTGTCACGAAGCTCATATGTCTCGCCTTTTATCGTAATTGTCCCTTTTTTATAATCTATCTTGTCGAGCAGGAGCCTGTGCTCAAGCTCAAGGCTTGGATTGTCCATAATCCGCTGCCCCTCGACCTTAAACTGCATAATAGCAATCGCCTTATGCATTCTCGCTGCCGTCTTTTTTGAAACAGGGTCGAACTTGTTTTCCTCGAGCACCTTTGGCATAAATGCTTCGCAAGGGTCCTTGCCATAAACTCTGTTTGCAAAAGATGTAAGCGGTCTCAAATTGATACCGTATCCTATCTCAAGCATATCGAAGTTGTTATAGCTGATATTCATACGTAAAATATTTGCCGTACAAGCCCAGCTACCAGCCGCCGCACCCATCCAAACGATATCGTGGTTGCCCCACTGAAAATCGACATCGCTATATTGCATGAGATAATCCATAATCAGATCAGGATGTGCTCCTCTGTCAAATATGTCGCCGATAATATGAAGCCTGTCAACGCAAAGCTCTGTGATCGCCTGTGTCAACTGCTTTATATAAGGCTCTGCCATACCTGTCTCTATAATACTGTCTATGATAGCATTGTAATATGTGCCTTTGTTTGCCTCATCATCTGCATGAAGTAGCTCGTCCATACTGTAATCCCAATATTTTGGGAGCTTCGTACGCACCTTAGATCTTGTATACTTTGTAGATACAGCCTTACAAACTATGATGAGCCTCAATAAATTTTCCTTGCACCATTTGCGATAATCAATAGTCGGATTGTTTTTTACCCGCCTTATCTCAGCTGATGCATTATATATAAGCGAAGCAAGATGATACCTCTGCTTGCCTGTCAGCTCATCTTTAAAAATCTCATTTATTTTTACTTTTATAACGCCTGATGCACTTTGTATCATATGCCTAAAGGCTTCATATTCTCCATGTAAATCACTGAGATAATACTCAGTACCCTTTGGCAAAGCCAAAATCGCATTTAGATTTATGATTTCTGCCGAGGCCGCCTGTCTGTTTGGGTATTTTCTTGATAGCAATTTTAAATATTTTAAATCGTTCATCTATCAATCCTCCACCCTTGTTATCTTGCCACCGAGTGCCTTTATCTTTTCTGTAAACTTCTCGTATCCTCTTTCGATATGATATATATCAGATACCGTAGTTGTGCCCTCTGCCACAAGTCCTGCAAGCACAAGCGCCGCACCCGCCCTCAAGTCGGTTGCGTTTACATCTGTACCGTGCAATTTTTGGCTTCCCTCTATGATTGCACATTTGCCCTCTGTTTTGATACGCGCACCCATACTGTTTAGCTCAAGAACATGCATATATCTGTTTTCAAAAACAGTTTCTATGACTATGCTCCTGCCGTGCACGGTAGTCAAAAATGCCATAAACGGCGACTGGATATCTGTCGGAAATCCCGGATATGGCAAGGTTTTTATGTCCGTACTAATTAACGGATTGACATCACCTCTTACGACCATACCTTCATCGGTCGTATATATGTCAACTCCGCATTCCTTTAGCTTAGCTATGATTGGCTTTACATGGTCTGGCACTATATTTTTTATCAAAATGCTGCCTCTTGTAATCGCCGCCGCAACCATAAATGTACCGGCCTCTATCCTATCCGGTATCACGCTGTGATCAGCTCCGTGAAGCCTCTCAACGCCGTCTATTTTGATTGTGTCGGTACCTGCACCCTTAACTCTTGCTCCCATCTGATTTAGGAAGTTTGCAAGGTCGACTATCTCGGGTTCCTGCGCTGCATTTTCTATTACGGTTGTCCCCTCGGCAAGAGTTGCCGCCGTCATAATGTTTTCTGTCGCACCGACGCTTGGAAAGTCCATATAGATAGTCGCACCCTCAAGCCTGTCACATGTCGCTGTCACAAGCCCTTCGTCCGAAATTTCAATCTCGGCGCCCATTGCTCTAAGGCCTTTAAAATGGAGCTCCACAGGTCTTTCGCCTATCGCACAGCCACCGGGGAGGTTGATTACAGCCTTGCCCGTGCGCACAAGTAGCGGTCCCATAACTAAAATAGATGCTCGCATCATCTTTACAAGCTCCTCGGATGCGTGACTTGTTATCAGCTGACTCGCATCAGTTACTATTTCTTTTTCCTCTTGGTTTCTTTCTATACTGACTCCAAAAGAAGCAAGCAGAGTCGAGAGTATATTTACATCTTTTAATTCGGGCACTTCTCTTATTTTGCATTTTTCTTCTGTCAAAAGTGTTGCCGCAAGTATGGGCAATACGGAGTTTTTCGCACCGCTTATCCAGACCTCTCCTCTAAGCGGTTCGCTTTGTTCTACAATATATTTAGCCATTTATGCCTCCGAGCCTTATAATCCTTTAATTTCCTCCAAGCATTTTTTGCAAACATTTTTGCCGTTGAACTCCACTACATCTTTAGCATTGCCACAGAAAATGCAAGCCGGCTCGTATTTTTTTAGCATTATAAACTGTCCGTCCACATATATTTCCAGCGGATCCTTGATGTCAATATTTAGATTTCTTCTAAGTTCGATTGGTAATACAATCCTTCCAAGTTCGTCAACCTTTCTTACTATACCTGTTGCTTTCATGATTTTTTCCTCCTCTATTTACTCTCTTTTTTATTATTGTCATCTTTCTTTTTATCATCTTTATCTGCTCCGACATTTTTGTCGGTAGCTTTACTGTCCTTAGTCTCTTTGGACTCACTACCGCCCTCACAGTCCTTTGGCTCATTTTTTGTAAATTTGCCTCTGACTATGCTGACTATAGTTACCGCCGCCGTTGCGATATTGCTCAGCTGCTTAAATAATGTTTCCTGTCCTTTTATCGCCTTAGAAACGCTATTAACTGTCTCTGTTACATTGCTTATCGCATTGTCAACCTCAAGCGTCCTTTTTTCTGCGACTGATGTTATCGTCTGCAAATCATCTAACATCTCGTTGCTTCTTTTAACCGCCTTGTTTAAATTTCTGACAAATAATATCAAATATATCACAAGGACTATAAGTGCGATCAATAAGAGTGCAATACCCACATCTTTAACAGGAATGCCCTTGACCGAATCCGAGCCTGCCATAACTAAATACATTTTACTACCTCCGATTTTTTATATTTCCATTATCTATCAAAAATTGGAAATTTACAACAATTTTTTGTTTTTTTATCGTTCTTTTTCGTAAATTTTTAAAACTTCCCTTGTATAATGTCCTTTTTCATCATATATATTTAGCTGCGGGAGGATTTTTAATTCCTTGCCAGCCCCTTTTATAAACTGCAAAAGGACTATGTTTGGAGCCTTGTCAGCTCTCGGCGCTACAAGCCTCATCAATTTAGGCTCAAGCAAATGCTCTCTTGCCAAGCAGATGATATCTGCAAGTCTGTATGTGCGATGTACCATAAACAGCTCACCGCCCTTTTGCAAAAGGAAGCTTGCCACTTCAAAAAAATCCTCAAGATTTGCTGTCGTTTCGTGCCTTGCTATAGTCCTTGCGCCGCTGTCATTTGTGATCGCTCCTCCGCTTTCCATATATGGCGGATTTGTTACAACTGCATTCACCCCGCTTTTGAGGTGCGAAAAGTCGGTCTTTATGTTTTTGATATCGGCACAGATGATTTTTATCCTGTCCTCAAGCTTGTTTAGAGCAACGCTTCTTGTCGCTCTGTCAGCCGAAGTTTTTTGCACCTCTATCCCGATAAAATCCGCATCCTTTACCTTATGGGAAAGTATTATAGGTATGATAGCACTTCCCGTACCGAGATCTGCTATCGTTAATTTTTTCTCACACTTTGAACATTTTATATTTTTTGAATTTTGTGCCAAAAAATCCGCTATCAAAACGCTGTCAACGCCATATTTGAATTCATCTGTCGCTTGTATAAGCTTTTTATTTCCAAAACCTATTTCGTCTATCTTTTCATTTTCTTTTATTCGTGACATTTGTTGCAGGTCCTCTTCTTTTTACCTAATCTTTTGACCTGTTGCTTTTCGTATGTATAAAATTCCTCCGAAAGCTCTTCTTCGCCCGTCTCCACATTATCTGTCACAAGCCTTGCTTTTATCTTATTTCTCAGAAGGTTTACGCTGCTTACCTTCAAAATGCCGTCTGAGGTCTCAATTCGCTCACCAACCTCGGGCATACCTTCTTTTGCATCGCAATAGGCTTCGTTTTCATATTTTAGGCAACACATAAGTCTGCCGCACACGCCTGAAATTTTCGACGGATTTAGCGAAAGATTTTGCGTTTTTGCCATTTTGATCGAAACAGGCTGGAATTCCGAAATCCACTGGTGGCAACAAAGTTCTCTGCCGCAATTGCCTATACCGCCCATGACCTTAGACTCATCCCTGACACCAATCTGCCTGAGCTCAATCCTTGTATGAAATACTGACGCCAGATCCTTAACAAGCTCTCTGAAATCGACTCTGCCCTCAGCCGTAAAATAAAATATCACCTTGCTGTTATCAAAGGTAAATTCGGCATCTATGAGCTTCATCTCCAAGTTATGGTCCGCTATCTTCTTTTTGCAGGTTTCCATAGCTTCGCCCTTTTTCTTTTGGTTTTCTTCATTTTGCTTGCAATCCTCAGGCGTTGCCTTTCTGATAACCGGTTTTAGGGGCGATACGATCTCGCTTTCGTCTACCTGTTTTTTTTCTGTATCAACCGTCGCAAACTCAAGCCCCTTTGCCGTTTCGACTATCACTTCATCGCCCTTTGCAAGCTCGATTTGTGACGGATCAAAATAATAACTTTTGCCATTATTTCTAAATTTAATTCCTACTACGTCAACCATCTATTGTCCTCCAATAACTATCGCCATTTTTTTCATAGTATAAAGCACATTTGCATTTTTTTCGATCTCACGCCTTGCCGTCTCGCACTCGTGTATCGTCCTGCTCAAATCCTCTACCGTGTATTTTTTGCTATTTTCCCTTCTTGCAAGGATCATATCTATGCAAAGTTGCTCTATCATATCAAGCATTTGATATGCACTTTTTTTGTCCTTTACATTTTCTTCTATGTGACTTTTTATTTTGTAAAAATATTCTCTATCAAAAACAAGCGAAAGCAACTTCTCCGCTTTTGCAATCTGCTCATCTGCCTTGCTGTCATCACAATCCGTATTTGTCGCAAAATTCTCCGAAAGTCGCAAGTGTATACATCTTGACCTTACCGTTTCGGGCATTTTGTCTGCATTTTCACAAAGGAGGAATATAACAGTCCCAAGTGGTGGCTCCTCGAGCGTTTTTAAAAGCCTATTGTAAGCTCTAAGCGTCATCGTGTCGGCACCGCTTATTATCGCAATATTTCTTTCTGCTTCAAAGGGCTTTCTCATAAGCCTTTCCTGTAGCGAAAGTATCTGCTCATCCTTTATGCTATAAACCTTACTGCCTTTTTTTGCTTGCGGCTCGAGAAAAAAAACATCCACATGCTCAAAGGCATCTATTTTTTTACAAGTCTTGCATTCGTTGTAGCCGGTACCACGCAATGTCTCGCACAAGATAGCCTTTGCCAAGCTCTTTGCATATCCGACCTTGTCTGCCGTATATCCGCCTTCGATTATAAATGCGTGGTGCAGTGTGCCATTTTCTATATTTTTTTTGAAATCATAATTCATATCTAAATATATGCTCTCTTTTTTAAAAGCTTTTCTATTTCTCTTTTTATGTCCTCGCTGACCTTTTCGATAGGCTGCGTTGCGTCTATGCCGACTATCCTATCCGGGAATTCCTTCTCGAGCTCAAGATAACCGTCATATACCCTTTGGTGGAATGAGATGCTTTCGCTTTCGAGCCTGTCCTTTTGCCTATCGCCTACAAAGCTTTGCTCTATGCGCTTCATTCCGCTCTCGGATTTTACCTTCATCAGGATCGTCATATCCGGCATGATACCGTCTATGGCAAAGCCGTTTATAATTTTGACGCTTTCGCCCATATTGCGACCATATCCCTGATATGCGATACTTGAGTCCACAAATCTGTCGCAAATAACTATATCTCCATTTTCGATATGTGGCTTTATATATTCCGAAACAAGCTGTGCCCGCGACGCCGCATATAATAAAGCCTCTGTCATCGGCGACATTTCCTTATTGTCCTTATTTAATATAATAGCTCTGATGTCCTCGCTGATACTCGTGCCTCCGGGCTCTCTTGTAAATACAACGCTAAGCTCGGTAGTCTCGAAATACTTTTTTAAAAAGTCAATTTGCGTCGACTTGCCTGCTCCATCAGGACCTTCTATTGTTATGAATAGACCTCTTTGCATTTTTCTTTTTCCTTTTTTGTGGCATCACCATATCCATCAATTTATCAGCCAAATACAAGAGCAGATATCCTATCGGGATACATAGCATGAGCGCTAAAGCTATTCTCAAAATTGTCATATCTCAGTTCTCCTAACCTTGCATCTTTTAGTTATATTTTGCCCTTGATTGCTTGTTAAAATTGATTTTTAAAATGTAAAGATTTAACACTTCGCATAACTATTATACTTTAAACTATCTGTTTAGTCCACAGCGAAGTAATCCGTATTGAATATATTTTTGGTAGATGATATACTCTTATGACATAGCGGAAAGGATTTGTTTTATGAAAGAAAAAAATTTAACATATCAGCTGATAGTTATGGCACTTTTAATCGCGCTCGAGATAATATTGACAAGATTTTTATCTCTCCAGCTTCCGATTGCACGCATCGGCTTTGGCTTTTTGCCGATAGTCATAATAGCAGTTATGTTTGGCCCAATTAAGGCAGGGATTTGTTATAGCGTGGGTGATGTTTTGGGAATGCTCTTATTTCCGTCCGGAGTATACTTTCCGGGCTTTACGCTCTCCGCATTTATAACAGGCGTTCTGTACGGATTGTTTTTATACAAAAAAGAAATCACACTAAAGCGTTCGTTTTTGACCGCATTTACTGTGCTTTTTACGATAACGATTTGTTTAAATACATTATGGCTTGTAATCCTTATGGGAAAAGGATTTTTTGCGATACTTCCGACTCGCATCGGCGAAGCCTGCTTGATGCTCGTCGTGCAGACGTTTACTATACCTCTTGTCTGTAAGCAGATTATTACAAAAAAGGTTCAATAGGAGCCTTCACGGGCTTCTTTTTTATTTGTATTCTGTCGGACTTATCAGACAAATTTATTGGCGAAGTAAGAAGCTATACGTTTTCTATTATCTCATACATATCCGCAGCCTCATCCTTTCGCTGCGAGTCCTTCGTATCAAGCACCTTAGCATTGATAACCTTTGTACCAAATGTAATAGTTATAATATCACCGATTTCGACATTTGTGCCTGCCTTCGCAACCTTTTTATTTACAGCTACCCTTCCGGTATCACATGCTTCCTTTGCTACGGTTCTGCGTTTGATCAGTCTCGAATTTTTTAAAAATTTATCCAATCTCATATATTTTGTCCTATAACCCTATTTTTTTATAAAAAAATAATTCCATATTTCCATCTTAAATTAACATCACAAAAAAAGAAACAAAATAATAAAGAGGAGCAACAGCTCCTCTGTTATTGTCTCTCTTATTTGTTTACTGAATCCTTAAGAGCTTTACCTGCTTTGAATACAGGTGCCTTTGATGCAGCAATCTGAATTGTTTCGCCAGGCTTTCTTGGGTTTCTGCCTGTTCTTGCTTTTCTCTGACGAACTTCAAATGTTCCAAAGCCTATAAGCTGTACTCTTTCTCCCTTTACAAGTGAGCCTTCGATTGAAGCCATAGTCGCATTTACTGCTGACTCAGCATCCTTTTTTGTAAATCCTGTTTTTTCTGCCACTGCAGCGATTAACTCCGCCTTATTCATTGTTTGTTTCCTCCCTTTGGTTTTCTTTTTTTCTTTCTAACATTCTTATTAGTCGTTTACAAAGGCGCACATTTATCCGCACGCCATCTACTTGTAGTATGACACCATCAAATAGTTTTGTCAATGGTATGACGAAATTTATTTCATAAATTTGCTCGCAACCCTTACCAATTTCTCCCCTTTTGGAAGTATCAAAAGTTCCTCTTTTTGCACTGATTTTGTCACAAATATCATAATCGTATAGACTACCGCACCGACAAGTACAGAAATAAGTGTGGCGATGCTGTTGTGGCTTTGTACCATCATCAAAAGCTTATATATCCCGAAAACTAATATTCCCATAACGCCTGCCGAAATCAACGGTCTTATAAATGTCAAATTTATATCAATGCGCACCTTCGTATACTTTAGCATCTGCTTGAAGCTTAGCGTAACTGCTATCATATACATCAGCACAGTGCCGATCGCCGCTCCCTTTACATTTATAGCCGGAATACCAACTAAAATCCAAGTCACTATAATCTTTGCCACTATGCCGATACATAGATTACGAACCGGCAAGGTTTGCTTTCCTACTCCCTGCAAAATGCCTGTGGTTGTCTGTGTTATCGACAGGAATAAAAGCCCGAACGCATTTATTACAAGCAGTGGCGCCGCACTTGAAGCACTTGCCGCTTGGTTAGGATAAAGCAGGAGCAATATCGGCTCTGCCAAAACCATAAGTCCAAATGCACATGGATATCCGATTATAACTGACATACGTATGCCAAGGGCTGTATTCTTTTGTAATTCGTCTCTGTTTTTTAGCTGGTAAGCCGCCGCTATGATAGGCACTATCGAAACTGCAACAGCCTGAGTCAAAAGCTGCGGTACATTGATAAGAGGACCTATAAATCCGCTAAGCTGGCCATAAAGGCTCTTTGCTGTTTCGTTTGCAAAGCCGCCGGCTAAAAGTCTGTTTACAACAAGCGCCGAATCCACGAGATTTGCGATTGGCAATATTGCCGCGCCTATTGTTATCGGTATCGAAATGATAAGGATTTTTTTGAGAATGCTCTTGTCGGATTCCTGCTCCATTGAAGCGCTTTTCCTTGCTCTTTTTAATATGCCCTTTCGTGCGAGCATATAGATAAATATTATCATCAAAAAGCCACCGAGGCTTCCTGCTGTGGCGCCGAGATTTGCGCCTGCCGCACCGCCTGCATATTTGTCATATCCGCCAAATACACCGTCGCCTACCACGAAAAAGAGTATATATGAAGCTGTAAGTCCGACAACTACTCTAAAAAACTGCTCGACAGTCTGGGATATTGCAGTCGGCTTCATATTTTGCATTCCCTGAAAATATCCTCTCACTGCAGCCATAAGCGGTACTAAAAGCAGCGATGGCGCTATCATCCTCATACCGGGCGCCGCATCGGGATTTTTCATGAGTGCTGCAATCTGAGGAGCAAATATAAATAAAATCAGGAAAAACACAAAGCCCATTACAAACATCAGCCTTGATGCCAAGGTGAAAACTCTGTGTGCCTGATAATGATTGCCTACGGCTATACTTTCCGATACCATCTTGGATATTGCAACAGGAAGTCCTGATGTCGCCAATATCATCAAAAATGCATATATGTAATATGCCGGGCTGTAGTCTGCCATACCCGTGTCGCCAATCCAATTGACGAGTGGCAATCTAAATACGGCTCCGAATATTTTTACCACGATGCCCGCTATCGCAAGTATCGTTGCGCCTTTTACCAAAGATTGTTTACTCATACTTTAGCTAAAATCTCCTTTGTCGATTTCTCCGCTTCAAAAATAACTTTTTCTATATCTATCGTCTTATACTCTCCGTTTTCGTATAAAATCCTGCCGTCAACCATAGTAAGTAGCAAATTTGTAGGATCTGCAGAATATACTATGTTGCACAGAAGGTCGTGCACCGGCTTCATATTTGGTGCGTCGATATCAAGCACTATGAGATCCGCCTTGTATCCCTCTTTTATGAGACCCGAGTCGCTTCTTCCTTGTGCGAGCATACCATTTCGGGTCGCTACCCTCAATACCTCCTGTGGTGTTATGAGTCCTATTTCGTCTTCTGTTTTTGCTGTCACCTTAGAAAGTAAAGCAAATGTCTTTATTTCTTCAAAGAAGTTTAGCGAATTGTTGCTTGCAACGCTGTCTGTACCTATAGTTATATTTATTTTATTTTTTGCAAGGCTTGTTATGTCGCATATGCCACTTGCCAATTTTAGGTTGCTTATAGGATTTACACAAACTGTAACTCCCTTATCCCTTAATATGCTGTAATCATCGCCCTCAATCCACACGCAGTGTGCTGCGGTTGCCTTTGTATCAAAAAGCCCAAGATCGCTCAAATATTTGACCGGCGTTTTGCCGTGTCTTTCTTTGCATTCCTCATGCTCCTTTTTTGTTTCGGAAACATGTAGCTGCATATTTGCGCCTATTTCTTTAGTGTAGCTTGCAAGCTGCTCTACGCATTTTGGAGTAGTTGTATATTCGGCATGCAGGCTCATATCTAGCAAAAGGCGTCCGTTTAGAGTATTATGATGTTTTTTATAGGCATCCCTCATTTCGTCTGCACGATATGAGGTCAAAAAATCGCTATCATCAAAATGCGTAATAGATCTGCTTATATTCGCCTTGATACCGCTCTTTGCTATTGCCTCTGCCATAGCATCCATAAAATAGTACATCTCAGAAGTCGAAACTATACCATATCTTATGCTTTCTGCCATCGACAAAAGCGTCGCATCAAATACGCTTTTTGCTGTCAGCTGATCTTCAAACGGAAAAATCCTGTTAAATAGCCAGTTTTCAAGTGACATATTTTCTCCGTAGCCACGCATAAGACTCATAGGCGCATGCGCATGATTATTTACAAATCCCGGCATAAGCAGCTTACCCTTGCCGTCGTAAATTCTTTTGTCCTCTGCGCTTTTTGCACCGTCACAGGCTTTTTTTTCTATTGGTTTATGTGAAATTTTGACTATCTTGTCACCTTTAATTTCTACATAATAGCCCTCTTTTATTTCAAAATTTTCGTCAAGTATACTAATATTTGAAAATATCATTTTATCCTCCGCTATGTACCTTAGGTATTTTATACTATGAGGCGGGCAATTTCAAGATTGCCAAAGAAAAATCGGCCTTTATGCTTTTGTATCGGCGGAGAGTAAGCCCATTAGCCCCCATTTGCGGTTCTCGGCATAGGCAATATACCACGCTCATTCGCAGGCTTGCGGAGTGTCAGCAAAACTCGCACCGCTGGTGCTCAAACATTGCTGACACTTAACCGCTCGCCAAGCGCATATCGCTGTTCATTGCATCTATGCCTGCGAAATGCAAATGGGGGGTTATAGGACAAAAATAAAAGTCCTCGGCGGCAATACTGCGGCACCGAAGACCCTCTCTAACGATTACGACCCAAATATTTTTAGGACGATAAAACTATGTTAACCTTCTAAACCTCCAAAGTCAAGTATAATTTTGAAAATGCTCAACTGGTCTAACTGTATATTTTTTTAAGAATACGCAATATGCCCTCATTTAAATCATCTGTATCAAGCACACTTGATTCCATCGGGCAAAGACCGTCACCCTTGCGATTTTTGATATTTGGCACAAGCTCTCCTGCCTCAAAGGCGGTATCTGAGCCTTGCAATATCTCTCCTGACGGCTCGCTCATCAGCTCACCGTAGACAAATTGTGCCTTGCCGTCGGCTATAAACATTGCGCTCGCCTTACCTACGACTTTGTCTATAACTATTGCATCTTGAAGCTCGCCTGCAAACCAAAAATCAATTATCGGTACAACTCCGCTTGCTTCGTGCTCAAAGATTATGCCATTATGCCATACAAGGCATGTGGTTTTTTCCGTAAAAAAATTTTTTCTTAACTCTGCCGCAAGCTCTTTGGCAAATTGCTTTTCCATATCGCTCGCTTCCTTTCTTACTCACAATACTTGCAATACTTGCAGCACTCACATTCCTGCAATATATCGATTAAAAGCAACAACTTTTATTTTCTTATTTAAAACTGCACATCCGACTTTTTTATAAGTTTTACCATTGGCGGTATTATAACAAGCTGAAGTATCGCGCCCGGTACTCCTGCCGAAAGTCCTAAAACAAACATCTGCATATTTAGCCCCGAAACGCCAAACAAATTTATCATTACCACATACATAAGTCCGCTTGCTATCCTGCCACATATCATAACGATGATTAGACCAAGATATGTACTCTTTATATTTTTGCTGACTACGCCTGCCATAATACCGTAGCACATAATCTCAACTGCCATTATTGGCATTGTAAGCACCGATGGCATCTGAAACAGCATGCAGGAGATGATAGGGCTAAGTGCTCCCACCACAGCTCCCGATCTGCTTCCGAGTAAAAAGCCTGCAAGTATCGCCGGAATATGCATAGGTAACATAACCTTGCCTACATTTGCAATAGGTAAAAAGTGAAACATCTGTGGCAACAAAATACCCAGTGCTAAAAATAATCCTGTATATACTACTGTTCTGCTCATACTTCTTGTCTGCTGTTCGTTCATTCTTTCTTCCCTCTCTCCTTTAATCTGTCATATTTACAATATTTTCTGACTGCGCAAGTATCACAGCTTGGATTTCTCGCTGTACAACATCTCCTGCCGTGGAATATCAAAAGGTGATGTGTCTGCGTCCAGCGCTCCTTTGGCACATTTTGCATCAGCTGTTTTTCTGTAGTTAATACATCCTTTGCATTTGCAAGTCCTATCCTGTTTGATACTCTAAAAACATGTGTATCAACTGCAATGCGTTGCTCGCCAAAGCCGACCGACATCACAACATTGGCTGTTTTCCTGCCTACGCCCGGAAGCTTCATAAGCTCCTCATCGCTTTTTGGAACTTCCTGATTATACTGATTTGTAAGAATTTTTGCAAGTCCGATTATATTTTTTGATTTCGTCTTGTACATTCCGATGCTCTTTATAATCTCTATAACATCCTCCTCGCTTGCACTTGCAAGAGCGGACGGCGTTTTGTACTTCGAAAAAAGCATCGGCGTCACCTTGTTTACGCTGACATCAGTCGTCTGTGCGGAAAGCACAACGGCGACAAGCAGATGAAATATACTGTCATAATCAAGTGCACAGCCGGCATCGGGATACTGTTTTTTTAGAGAATCCAAAACCTCTGTTATTTCAGCGTCCGTTAAATATTTTTTATCCGTTATCTTTTTGTTGACTGTCATTTTTATCTTCTCTGCTCTCTGCCTCGTCATCTGTTTTTGGTTTTTCCTCGTCATTATACGAAAGCCTAAAGTCTACCGTCTCTCGTTTTATCCTTTTTCTGTATAAATTTACAGCTAATGTAAAAATATAATCATAGACAAAAAAAGCTATAACAACTATCAGCACTATTGCCCATATCGGAAAGTCATAGATTTTGCTATTCCCCAAAAATAATTCCTTAAAAAAATATATTATTATTATGCTTTCCGCCACAAAAAAGAAGGCCTTTGCACATATCTGAGTAAGTGACTTTTTTAGTTTTTCGGCAAAGAATTTTATAAATGCATAAATGCCAAAAAACATACCATATGGCAGGATTGCAAGTTTGTTTGGAACAAATATAAATGAAAGAAGGAGCACTGCCACATACACGAGTATGCCCCCTCTTAGTCCTACTTCCATTATGACGATTCCCGAAAAAAGCCCGGCAACCGCATAGCATGTCATCTCGGCTCCCGGAATGATTGATCCAAGGACCGTAAACATAACTGCAAGTGCTGTCGCAAGGCCGCACAGCGCTATACTTTTAGTCTTTCTTGAAACATCATTCATCCTTTTTCTCCATCCCTGTGCTTACCTGTGCTTAAAAATTTTAATATGTCCATATATTAAAAAACTAAAATGCGTTGCAACATAGGTCGGCGCAACAATAGCACTGAAGCGCCTGACAAAATGCCTCCTCTTGTGATGTATACCCCTTGCCATATGCTGCATTTCTGTACATACCGCCGGAATTCATAAGGTTGGCAAGGGCGCGTCTGTATTCCTGATTTTGCGGATCCATACTGACAGCCTGCTGAATTTTGCTCACAGCATCATCATACCAGCCCTTTTTATAGGAAAGCATACCAGAAAGAAAAATCCACTCGGCGTTTTTTTCGGTTATGCGACTGAGCATCGCCTCTGCCGCACCGAGATTGCCATTATCAATTTCTCTTCTTATCGCATCAAACTTAGGATCTCTCGGTCTGCCACCATTTCCTGTCGCAGGACCGTTTGCACCTTTGTTTTTTAGCATATCATATGCTTCGTTTACTTCCCTTAACTTCTCCTCTGCCAGATCGGCAAGCGGATTGTTTTGATATTTGTCGGGATGATATTTTTTTGCAAGCTCCCTATATGCTGCTTTTATTTCATCTTCTGTAGCATCTCTTTTTACGCCTAATACTTCATATGGATCTGTTACCATCTGCTTCTCCTTTTTCCGTACTCACTACATCGAGTACTTCTTCCGTCTTTTTTAACAAACCGACATATATTATATTTTCTATAATCCCTCTGTTTCTTTTTATATCGAGCAGGTTAAGTGAATTTGCAATCGACGAGAGGCACAATATCAAACTGCGTTCGACATCATTTTTGATCCTCTTTGCAAACTCGTCCACATCCTCGTCGGGATTATATTTAAATCTGTAAATAAGCGGATTATACGCGCCTGTTTTTATATTGTCGGCAATATCATCATATGCATCTATCAGATATATCCATTTGCCGAGATTGTAGCCGACTAAAGACAAAATTTTCTTTTGCTTTTCTATCACGCCCTCTGAGATCGGAGTGGCTGCGTCAAGATTTTTAGTATTATATACTTGTTCAACGCCCTCTTCGAGTATCTCCTGCATTATTTTTGCAAAGACATCGGCAACCTCGTCAAGATGAGAACTCTTTTGCTCTTCTAAATCATTTAACCTTTTTAGATTTTTCTCTATCTTAGTTGCAAGGTTCTTCTTTTTTGCCGTAATCCTTTTATATTTTGCACTATTTAGCTGTGATAGGATTTTTGCACTCAGCTTGCTTTCGTCATGCGCATCATCCTTTAGCTTGAGATATGCAAGTATGAGCATTACATCTGCCGAATAATCTATCGCCATATCATATGCGACAGCCTTTTTTTTGAATGGATTTGCAATGCAAACCTCTCTTGTCAAGGTCTCGTTTTTGTCTGTAATGCTTGATAAAATTATCGCCAAAAAAGCCGCATCATAGCTGAGCACCATCCTTGGGATTTGACCGTATCTTTTGCCTATGGATTTGCAAATGCCACAATAATATGCCTTGTAAAGCTCTGCCTCTTTTACCTTCATCTCCGGCCTGTATGCCGTCACATATCCAAGCATCCAATCTCCTTATCGGTTTATTTTCTATGCGATATTGCTCGCATAATATCCGCTAATATCCGCACTTTTATTATAATTTAGCTCTTTTATGGACGATATTTTACCACAAAAGCATTTGATGTTCCATAAAATATTGGGCATGTTACAATATGGTTATATTTGATATTTGAGATTTTAAAATTGCATTTTACTTTTTTTTGCAATATCTCTCCTTTGAGTTATCCATATGCCTCATCATCGCCTCAACGCCCGCTTTTTCGTCTCTTGTTTTAAATGCCTCAAAGATGTCACGGTGCTCCTCGAATACTACATTTAAATATTTCTCCGGTTTTCGTTGCTGTGGTACTTCTGCATGCTTTAGCATATCTTGATATGACGAAAGTAGATTTTTTAACATGCGGTTGCCCGAAGCCTCATATATCTTCCTGTGGAAATTTATATTTATAGTGAGCATCTTGGCAAGATCCTTTTTCTTCGTATAAAATTCCATGAAGTCAAATATCTCCGAAAGCTCCTCAAATTGCTCGTCTGTAATACGCTCAATCGCCCATTTTATCGCCTGTATTTCGTATATCTTGCGCAGAGTAAACATATCTATATAATCCTGTTTGCTGAGACCTGTTACAAAAAAACCACGGTTTGGAATGCTATTTACAAGACCGTCGCCTTGCAACTTTTGGAGCGCCTCTCTTACAGGCGTACGGCTCACTTTATATTTGTCGCACAAAACCTTTTCTGTTAGCTTTGAGCCGTCCCTAAGCTTGCCGTCAAGTATGTCATCACGCAGGGTAGGATATAAATCAGTCGAAATAGCCATTTTGTATTTCCTTTCCAATTTAAGTCAATAAAATTTTTGTCGCAAGCTCTGATTAGAGTCTGTCAGCTATGTAGTCTGCAAACTCTGTGGCAGTATTGCCTGTGCCGTTGCCAGACATCTCGAGCGCGCTCGAGGCTTCTCTCACAAGCTGTGAGAGAAGCTCGGCTTTGCTCGCAAAGCCGATATGTCTGAGCAACAGCTCAAGTGCTGTAAGCAGGCTTGCCGGATTTGCATATTCTGCTATACCGTCCTCTACCATACGAGGCGCACTGCCGTGTACTGCCTCAAACATAGCATACTTATTTCCGATATTTGCACTTCCCGCAGTGCCGACACCTCCCTGTATTTGCGCTGCTTCGTCTGTGATGATATCTCCATATAAATTAGGCAATATAAAGACATTGAAATTTGAATTTATCTCATCATTTATGAGATTTGCCGCACAGATATCGACATACCAGCTGTCTGTCTTTATCTCCGGATATTCCTCAGCTATCTCGCTACACAGCTTTAAAAATTTACCGTCCGTTTTTTTCATAATATTTGCTTTTGTAATTATCGAAACATTGAGGTTGCCGTTGTTTTTGGCATATTCAAAGGCGGCGCGTGCAAGTCTCTTTGTACCCACATCCGTTGTAACCTTAAAGTCCATAGAAATCTCGTCCGAAATATCTATGCCTCTGCTTCCAAGCGCATATTCGCCCTCTGTATTTTCCCTGTAAAATATCCAATTTAGATTTTTTTCGGGTACGACAACAGGTCTTACATTTGCAAACAAGTCAAGCTCTCTTCTGAGCGTTACATTTGCACTTTCAATATTTGGCAGGCCATCTCCTTTGCCCGGTGTAGTTGTCGGTCCCTTTAGTATAACGTTGCATTTTTTTAGTTCTGCAAGCACATCGTCAGGCACTGCCTGCAGTTTCGCAACTCTGTTTTCTATTGTAAGCCCGTCGATTTTCTTTAGCTTTATCTTGCCGCTTGCAATCTCGTCAGCCATAAGCTTTTCTAAAACTCTTAGCGTACTGTCCATAATGACAGGACCTATACCATCACCCGGCACGATACCTATTACTATCTGCTCAAGGCTTTCAAAGTCTGTCGGCTCGCTGTTTTGTTTAAGAGCCTCGGCTCGTTTTATTTGCTCCTCTAATAATTCTTTAAAATATTCGACATTTTTTTGTATATCATTCATTTTAAATCTCCTGTTAGCTATTGTTAGCTGTTTTTTAGTTACCTTTGATAAGATTTATCTTTCCACCCGCCAAAATCATCTGCTTTTCAAGCTCCGAGAAATTGCCGTGTGTCTTGTATTCCTTGCCATTTGTTAAATTGCTCACAATAATATAATCGTTTTCGAGCTGCGAAATCGCATCCTTTATAACAAGCTTTTGACCTATCTCAAAATCGTCATAGTCAGCCTGATTGTCAAATACGAGTGGCAATATACCGCTGTTTATGAGATTCGAGCGGTGAATTCGTGCAAATGATTTTGCTATTACAAACTTAACTCCAAGATAGAGAGGCGCAAGTGCCGCATGCTCCCTTGATGAGCCCTGTCCGTAGTTATCTCCGCCTACGATTGCGCATTCCTTTGCCTCCTGACATCTTTTTGCAAATTCGCCGTCGATCTTCTCAAAGCAGAAATTTGAAAGATATGGCACATTAGAGCGATAAGGAAGCAACCTCGAGTCAGACGGCATAATATCATCTGTCGTAATATTATCTCCCGCATGCAGACAAACAGTCGCTGACACCTCATCTTTTAGCTTTTCGTTTCTTGGGAAAGGTTTGATATTTGGTCCCATCTCAACAGGTGTATTTTTTGTATCGCAACCCTCAGGATAAATTATGAAGCTGTCATTTTTTGGGAATGAAGTATCTGCTATTGCAGGAAGCTCCTCACCTGACAAGCTTCCGTCTGTAAGCACTCCCTTTATAGCCGAAATTGCGGCAGTTTCAGGACTTACAAGATAAACCTGCGCGTCAAGCGTCCCCGAGCGGCCTTTGAAGTTTCTGTTAAATGTACGAAGCGATACAGCTCCTGATTTTGGCGACTGTCCCATTCCTATGCAAGGTCCGCAAGCATTTTCGATAATTCTCGCACCTGCACCGATCATATCTGCGATAGCTCCGTTTTCTGCAAGTTTTTTGAGAATCTTGCTTGAGCCGGGAGATATGACAAGCGAAACATCCGGATGTACCTTTTTGCCCTTTAGGATTGCCGCAACCTTCATAAGATCCGCATATGAAGAGTTTGTACAGCTTCCTATCGCTACCTGATCTATTTTTATCTCGCCGATTTCTTTTACGCTCTTAACATTGTCAGGGCTGTGTGGCATAGCCGCAAGCGGCTTCAGCTCGCTGAGGTCTATTTCGAGCACCTCAGCATAAACGGCGTCATCATCAGCACAAAGTGGCACAAAATCATCCCCTCTGCCCTGCGCTTCGAGATATTTTTTAGTATTTTCGTCGCTTGGAAATACAGAAGTCGTAGCACCAAGCTCGGCTCCCATATTTGTAATAGTTGCTCTGTCTGTAACGGATAAATTTTTAACTCCGTCGCCTGTATACTCGACGATCTTGCCGACTCCGCCTTTTACCGAAAGCTCCTGCAAAACCTTTAGGATGACGTCCTTTGCGGAAGTCCAAGGCTTGAGTGCTCCTGTCAGCTTCACATTTATAACCTTAGGCACTGTAAGTGAATAAGTACCCTTTGCCATTGCCACGGCAACATCAAGACCGCCTGCGCCGATAGCGATCATACCAAGTCCGCCACCTGTCGGTGTATGACTGTCCGAACCGAGAAGCGTCTTGCCCGGTATACCGTAATTTTCGAGATGCAACTGGTGACATATGCCATTGCCCGGCTTAGAAAACAAAACGCCATGCCTTTTTGCAACGCTCTTTATAAATGCGTGGTCATCCGCATTTTCAAAGCCTGTCTGAAGCGTATTATGGTCGATATATGCAACAGAAAGCTCTGTCTTTACTTTTTCGACATCCATAGCCTCAAGCTGTAAATATACCATCGTACCTGTCGAATCCTGCGTCAGCGTTTGATCCATTTTTATTGTGATCTCAGTGCCCGGTTTCATTTCTCCCTCAAGCAAATGCGCCTCGAGGATTTTATATGCCAAAGTTTTGCCCATTTTGTACCTCCATATGTTTTTCGTAACATTGTATTCTTGTATACAATCATATATCAACCTTATGTATGCAGTCAAGATATTTATAGCTTTTATTTTTGGGATTTCTGAGCGAAAAATAACCTCTTCGTAAAGATGTAGCATATCGGATTCAAATAAAGGAATACACACCAAGGTATCGCACCATTACCCACATCAAGCATCGAAAGGGGCACTGCGCAGGCTATCGACCAAGGCACAAGCCCGCAGATTGTGATCAGCGAGTTGCCTATATCCATAGCAAGCTCCTCTCTGCTCGCTCCTCTCTTTTTGTATACTTCGCCCAAAAGCTGCTCGGATAATATAGTCGCTATCGTTTGATTGCAAAATATCATCACAGATGCTACGGAAAAGACAAGCTGCATTGTAAATAGGCTGACCCTTGAGCCTGCTTTTTCTATCTTTTCCTTTAGCGAATCGAGCATTTTGGTGCCCTCAAATATGCCCGCATACGAGCTTGACAACATCACGACGAGCATTACCTCAACCATTGATAAAACTCCGCCACCGCTCATAATATCTCCGAGAATAGGTAACTCAAGCTCATATCCCGTAAAAGTATATTTTAAAAGCGCAACTATGCTTTCCCCTTGGAAGCCCGTTGCCACCGCAAAAGCAACTATCGCACTTATAAGTATCGTATTGCTGATGCTCACTTTTAATAAAGGCAATATCAAAAGTACCAGCGCCGGTATTATCGCAACAAATGACAAGTTATATGTGTCTGCAAGTGCGCTTGTCACGGAAGCATCTACATTGCTTATCGGATTTTTGACCGAAAGAATAGCAAAGATAATACAGCTTAAGGCAAACGGGAAGCTACCTGTTTTTAGCAACATTTTAGTATTTTCTCTCGGCGAAACGCCTGTCACAGTCGCTGTCAAAAAAGCCGAAGACGAAACAGGTGAGCTTCTGTCTCCAAAATATGCGCCCGACATAACAGCACCTGCCGTTATAAGCTCATTTGCATTACCATATCTTGCCAAAATCATAAGCATAACGCCGGCCGTGCTCGCAACTCCAAAGCTACTCCCAAGGAAGTATGACATAAGTGCCGTAAGCAAAAATGTTATGAGTATAAACAGCGGTGGCGTTATGATGTTCATTCCATAATATACAAAAAATGATATCGTACCGCTTGCTCGCCACAACGCCGTCAGGCAGCCGATAAGAAACATAAGGAGCACCACTACCCATGACGACCTGACACCGTCGGCGGACATTTTTAAAATCGATATCGCACTATTGCCACGCAGACGGCCTACTATAAAAAAGCATATAAATCCGCCTACTAAGGCAATTACAATTGAAATGTCAAATATGACGCAGCCTATCATCATAAGCATAAATATTATAAATGCTCCTATCAAATCCATTTCTCTCCTCCAAAAGTACAAAATCAAAATAAAAAGGATAAGGTCATTTTAAACCTTATCCCTATTGCTTGCAAACATCTGCAGTATTTCTTTATTACTTTACGGTAAATATAAGTCTCTCGCCGTCACTGTCGACTGTTGCCTCCATACCGTCCGAAAGCTCACCTGCGATTATCATACTTGCAATTTGTGTTTCTACATGTTTTTGCAGATATCTCTTTACAGGTCTTGCACCATAGCTTGGCGAATACGACTCGTCTGCAATCAACTTCTTAGCCTTATCTGTCAGCTTGAGCGTGATATTTCTTTCCTCGAGTCGCGCTTCGATGTCCTTTAGCGACAAGTCTATGATATTGATAATCTGCGCTTCGGTAAGTGGCGAGAATACAACGATATCGTCTATCCTGTTGATAAACTCCGGTCTGAAATGCTTTTTCATCTCATCGGTTACTTGCGCTTTGACATCCTCGTCGATACTGCCGTCCTCTTTGATATTTTCTGTCAGATACGCGCTTCCTATATTTGAAGTCATAATGATGATTGTATTTTTGAAGTCGACCGTTCTGCCCTGATTGTCTGTCAGTCTGCCGTCATCAAGCAGCTGCAATAAAATATTAAATACATCAGGGTGTGCTTTTTCTATCTCATCAAAGAGCACTACGCTGTAAGGTCTTCTTCTGACTGCCTCTGTAAGCTGTCCGCCCTCATCATATCCGACATATCCAGGAGGCGCTCCAACGAGCCTCGAGACGCTGTGTTTTTCCATATATTCGGACATATCTATTCTTATCATATTTTTTTCCGAATCGAACAATGCTTCGGAAAGCGCCTTTGCAAGTTCTGTCTTACCTACGCCTGTAGGGCCGAGGAATATAAACGAGCCTATCGGTCTGTTTTCGCTCTTTAGTCCGGCTCTTGCCCTGAGGATAGCCTCGCTGACAGCTTCTATGCCTTCGTCCTGACCTATTACTCTCTGATGCAATATCTCAGGCAAGTGCAAAAGCTTTTCTTTTTCGCTTTCGACAAGCTTTGCAACCGGTATGCCTGTCCAGCCGGATACAACTTCTGCGATTTCATCTTCGGTAACCTCTTCTTTTAGTATCCTGTTTTCTTCTGCGGCGTCTGCTTTTTTCTTAGCTTCCTCAAGCTCCTTTTCCTTTTGTGGCAATGTGCCGTATTTTAACTGTGCCAGTTTTTCGAGGTCATACTTTCTCTCAGCCTCCGAAATTTCGTGTTTTACATCTTCAATCTCTTTTTTGATATCCTTTACATTCGTAATGATCTTCTTTTCGTTTTCCCACTGTGCGCGCATGCTGTCATTTTCGCTTTTTAGCTGTGCCAGCTCTTCTTCGAGTGTGGCCATTCTCTTTTTAGATGCCTGATCCTCTTCCTTGCCAAGTGCCTGTTTTTCGATCTCAAGCTGCATAATTTTTCTCGATATCTGGTCAAGCTCCTCAGGCATAGAGTCTATCTCTGTCCTTATCTTTGAAGCCGCCTCGTCCATCAGGTCTATCGCTTTATCAGGCAAAAATCTGTCACTTATATATCTGTCGGAAAGCATAGCGCACGCTATAAGCGCATTGTCTGTGATCCTTACTCCGTGGTGAATTTCAAATCTTTCTTTTAGGCCACGAAGTATTGAAATGGTATCCTCAACTGTAGGCTGATCAACCAATACCTTTTGGAATCTCCTTTCGAGTGCTGCATCCTTTTCGATATATTTCCTGTATTCGTCGAGTGTTGTCGCACCTATGCAGTGAAGCTCGCCTCTTGCCAATTTTGGCTTCAGCAAGTTGCCCGCATCCATAGATCCCTCGGTTTTGCCTGCTCCGACGATATTATGAATCTCATCTATAAATAGGATGATCCTGCCTTCGCTTTTTTCAATCTCATTTAGGACAGCCTTTAGCCTTTCCTCGAATTCGCCTCTATATTTTGCACCGGCTATCAGTGCGCCCATATCAAGTGCATATATCGTCTTGTCTTTTAGTCCCTCAGGTACATCGCCCTTTAAAATTCTCTGGGCCAGACCTTCAACTACGGCAGTTTTACCGACGCCCGGCTCGCCTATGAGGACAGGATTATTTTTTGTCCTACGGGAAAGTATTTGCACTGTATGCCTGATTTCGTCATCTCTGCCGATAACAGGATCAAGCTTGCCGTCCTTTGCCATCTGCACAAGGTCACGACCGTATTTTTCGAGTGCCTCGTAGTTGTCCTCGGGATTTTGGCTTGTAACCTTTTGATTGCCTCTGACGCTTTCGAGTGCCTTTAGGAATGCATCTTTTGTAATGTTATATTTTTTGAAAAGCTTTGCATTCACTCCGCTCCTCTCGTCAAAAAATGCCATATAAACGTGCTCTACGCTTACATATTCATCATGAAAGTTTTGACATATTTTTTCGGCTTTTATAAAAAGCTCATTTAGACTCCTTGAGGCATACACATTTTGATTGCTTCCCGTAACCTTCGGTAACATGTCAAGCTCGTGCTGCAAGTCTCTTTTTAGCGCTTCGACATCAACCTCCATATACTTTAACAATTTTGGTATAAGTCCGTCATTTTGGTTTAAAAGCGCCATATGCATATGCTCGCTTTCGAGCTGCTGGTTGCCTTCTGCTATTGCTTGCTTTTGTGCCTCCAATAAGGCTTCTTGTGTTTTTGCTGTATATCTTTCTATATTCATCTTATTCACCTCCGTGATTTTTTTCCTACACTTTTATTGTACCCCAAAAAAATCAAAATGCAACAAAAAATTAGCACTCATTTAATTAGAGTGCTAATAATTTTTGGTTTTTATTTGTTGTGGCAAGCGGGTAGAGCCCCTAGCCCTCTCACGCCGGTCCTCAGCATAGGCAATATACTTCGCTCATTCACAGGCATCGCGGAGTGTCAGCAAAACTCGCACCCACGGTGCTCAAACATTGCTGACACTTAACCGCTTGCCATGTTCATTTCGCGAGATATTGCTACTATGCTTGCGGATGGCGCTTCAATGGCTAGGGGCTCACCAGCTTGCCCACTCCATAATGGCGACTAAAAATTGCCAATTAAACGATTTGGAAATTATTATCATAAGCACAAAATGGTTGCGGTGTTTTGAGGTGCCTTTGCTTATTTGTTTGATGCCATGAGCTTTACCTTGCTCCACAGCTCAGAAATAACCTTCCTTGTTTTTTCATTGTATTTAAACACCTCATCATTTGGATTATCCGTGCGAGGGATATATGCTTCTATCCCCTCAAAGTCTCCGCCCTCGCCATAAAGCTCCTCGACTACTTCTTTATTTGGCGAAGTATATCCGACATACGATGAGTTATCCATCGCGCCGTCGTATTCCGAAACAAAGTTTATAAATTCGTATGCAAGCTCCTTGTTTTTTGCATTTTTAGGTATAACCATTCCGTCCGACCAAATGTTAGTACCCGAAGCCGGCATATAAAATCCCATATTCTCATTCTCGGCCATAACATATGTCGCATCGCCCGAATACATGATGCCAAGGGCCTTCCTACTCTGCGCCATATTGTCGATAATCTCATCTGTAACAATCTCAGGTCTCGTATTTTCTATGCAGGAAAGCAGCCACTCGTACGCCTCGTTTAGCTCGCCGTCATCATCGGTATTCATCGAGTAACCAAGCGCCTTTAGCGCCATCATAAAGGAGTCTCTCTCTGAGTCATACAGATAAGTTTCGCCCTTGTATTTCTCATCTCTAAAAATGTTAAAGCCTTCCCGCTCGAGGTCCTTTATGTCAACCTTTGTCTTGTCATAAACTATGCCGACGCTGCCCCAAAAGTACGGCACCGAATATTTATTTCCGGGGTCGTAAGGCATATCCAAAACATCCGGCAAAATTTTATCAAAGCATGTCAGCTTGCTATGGTCAAGTGGCAAGAGCTTGTCTTCCGATATGAGCCTTTCGATCATATAATCGCTTGGCACTAAAACATCATAGCTTTCGCCATTCGCAATCTTTATATACATCTGCTCATTAGAATCAAAATTATCAATTACAACCTTTGCTCCCGTCTCACGCTCAAAATCGCCTATGATATTTTCGCCTGTATACTCTCCCCAGTTGTAGACATGAAGCGTCTGCCCTTCGTACTCGCCCGGCTTGTTTATCGCACCTCTAAATGCCATAAGTCCGCAGACAAGAGCGATTATCAATACAAATGGCACGCTCCTCGACAAAATAGTTTTCCTTTTACTCTCAGCTTTCTCAAATTTTTTCTTTATGAATGGCAAAATGTTTACGGCGATCAGCACCAATGTTATAAGCACAACTACAAGAGTTGATATGGCATTTATACTCGGATTTATCCTCTTGCTCATCGTATAGACAACGATACTCAAGTTTTTGACGCCATCGCCTGTCACAAAATATGAAATGATAAAGTCGTCAAATGACATCGTAAATGAGATAATCGCTCCCGCTACGATGCCCGGCTTTATCTCGGGCACTATAACCTTTCGTATCGCCTGCCACGGCGTTGCACCAAGATCCATCGCCGCGTCCGCAAGATTGGGATCAAGCATCCTTATCTTTGGCATAACGCTGAGTATCACATATGGCGTGCAAAATGCGATATGCGCCAAGAGAAGCGTTGCAAAGCCCTTCGATATCCCGAATGTTATAAACAAGAGCATCAGCCCTATCGCCGTTACAATCTCTGGATTCATAATAGGAAAATCATTTAGCTGTGTTATCAGATTTTTGACTGCCTTTTTTGAGCGTGAAAGCCCAAGTGCTGTCAGCGTGCCTACGATCGTCGCTATAACAGTTGCAAGCACCGCAATAAGTATGGTCGTATAAAGAGCCGTCATCATATCGTGGTTTTCGAGCATTTTTGCGTACCACTTAAGACTAAAGCCCCCGAATTTTGTCAGCGACTTTGATTCGTTAAAGGAAAATATTACCATATATAAAATAGGCAAATAAAAGAATATGATAGCAAGTGCCATTATGATTTTTCCAAAGATTCTCTTATCCTTCTTCATCAAGTGGTCTACCTTTCTTTTCTATACCTCTTACCGCCCATATGCTTATCATCATTATGACAGCTATAATCATAGAAATTGCACTTCCAAATGCCCATTCCCCTACGGTTATAAATTGATTTTCAATCACATTTCCTATCAAAAAATGCTGACCGCCACCGAGCAGCTTCGGTATAAAAAATGAACTTACCGCAGGCAAAAATACGAGCGTTATACCGCTGACCACGCCCGGCACCGATAGCGGAAGGACTATCCTCCTAAATATCTGAAGCCTGCCTGCGCCAAGATCCGCGCCCGCCTCAATATATGCCTTGTCCATTTTGCTCAGCGACGAATTTATCTGCAATATCATAAATGGCAAAAAGTTATAAACCATGCCAAGTATGACAGCTCCGTTTGTATACATAAGACTTACGTCCGTATATCCCAAAAATGAGAGCAACTTCTGCGCTATACCGCCATCCGAAAGTATCCCGATCCAAGCATATGTGCGTACGAGCATATTTATCCACATCGGCAAGGTTATCAAAAGTACTAAAATCCCCTGCATTTTTTCACTGCTGTTGGCAATAAAATATGCAATCGGATAACCGATCAGTACGCAAATAATCGTAGTCTCTATCGCTATTTTTATCGAACGCCATAAAACTATCAAAAAATCCGGATCCGTAAAGAACCGTTTGTAATTTTCCAATGTAAATTTGACATCTACTATTCCATTACCGCTGTCCGTCACCGAATAAAAGGCGATAAGCAGCATAGGCAGTGCCACCATCAGCACCAGCCATACTACATATGGAATAACCAGCTGCGAAAACTTTTTCATCAATAAACCATTTTCCTCATTACATGTATATCCTCAGGGTAAAAGTTTAGTCCGACCTCTGCGCCTTCCTCTACCCAGTCTGTTGTATTTATCTTATATTGGCGGCCTGCAGTCGTAAATGTGACGCTGTAAGCTCCAACCTTTATATCGTCTGCATCGAAATCATAATCGGCATATAGCTCTATCGCCTCATCCTCATTTGACAGCTTCCAGCCTTGTGCGCCTGCCCATGTTTTTAAGTCATTATCAAGTGCCACTGATTCGGCGATCTCCTCAGGAGTTTTATAAAAATTAAATGCGCTTATCGCCTCATCTGCTCTCTTATTTGAAACAAATGGCTGATCTATCACATGTATGCTTCGTGTAATACTCGTACCTGACGATGTTGCAAATGTCACGGGATATGAGCCTATCTTTTCTTCTAATTGATATTCTATCTTTGATATAGAGATATACTCATCTGTATTTGGATCCCAAGCCTGCGCGTCTGCCCTTGCAACGATTTCTCTTTCGTCAAGCGCCTCAAGGTCCTCAATATCGACATAAAAATCATTCGCCGAGATTTTTTCCGTGCCGTCCTCACTTGTTACATCTCTTTCCCTTGTGACATTCATGGTCACCGTAACGCTCGTGCCCGGGATAGTCTCCACCGTCACATCATAATATACGCCCTTGAAATAAATGCTTTTTACAATGCCATTCATCTTGCCCTTTTCGAGAGGTACGATATCTATATCCTCAGGTCTTATGACTACATCGACTCTTTCATTTTCCCTAAAGCCGACATCCTCACACTCAAAATCGATATCATCAAAGCGCACCTTATAATCGCATAGCATCGTGCCGGTCACTATATTGCTCTCACCTATAAAATCTGCAACATAACGATTTGCCGGTTCGTTATAAATTTCACGCGGTGTGCCGACTTGGTAGATTTCGCCCTTGTTCATAACAACTATCTTGTCCGACATAGTCAGCGCTTCCTCCTGGTCGTGAGTAACATATATAAATGTGATGCCGACCTCCTTTTGGATTTTTTTTAGCTCGTATTGCATTTCCTTTCGAAGCTTTAGGTCAAGCGCCGCCAGCGGTTCGTCAAGAAGCAATACCTTAGGCTCATTTATAAGCGCTCTTGCTATCGCAACTCTTTGCTGCTGTCCGCCGGAAAGGAATGCTATATTTTTGTTTTCAAAGCCCTCAAGTCCGATGAGCTTTAGCATCTTTAGGACCTTTTGATCTATTACGTCCTTGCTCATTTTTTTGATCTTTAGCCCAAAGGCTATATTTTCCTCTACCGTCATATGAGGGAATAACGCATATTTTTGGAATACAGTATTTAATTCCCTTTTGTGCGGTGGCAGATTCGAGATATTTTCGTCATCAAATATTATCTCTCCTTCGTCTGCACTCAAAAACCCGCCTAGTATCCTAAGCAGCGTTGTTTTGCCACAGCCAGACGGGCCTAAAAGCGTCACGAATTCGTTTTCGTATATGTCAAGGTTGATGCCCTTTAGCACCACCTGACCGTCGAATTCCTTGACTATATTTCTAAATTGTATGAGCTTTTTTTCTTCCATATTTAAATCCCTCATGTGTTTTATTATACACTGCTTGATTTAAATCGTAACAAAGCTCGCTTGCGATTGCAAGCTATAAATCCAGCTTGTAATCTCCTATTTTTATCTTGCCCGCTTTTTTGAGCATTCGATCAAATATTAAGGCTAAAATTGCCGGAAGTATAAAGTGTAAAAGCAATACCTTTAGGAGCACGCTTACAGAAAATCCCATATCTGTAAATGTACCTATCTGACCGACAAGCCCCGATGTGCCCATACCTGCACCCATAGGTGTATTTGTCATATGAAATACGCATGTCGCAAGCGGACCTGTTATAGCTGACGCAAGCGTCGGCGGTAATAAAATCCACGGATTTTTGGTAATATTTGATACCTGCAACATAGAAGTCCCTATGCCCTGTGCAACTATGCCTCCTACACCATTTTCCTTGTAGCTTATGACAGCAAAGCCGACCATCTGCGCACAGCAGCCCGCTGTAGCCGCTCCTGCCGCAAGCCCCGAAAGCCCCATCATGATGCAAAGCGCCGCACTTGATATAGGAGCTGTCAAAACTATACCGACTACTACCGATATAAATATTCCGAAGGCAAACGGTTGCCACTCAGTCGCATTTTGGATTACCACGCCAAGCCAAGTCATAAACTTACCGACAGCAGGTCCGACAAGTGCCGCCGAAACAGCACCCATAATCATAGTAGTTGCCGGCGTAACGATGATATCGACTTTGGTTTCCTTTGATACGGCTTTGCCAAACTCAGCTCCGACAGCAACAGCTATAAAAGCTCCTGCCGGTCCACCTGCCGCCGCACCAAGCATACCTGTGACGGTGCTTGTAAACATTACAAGTGGTGGTGCCTTTAGCCCCCACGCAACCGCAATACCGATCGCGGCTCCCATATATCCCATTGCCTTGTCGCCGGTGTCGATCAAAAATGTCGCAATGCTGCTCTCACCAAACAGATTGATGCTCTGTTCGCCTACCGTTTTTATGATGAGACCGATCAGAAGCGATGCAAACAGACCGAGTGCCATCGCCGACAATGCGTCCTGCAAATATCTTTTTGCCGAAAATTCTATATCCTTTCTTTTTAAAAAGCTCTGTTTTTCGGCAGTCTCTACCGCATTTGTATCTTCCATTTATCTTTCCTCTCTTGTGACTGCACCCAATGTCCCCTCAAAAAGCTACGCGACATTTGTGCACCAAAGTGACATCCTCCCCCCCACCTGCAGAGGTGTGAGCTTTACTAACCTCATAAAATATGTGTCAGTGCTGATATCATAACAAATGTAAATATAGGTGTCAAGACACCTACGCCTGTAATAAAGCTTTTTACTCACTGTCTCCGCTGACTGCTCCTTATGGTCTGTTATAAATGAGTCACATAGCAAAACTCGGGGCTATAGGACAAAAAAGCCACACCCTCTGATATGCCACATGTCAAGTAGACAGGTGGCATATCACTCGGATGTGACTTTAACTATTTTGGTTTTCCCTGTAGTAATTAACTACAACGACTATTTATCGCAAGCTAATTGCTCGATTTCTTTTTTTGATAAACCACTGTATGCGACGATTTTTTCTATCGGCTCGCCTGCGACTTTCATATTAAAGGCAATTTTTAACATCCCAGAGGCTTCTCCCTTTTTAAATCCGGAACTTTCGCCTTTTTTGAAGCCGAAAGCCTCGCCCCGTTCAAAGCCAGCTTCATACCCGTCGGCTTCTCTAACTGCCTCGCACTCTGCTCTTGTAAGCTTTTCAAATAAAAAACTCATAATATCACCACCGTGTTCCTTTAAAAAGTCTGTCAGTATACCTT
>CAVHCP010000004.1:0-59166 GCA_963634825.1 uncultured Porphyromonadaceae bacterium | reverse complement strand
GGCAAAGAGAACACCGCCTGTTTCTTTTCTTGGAAACAGGCGGCGTCTTTTAACCGTTAAGCCAAGCGATTGCAGGCTTTTGCTGGCGGAGATGCGGGGATTTGAACCCCGGCGCCGGCCAAAACCGACCTATCGGATTTCGAATCCGAACCCTTCAGCCACTTGGGTACATCTCCATATTTAAGAGTGTGCATCTGTCATTATACAATGCAATGCGAGATATTTCAACTAAATCATTGACATTGACTGCTTATTTCATATATACTTTAGTGTAAATTAAATAAAACCTTATTATGAGTGGTGGAGGGAATAGGCCCAGTGAAGCCCGGCAACCCGTGAGTTTTCACAACGGTGCTAAATCCTACGAAGAACTTTCTTCGGAAGATGAGGTAAAAAGGAACATGCGCCTCTTCTCTGAAAAGAAGAGGTTTTTGATTTTTACGGCATAATTTTGTAGAAACAACGATTTAATATACAGATATATGGAGGAAAGGATATGAAGAGACTGTTTACATCAGAATCAGTTACAGAGGGACATCCGGACAAAATCTGCGATCAGATTTCGGATGCGATTCTTGATGCGATCCTTACAGAGGACAAAAATGGTAGAGTAGCTGCCGAAACGACGGTCAACACGGGATATGCGATGGTAATGGGAGAGATTTCGACGAGCTGTTATATAGACATCCAAAAGATAGCAAGGCAGGTTATCTGCGACATTGGATATACACAAAGCGATTATGGCTTTGATGGCAAGACGTGCGCTGTTGTAACTGCGATAGACGAGCAGTCGCCGGATATATCTATGGGCGTCAATAAGGGCGGAGACGACCTTGATGCGATAGGTGCAGGCGATCAGGGATTGATGTTCGGATATGCTTGCAACGAAACTCCGGAGCTTATGCCACTTCCTATATCGCTTGCACACAAGCTTGCAAAAAGGCTTGCGGACATAAGAAAGGACGGTACGCTTTCGTATCTAAGACCCGACGGCAAGACACAGGTTACTGTCGAATATGATGATGATAAGGCGACAAGAGTTGATACGGTTGTCATTTCCACCCAGCATGACCCGGATGTGACAAGCGAGCAGATCAGGGAGGATTTGATAAAGCATGTAATAAATGAAATCATTCCACCTGAGCTAATCGACGATGATATAAAGATATACATAAATCCTACGGGCAGGTTTGTAATAGGCGGACCGCATGGCGACTCGGGGCTTACAGGCAGGAAAATCATCGTGGACACATACGGCGGATATTCAAGACACGGCGGCGGTGCTTTTTCGGGAAAGGACCCTACAAAGGTCGACAGGTCGGCGGCGTATGCGGCAAGATATGTTGCAAAAAATATCGTGGCAGCGGGACTTGCGGATAGATGTGAAGTGCAATTTGCATATGCGATAGGAGTTTCGCATCCTGTGTCTATAATGGTAGACAGCTTCGGCACGGGAGTGGTTTCGGACGAACGACTTGCGCAGATTGTAGAAAAGCATTTTGATTTGAGACCGGCGGCAATTATAAGAGATCTTGATTTACTAAGGCCTATTTACAGGGAAATCGCGGCATACGGACATATGGGCAGAGAGGACCTCGATGTGCCATGGGAAAAAATAGATAAGGTAGCAGAACTCAAGAAAGAGGTGTTATAGATAATGGGAATAAAAGTAGCAAAATTTGGCGGATCATCTGTCGCAGATGCGATTCAGATAAATAAGACAAAGGAAATTATCAATTCGGACAAGGAGATCAAATATGTTGTAGTATCGGCTCCCGGCAAGAGATTTGAGCAGGACAGCAAGATAACGGATTTGCTTTATGCATGTATGATGCACAAGGAACACAACTTGCCATATGAGCAGGTTTTTGCCGTTATATGCGACAGGTACAAAGCAGTTGAGCTAAATCTCGAAGTCGATGCCGGCCTTGATGCTGAGTTTGATATTATAAAAGAAGAAATAGAAAAAGGTACAAGCAAGGATTATCTTGCCAGCAGAGGCGAATATTTAAATGCGAAGCTCATAGCCGCATATCTTGGAATGGATTTCGTGGACGCTGCGGGACTTGTGTGCTTTAACGAAAAAGGCAAATTTATCGCCGATGAAACAAACGAAAAATTAGAAAAAGAGCTAAAAAAACACGAGACAGCAGTTATCCCGGGATTTTACGGTACAAAGCCTGATGGCAGTATAAAGACATTTTCAAGAGGTGGCTCGGACATTACAGGAGCTATTGTCGCAAGGGCAGTCAAGGCAGATGTATACGAAAACTGGACAGATGTTTCGGGCTTTTTGGTGGCAGATCCAAGGATTGTCGACAATCCAAAACCGATAAAATCCCTTTCATATAGAGAGCTTAGAGAGCTTTCATATATGGGTGCTTCCGTACTTCATGAGGATGCAATCTATCCTGCGAGGATAGCAAATATTCCTATAAATATAAGGAATACAAATATACCGGAGGACGAGGGAACTATGATACTTGCAGAGCCAAAAAGAGACGGCAGAGTAATAACAGGAATAGCAGGAAGTAAGGATTTTACTGTAATAGCTATGCACAAAAACAGACTTATTACGGAAAAAGGATTTGTGAGAAGACTTGCGGGCATACTTGAGGATATGGATATAGCACTTGAGCATCTGCCAAGCAGTATCGACTCCATTTCGGTAATAGTTTCAAAGGAATCTCTAAATGGCAAGACAGATGAACTTGTCGAGGAATTCGAAAGGCAGCTAAAACCGGACAGCATAGAAGTCTTTGACAACATAGCGCTCATCGCAACAGTAGGCGCAGGTATGGCGGCAAAGACAGGCGTTTCGGCAAAGCTCTTTGCGGCACTTGCTGATGCCGGGGTAAATATAAGAATGATCGACCAAGGCTCAAGCGAGATGAATATAATAGTAGGAGTCGAAAATAAAGATTTCGAAAAAGCGATAAAAGCAATATATAATGCGTTTGAGGAATAATAGCCTTTTAAAATCGAGAAACAAAAAAGGTGCAGCATGTCCTATGATATAATCGCTCTGGAATGATATGTACCCCTTTTACTGGACATCCAGTGAAAGGGGTACATATCAGAAACAGACAGCTTTTTGTATCAGAAAAAGGAATATAGGTAAGGAAGAATGAAAACAAAAAACTAAAGAGCGTGTTTATAATGTTACTCGTAGCGGTGCTACTTGTTGCTATGAGCGTGCCGTCATTTATGCTTGCCGGTGCAAAAGCTGATGAAACTGTAGCTAAAAGCATCAATATAGGCACAAGCAACATAACGGTACCGGACGGTGGCTGGACTAAAGTTGCCGGTCATTATATCAACTTTGGTAAAGGTAATGGTGATGAGCTAGGAGATTATAATGGTAAGGCATTAAAATACAGAGTGCTCTCAAATGATGGCAATACTATGCTGATTGACAGTGACGAAACACTTTTCAACAATAAATTTGATGAAACCGATAACGATTATGCAGGCAGTGCTCTACGAAATGCAATATATGAAGGAACTGAATTTTTTCCAAACGATACTGAGAAAAGTATAGTAAAAAGTACAACTCTTGGAGCAAATGGTAAGTATAACACTTATTGGACAGATGATAGCTCAAGTGACAACTGCTCTTTTGTTTTGTCAGCACGCGAAGCATATGACCTATATGCGACTGATACAGATAGAATAAAATCAGGAACGTACGGCTACTGGTGGTTGCGCTCGGCTTCTTCGTATGCTAGTTATTCTGCCGGCTATGTGGTGCCCTCCGGAGCCCTCAGCCCCTATGTTTATGTGACATATGCTCTCGGTGTCGCTCCGGCTTCAAATTTGGATTTAACTAATGTTCTTTTCTCCTCTGATGCAGGTTTTTCAAAGACTGTTGCTCTTGCCAAAGTGAATACAACTGAGACAAAGACTTGGAACTTGACAATCAAAGACGAATCAAAAACTGTGACAGCACAAAAGGCTACAATAGATGCAGAGAAAAAGGTAAGCGTACCTGTAAAATTGACAGGAGACAACATCACTCAGGTTTCGGTAGTTATAACAAATGGTGACATAAGCTCATCAGATACAGAGATTTTATACTACGGCAAGCTGGATGGTATAAATGCATCAAGCACAGACCAGCAGACAGGTACATTTACACTACCATCAGACTTTAATGATGATACAGACAAGGCATATGTCCTTGCAGAAGATTTGACAAGTGCAACATCAGACCTTGCGTCAACACCTGTAGAAATCAGCTGGGACAATGCATATAGCGTTGAGTTTGATACAAATGACGCAACAAGTGGCGATGTAGAAAACCAGACAGTAAAAGAGGGCGAGACAATAAGCGAAGCTGCTAAGGCTGCTGCAGAAGCTGTAACTAAGACAAACTATACACTGGGCGGCTGGTTTGAAAACTCAGACTTTAGCGGGGATGCATTTGACTTTGCTACAGCTATAGTAAAAAATACAAAGCTTTATGCAAAATGGTTAGCAGATGAGTATGAAATCACATACAATCTTGACGGCGGTGCACTTGCAGAAGGTGTTACAAATCCGGACAAAGCAACTGTCGAGACAGAAGACTTTGTCTTGAACAATCCAACAAAAGAGGGCTGTAAGTTCCTCGGCTGGACAGGCAATGGCACAAATGAGCCAACTACAGAGATGACAGTAACAGAGGGTTCGATAACAGCTCCTACAACATTTACAGCTAACTGGGAAGTAGCTAAAACAGACAAAAAGGACGACCCTTCTAAGGGAAATAGTGGACAGGAAATCACAAACAAAGGTGACGGCAGTAACAGCGACTCAAAGAGTGCAAAAACTGGCGACGAAGCCAATATCGGACTGCTTGCTGTACTTGCTCTAAGCTCACTTGGAACAGGTGCAGGACTTGCAGTAGTAACTCGCAAAAAGAAATAATTGGTAATAACCAAACAACTAAATGACCAAATAAAAAAGTATATATAATATGCTTAACAAAGGTCGCATCCGTGAGGGTGCGATCTTTGTTGTGCTTATCAGTGGCGCAAGAGAGGTGTGGTGCTTATTAGTGCGGTTTCGACGCTTATATTTATATAACTGCACGCAAAAGCCATACGCCAATCTTGCGCCTCCGCAGGCACAACATGTAATCGTCAGCGAGATGAGCTTTGCGAGCGGGTAAGTGTCAGCAATGTTTGAGCGCCAAAGGTGCGAGTTTTGCTGACACCCCGTAAGCCTGCGAATGAGCGCTAACGATTGCCTGTGCTGAGGACAAGCGCAGGATTGGCGTATGGCTTTTGCGGGCATTTAAAATAAATAAAAACTTCGTGGTGTACAGAAGCAAGTGAAAAAAGAGAAATAAAATGGAAAAAAATGGGTGACAAAACAAAATTTGTATGATAATATTAGAAACAGAAGAGTTACCAATAAGTGGTAGGTGGTTTAGCAGATCCGTTATACCTGAGTATCCGGCTTAAAAGCGCCGAGAGTATAAGGAAAGGCGGTGATGCTTATGAGTACATTACTGAGTGTGTTGCTCATAATTTTGGCTCTGACGGATTTCGTTAGAGAAATAAAAAAATAAACCTCCTAGAGCTTAAATGTGAGGTTTATTCTCATACCTAGAGCTAAACCATTTATCAAGGTAGCTCTTCTTTGGTTAAATGTTACAACAAAAGTCTCAGATTGTAAATAGAAAAAAATATCGGCGGTTAGGCACCAAGATGTATATATGTATATTTATACACAAAAAGATGCATAAAATAAGCGAAAATGCCGAGAAAACCCATAAAAATAAAAAATATTAAAAAAATTTTAAAAAAGGGGTTGCAAAAATATAAATAGGGGTGTATAACTATCAATGTAGTCGACGAACAAAAATAAAAACAAAGCTAAAACAAAATAAGAAAAGATAAACAAAGCAAAGTAAAGACTAAGAATTTACAACTGAAGATAATTAAAAATTAAAAACGAAAGTTTAAAAGAGAGACGAAAGAGAGGAAAACAAAAATGAAAAATTGGATTAAAAAAATATCTGTAGTGTGTATGGCACTGATATTAGTAGTAGGAGTTACAGCTTGCGGTAGCAGTAGCGATTCAAAAACTTACAAGGTAGCAACAGAGCCTACATTCCCACCATTTGATACAACAGACGAAGACGGAGAAATCGATGGCTTTGATATGGACCTAATGGAAGCTATTGCAGAGGATCAAGGATTTGAAGTAGAATTCGTAAGCATGGGCTTTGACGGACTTATTCCGGCACTTCAGTCAGACAATGCTGATATCGTAGCTGCAGGTATGTGGGCTAATGATGAGCGTAAAGAACAGGCTGATTTCTCAGACGTTTACTTCGAATCAGGCGTTGTGCTTGCAGTAACTAAGGACAACAATACTATTAAGGGAAAAGACGATTTGACTTCTACTTCAAAGGTTGCAGCACAGATCGGTACAAGTAGTGCAGACATCGCTCAGCAGCTCGAAAAAGACGGTAAGATCGGCGAAGCAGTTATTTATGACAAGGTAAGTGATGCAGTGCAGGCTCTTAAAAACGGAGATGTAGTAGCACTTCTAAACGACAAACCTGTAACACTCGAATATATGAACAAACAGCCTGATGTTATCAAAATTGTTGGCGACAACCTAACAGAAGAAGGATATGGTATCGCAGTTAAGAAGGGCAACTCAGAGCTTCTTGACAAAATCAATAAGGGTCTAAAGAATGTAAAAGAAAACGGCACTTATGACAAGCTTCTCGAAAAGTGGGGACTTGCAGAGTAATAGGTGGACTACAAACATAAAAATGACAAAATAGGAATTGACAAAAGGAGAAAATCATTTTATGCAAGATTATATAAAAGGTATACAAGTTGCATATAGTGGAGCGACAACTACACTGCTTATCTGCAGTGTAGCTGTTGTGCTTGGAGTAGTTTTGGGACTTGTAATTGCATTATGCAGACTGTCAAAGAAAAAAGTGCTGCGAGGGATTGCAACTGTATATGTAGAAATGCTTAGGGGTACGCCTCTGATTGTACAGGCGTTGATTTTGTATTTTGGATTACCTATGGTTATTCAAAGTTTAGGTATATCATTTAGGTGGCCTACGCCTATAATTCCGAGCATCATAGCGTGCGGAGTTAACTCGTCTGCATATGTGGCAGAGATTATTCGTGCGGGACTCCAGGCAGTAGATAAGGGACAGACAGAAGCGGCAAGGTCGCTTGGTATGTCGCATGCAAAAACTATGAAACTGGTCGTTATACCGCAGGCATTTAAAATAATCATTCCTGCGCTTGGAAACGAGTTTGTAACGCTGATCAAGGAAACGGCTGTACTTTCCGTAATATCCGTAACGGATATAACAAGAGCGAGTATGCTTTGGGCTTCTTCGACATTTATATATTGGCCGGCATATCTTGGTACGGCATTCGTATACATGACTTTGACTATACCGCTATCAAAGCTTATGGGATTACTGGAAAGGAAGATGTCAAGAGATGTTAAAGGTTAAAAATTTATATAAAAGCTTTGGCGACCACGAGGTTTTAAAGGATATAAATGAAAATATAAAAAAAGGCGAAGTAGTCTGCGTGATCGGACCGTCGGGCTCGGGCAAAAGCACATTTTTGAGATGTCTAAATCTTCTTGAGGCGCCTACGGCAGGCGAAGTATATCTTGATGACGAGCTTATCAATACGCCCGAAATTGATATAAATAAGGCGAGACAAAAGCTTGGAATGGTATTCCAAAACTTCAATCTTTTTCCACATAAAAATGTTTTGCAAAATATCACCATGGCGCCGATAAATGTGCTGGGTATGTCGCAGGAGAATGCAGAGAAGAAGGCGAAGGAGCTTTTGGAAACTGTAGGACTTTCTGATAAAGCAGAGGCATATCCGAGATCTCTTTCCGGTGGGCAGCAACAGAGGGTAGCGATAGCAAGAGCGCTTGCTATGGAGCCCGAGGCTATGCTGTTTGACGAACCGACATCAGCGCTCGACCCCGAGATGGTAGGCGATGTACTTGCAGTTATGAAGGAGCTTGCCGCTCAAGGAATGACAATGGTTATCGTGACTCACGAAATGGGATTTGCAAGGGAGGTTGCCGACAGAGTAATTTTTATGGACGATGGCTCTATTGTTGAAGAAGGCACACCGGCAGAGCTTTTTGATAATCCTAAGGAAGACAGGGTAAAGGACTTTTTGAGCAAGGTACTGTAATAGATAAAAAGCACAAGATAAAAATATTTAAAAACTGCACATTCACAAGGTGCAGTTTTTTGATGCACTTATTTGATGTACTTGTTTTGAAGCAACCCGCAGTTTGTGGTATAATCAAAGAATATTTTAAAACAAATTTAAGGAAGCAGATGTAGTATGTCATAAAAAGCATACGATAATAGAATAAGAAAGAAATGAGGAAGGTATAAAATGGGTTTTAAGGAAAAGATTTTTGGCGACCTAAACGCAAAGGAAGTAAAAAAAGTAGAGAAAATTGTAGATAAGATAGAGGCGCTTGACGAAAGTATGCAGGCGCTTTCGGATACGGAGCTTCAAGCAAAAACGCCTGAGTTCAAAGAAAGACTGCAAAATGGCGAAACGCTTGACGATATTTTGCCTGAGGCGTTTGCGGTTTGTAGAGAAGCTGCGGCAAGGACGCTTGGCATGAAGCACTTTAGAGTGCAGCTAATCGGTGGCGTTGTACTGCACCAGGGCAGGATTTCCGAGATGAAAACAGGTGAAGGTAAAACGCTTGTGGCAACACTTCCGGTATATCTAAATGCACTTGAGGGCAAGGGTGTGCACGTTGTAACAGTCAACGATTATCTTGCAAAGCGTGACTGCGAATGGATGGGCAAATGCTACAATTTCCTTGGGCTTTCGGTCGGCTGCGTTGTGCACGGTATTGATTCCGAGGAGAGAAGAGCCGCATATCAGGCAGATATAACATATGGTACAAACAATGAGTATGGCTTTGATTACCTCAGAGACAATATGGTTTTGTACAAAGAGGATATGATGCAGCGTGAGCTCAACTATGCGATTGTCGACGAGGTTGACTCTATTTTGGTCGATGAGGCGAGAACGCCTCTTATCATTTCGGGTAAGGGCGACAAGTCGACAGATATGTATAAGAGAGCTGACGCATTTGTGAGAACGCTCAAAAAGGAAGAAGACTATACTATCGAGGAAAAGGACAAGCAGATAATGCTTACAGACGATGGTATCATAAAGTGCGAGCAGTATTTTGATATTGAAAACTTTGCCGATCCTGAGCATATGGAGATAAACCACCATGTAATGCAGGCACTAAAAGCGCATTATATTATGAGGAGGGATGTTGATTATATCGTAAAGGATGGCGAGATAATCATAGTTGACGAATTTACAGGTCGTCTTATGTTTGGAAGAAGATACAGTGACGGACTTCACCAGGCGATCGAATCAAAGGAGCATGTAAAGATCAAGTCCGAGTCAAAAACACTTGCGACTATCACGCTTCAAAACTACTTCAGGATGTACCAAAAGCTTGCGGGTATGACAGGTACAGCAAAGACAGAAGAAGACGAATTCAGAGATATATATAATATGGACGTTGTTGTAATTCCGACAAACAAGCCAATCGCAAGGATAGACAATAATGACGCCGTATACAGTACAGAGCGTGGCAAGTATCATGCGATAGCAGACAGGGTCGAGGCGGCGCACAAAAAAGGTCAACCTGTATTGGTCGGCACTATTTCAATAGAAAATTCGGAACTCATAGCCGATATGCTAAAAAAGAGAGGCATCAAGCATTTTAATATCCTAAATGCGAAAAACCACGAAAAGGAAGCGCAGATAGTTGCAGAAGCAGGTCGTGAGGGTGCTATCACAATCGCCACAAATATGGCAGGTAGAGGTACCGACATCATACTCGGAGGTAATCCTGAGTTTGAAGCCAAAAAGGAAATGGCAAAGGCGGGATATTCGTCTGACATAATAGCATATGCATCGACTTTGATTCCGACTGACGACAAGGAAATACTCGAGGCAAGAGCGGAGTTTACAAGGCTTCACGATAAATTTAAAGATGAAAGAAAAGAAGAGCAGCAGAGGGTTAGGGATGCCGGTGGACTTTGCATCATCGGTACAGAAAGACACGAGTCAAGGCGTATAGATAACCAGCTCAGAGGTCGTTCGGGTCGTCAGGGAGATCCGGGAGAAACTGTATTTTGTATCTCAATGGAAGACGAGCTTCTCAGACTGTTTGGCGGAGATCGTATGCAGTCTATCGTACAAAAGATGGGCTTTGAAGAGGACGAAGCGATAGAAGCTAAGATGATTACGCGCTCTATCGAAAATGCTCAGAAAAAGGTCGAGGGCAAAAACTTTGGTATAAGAAAATACGTACTCCAGTACGACAATGTCATGAACAAGCAGAGGGAAATTATTTACGGCGAGCGTAAAAAAGTACTCTTTGGCGAGGATCTAAAGGAATACATCGAGCATATGACTCACGAGCTTATCGAAAATTGCGTTATGCCGATAACAGCAGAAAGTAAATTCCCTGAGGAGTGGGATTTTGAAACGCTCATAAAAAATCTAAGGAGAATATGTGCGAGATTTGATACTATTGACACAAGCAAAGAGCATCTTTTGGAGATGACAGAGGATAGCCTCCTTGATGAGATCAAGCAAAAATTTGCAGACCTTTATACCGAAAAAGAAAATGAAATCGGCGAGGAGCGCATGCGTGAGCTTGAGCGCATGATCCTCATAAGAGTTGTTGACAATAAATGGATGGATCACATCGATGCGATGGATCAGCTAAAGAGCGGTATCGGACTTCGAGGTTACGGACAGCAGGACCCTGCGGCTGCATATGCGCAGGAAGGCTTCGATATGTTCGAGGAGATGATAGCCGCTATCAAGGAAGACACAGTTAAGTTCTGCTTCAATGTTACTATCGCTACAAATACAGAGCGTAAGGCGATTATCGGAGACGGAGAAGAGAAAAAAGAGGACGTTTCTGAGGTGGAAAGAGAAATTATGGCAGAGCAGGCGGCAAGTCAGGGAATGCCGGGCGAAGCAGATGTGCCGGAAAGAGAGCCTAAAAAGGAGCCTATCAGAAGAGAACAGCCTAAGGTTGGCAGAAATGATCCTTGCCCATGCGGAAGCGGTAAAAAATATAAGCATTGCTGTGGCAAAAATGAGTAGATATGGAATAGGCAAAAAAGAATAGACCAAAAGCGAGCAAAAGCAGGCTAAAACAACCCAAAACAGCCAAAGAGCGAGCAAAAACAGCACAAAAGCAAACAAGCAACTAAGCAACTAAGCAACTAAGTAATAAAGACAAATGTATAAAGGATGTGAAAATATGATTATGCTTGACGAGATAAAAAGCAAGCTACCTGAGTTTGAAGCAGGGATAAAAGAGGTAGGTGAGTCCCTTTGACCCGGCAGGGCTAAAGGAAAAAATTGACGAGCTTACAAAGCTGACAGTAAAAGAAAATTTTTGGAGCGATGCAGAAAAAGCAGAGGAAATTTTAAAAAGCAAAAAGGCTCTTACCGACAAGCTGTTGGAATATGAAAACCTTGTAGAAAAAATTTCCGACATTGAAATTTTGCTACAGCTCGCAGAAGAAGAAAATGACGAAGAAAGCGCAAGAGAAGCTCTTGAGCTTTCTTCTGATTTTATAAAAGACCTTGATAAGATAAAGATAAAGACTTTGCTTACAGGCGAGTACGATGCGAATAATGCCATACTTTCCATTCATGCGGGCTCCGGCGGCACAGATGCGCAGGACTGGGCGGAGATACTTTTGCGTATGTATACAAGATATGGCGAGCAAAACGGATATAAAGTAAAGCTCATATATTTGCAGGAAGATACCGAGGGCGGTATAAAGTCTGCGACGATGACAGTTGAGGGCGAAAATGCTTATGGATATCTAAAAAATGAAAAAGGCGTGCACAGGCTTGTGAGGATTTCGCCGTATGATTCGTCCGGCAGAAGGCATACCTCATTTGCATCGGTTGATGTGATGCCTCAGATAGATGACGACATATCAGTCGAGATAGATCCGGAGGACTTGAGGATTGATACCTTTAGATCGGGCGGTGCAGGCGGTCAGCATGTCAACAAGACGGACTCGGCTGTGCGTATTACCCATATTCCGACAAATATAGTCGTATCATGTCAAAATGAGAGATCGCAGCATCAAAATAAGGATATGGCTATGAAAATTTTGAAATCAAAGCTCATTGAGCTTGCGGAGGAGCAGCACAAGGAAAATCTAAAGGAACTAAAAGGAGATTTTTCGCAGATCACATGGGGCAGCCAAATCAGGTCGTATGTTTTCCACCCATATACGATGGTAAAGGACCACAGGACGGGCGCGGAGGTCGGCAATGTAGATAAGGTGCTTGACGGAGATTTGCAATATTTTATAGACGAGGAATTAAAACAACTTTAGGTGTAGAGGCAAGATGTATCTTTGCAAAAAGCGAGCTGGGAATATAAATTTTTTGAGAAATATAAGACAAAAGAGATAAGACAAAAAGGAGATAAGTGTGACTGATATTATAAAAAAGATAGCGACAGAATTTAAAATTAGGGAAAGACAAGTCGAGGCGACTGTAAATCTCATAGATGAGGGGAGCAGTATCCCTTTTATAGCAAGATACAGAAAGGAAGCGACAGGCGGGCTTGATGATGACATCCTAAGGGAGCTAAATGACAGGCTCACATATTTGAGAGGGCTTGAGAAGAGAAAAGAGGAAGTCATAAATCTTATCGCTGAGCAGGGCAAGCTGACAGACGAGTTAAAGAGCGAAATCTTGGCGGCTGAGGTGTTGCAAAGGGTTGAGGATTTATATAAGCCGTATAAACAAAAGAAAGCAACGAGAGCGTCAAAGGCAAAGGCGAAAGGTCTTGAACCGCTTGCGCTTTTGATATTCGCACAGGAAATCACAGAGGATACTTGCGAGGAAGGCGCCGAAAAGGAAATAGAAAAATTAGCAACAGCATATATCAATCCGGAAAAAGAAGTAAATACGCCGGAGGACGCAATAAGCGGAGCTTGCGATATCATAGCGGAGATGATTTCCGATGATATCAACGTGATAGATCTCATCAGGGATATGACAGGCGAGGAAGGCATGATTGTGAGCGAAGCCGTTGACAGCGAGGCGAAGTCCGTTTATGAGAAATATTATGGTGCGAGCGAACCGATATCAAAGATACCAAACCATAGGATACTTGCGATAAACAGAGGCGAAAAAGAGAAGTTTATAAAAGTAAAAGTGCAGGTAGATGCAAAAAGGATGACGGAGGCTATCGAAGGAGAGGTTATTACAAACAAAAAATCCATATTTGCAGGCCTTCTAAGGGAGACGGTGGAAGACTCATATAAAAGACTTATACAGCCGACCGTGGAGCGAGAGATGCGAAGCATACTGACGGAAAGAGCAGAGGCAGAGGCTGTAAATGTATTTGCTAAAAATACAGAAAAGCTCCTTATGACGCCACCTGTAAAACAGGCGAGAGTGATTGCGATAGACCCGGGATATAGGACAGGCTGTAAGGTTGCTGTTTTAGATGAGACCGGCAGACTCCTTGCATATACGACTATTTATCCGACAAAGCCAAAGGAGGACATAGCAGGTACAAGGCGAGTGCTCGATAAAATCATCGACAAATATGATATCAATACAATTGTGATAGGCAATGGTACGGCAGGCAGAGAAACAGAGGAGGTCATCGCAAGCTACATAAAGGACAGTGGCAGAGATATCAAATATACGATTGTAAATGAGGCGGGAGCTTCGGTATATTCGGCTTCAAAGCTTGCGGCACAGGAATATCCCGACCTTGATGTTACGACAAGAGGTGCGATGTCGCTTGGCAGGAGGCTTCAGGATCCCCTTGCGGAGCTTGTTAAAATTCCGATAAAGAGCATAGGCGTCGGACAGTATCAGCACGATATAAATCAAAAAAATCTCGAAAAGGCGCTTGATGATGTCGTGGAGGATTGCGTAAATAAGGTCGGCGTAAATTTAAATACCGCATCAGCTTCACTTCTTGAGCATGTGGCAGGAATAAATAGCAGTATTGCAAAAAATATAGTCGCATACCGTGAGGAGCACGGCAGATTTAACGAGCGAAAGGAGCTAAACAAGGTTGCAAAGCTCGGCCCAAAAGCATATGAGCAGTGTGCAGGCTTTTTGCGAATTGTGGGCGGCAAAAATCCGCTTGATGCGACAGCCGTACACCCAGAGTCGTATGCTGCAGCCGAAAAATTGCTTGCAAAAATAAAGATCGACAAGGCACAGCTGGCAAAGGGTGGCGACGACAAAATAGAAGAAAAGCTTAGAAAAAACGGATACTCTCTGAGAGAGCTGGCTGATGAGCTTGAGATAGGCGAATTTACAATAAAGGACATAGTTGAAGAAATCAAAAAACCGGCGCGAGATCCGAGAGACGTGGCGCCGCAGGTGATATTTAGGACTGATGTCAAAAGCTTCGATGATCTGACAGAGGGCATGGAGATGATGGGCACAGTCAGAAATGTGGTGGATTTTGGAGCATTTGTGGATATAGGCGTCAAAAATGACGGGCTTGTACATATTTCACAGCTTAGCACAAAATATATCAAACATCCTATGGATGTGGTTGCTGTCGGCGACACGGTCAAGGTAAAGATTTTGAGCGTAGATAGGGACAAGCAAAAGATATCGCTGACTATGAAAATTTAGCACATTTGATTTAGTACGCACTTGCGAGGTAAGGATATGTTAAATGTATTTTATGCGGAAGCAGATATAGATAAGGCAAGATTTTTATTTGAAAATGCGCAAGGAAGAACACTTGTGATAGTCCCGGAACAATTTACATTACAAATGGACAGGGATGCTTTGACATATACAAAAAAAGAAGCTCTGACAGATATACAGGTTGTATCCTTCTCGGGATTATGCCATATGGTAATATCAAAGACGGGAGGCAAGCAAAATGTCATAAGCCAAGAGGGTAGGCAGATGCTGCTTACAAAGATCGTCAGGGAAAATAGAGGAAGCCTTGAAATCTTCGGAAGCAATGCGACTAATCAAGAGTTTATATCGTTATTAAACGATTTAATTTCCGACATGAAGCAGCACGAGACTACGCCACAGCTTCTTAGCAAAGTGATAGAAAACATAGAAGGCGATACTCTCCTAAAGCGAAAACTCTCGGAGGTATTGACTGTATTTAAAAGCTATGAAGAGTATACAAATGGCAAATATATGGACAACATCGATTATCTAGACTTTTTTATAAGCAAAATACATGAGGCGGAGTTTATAGCAAAAAGTGACATTTGGATATACGGCTTTGATTCCTTTGCGGAAAAAAATATGGCGATTATAAGGAGCTTAAGCGAGAGTGCTAAAAGCGTAAATATAGTTTTGACATACCGAGAGGAGCCTGCAAGCGAGTTGACGGGGGCGCTTATCGCGAGATTAAAAAAAGAATATAATGCGCCGGTAACAAAGATAGATGACAAATACAAGTTTGACAGAGATGTAAAATACACACTTATGAGAGCCGCAAATGCATATAGTGAGGCGACAACGGTAGCCGCATATGTGCTTTCGCTTGTCCGTGATAAAGGTTACAGATATAGAGATATCGCACTTATTTCAAATAGGCTTACGGATAGTGCGCCACTTTACAAAAGAGTTTTTGCGCAACACGGAATAAATCTTTTTGTCGATGAAAAAAAAGATATTATGACGCATCCGACTGTAACCTGTATAAGGATGCTTTTGCAGATTGCCATTAAATATTACAGGAAGGACGATGTCATCAGATGTTTAAAGACGGGTCTGATTTGCGAAAGCAATGATGTGGATATGCTAGAGATATATGCCGAAAGATATGCCCTTGACGGCAAGAGCTGGATTTGCGAGCTACAAAAAGGCAAGAAAAAATATGGCGAAGAGAAGTTGCAAAAGCTAAATGAAATAAGGGAGCTTGCAATATCGCCGATTATGGGTTTTGTAAAGACATTTAATGAGGCAAAAACTATCGGGCAGATGACAGAAGTACTCAAAAATACGCTCGAAAAGGATATTTGTATTAACGAAAAGTTAACAGAGCTTGCAGACTGTCAGGAGGAAGCAGGCAACCTCGAATATGCTGAGGAGACGACACAAATCTGGGGCAAAATCTGTGAAATATTGGAGCAACTAAATACTCTGATAGGTGATGAAGAGGTTTCGCAAAAGGAATTTGCAGATATTTTGGATATGGGTCTAAAGTCGATAAAGATAGGACTCATACCGCCTGCTGCTGACGGCCTTACTATGGGCAACATGCGAAGGTCAAGGCAGGCGATAGTCAAAGCGCTTGTCATAGTTGATGCCATAGACGGAATTTTGCCGGCAGAGGGTGTAAATGAGGGTATTTTAAACGAGGACGAAAGAGAGCTTTTGTCATCAAAGGATATAAAAATTTGCACGCTTTCGCGCGAGATAGCTATGGAAGAGGAAATGGCAATCTACCGAAATATGGGCAATGCGATGGAAGAAATTTACATTAGCTATGCCGCATCCGATGATGAGGGCAGAGAGGTCAACCCGTCCGATGTATTTACAGAGATAGAAGAAAATTTAGGAATAAAGCCTAAAAAAGATGTCTTTGAGGAGGGCAGTGCCGGAGATTTGATTGGTGGCAAAGAAGCAAGAGAGAGTAATCTTTTGCTGGCAATAAACGCTACAAAGGACGGCACAGATCTGAGCGAAGAATGGCAAGAAGTATTTTCTTGGTTTGTACAAAAAGAAGAGGTGCAAAAGCTTGTAGATATTATCTTCGCTAAAATACAGGTAGAAAATATAAGCGCAGATGATGCGGAGCTATTATATAAGAAAAACGGAGAGGCAATTGTCTTAAGCCCGACAGAGCTCGAAAAATTCGGAGAATGTCCTTTCCACCATTTTATGCAGTATGGTATGAAGGCAAGGGAGGAAAGAAAGTATCAGGTCAGTCCGCTTGATGTCGGCACGGTCTATCACGACTGTATCACGACGGTTTCGAGGAAGCTTTCAAAGAATTTAAAGAAAAACGGACTTGCAGTGACGGATCAGGCTTCGCCGTGGATGACTGCAAGTGAGGAGGATATAAGGTCGCTTGTTCGAGATACACTTGGGACTATCTCAGAGGAGTATGAGGAAGGCCTTTTGAGGGGCGATGAAAAGCAAGACTATAGGGTGCAGAGACTGGGCAATGTTTGCGAGGATGCTATGTGGGCGATCGTAAGTCAGGTTCGAGCCGGCACTATCAAGGAAATGCTTTTTGAACAGCCATTTGGAAAAGGCAAAAGAGTGCCACCGATAGAGATAAAGGGTGCTCTGATTGACGACGTAGCCGGAGCAAATGCAACCGTGGTAAATGCAACAGGAGCAAATGTAGCCGGGGCAGATAAAGCAGAAGCAAATAAAGCTGGGGCAAATAAAGAAGAAAGAAATATTTTTATAGAAGGACGAATCGACAGGCTTGACATTTTGGACGGTGATTATAGCAAGGTTATCGATTACAAGACAGGCAAAAATCAGTATGACGAAAAATATGCCAAAAGCGGTATGAAGCTCCAGCTCTTTATATATCTGTTTGCAAGCATGGGGCTTGGACTCAAACCGGGCGGCGCATTTTATATGCAGCTCCACGATGCAACGCTAAAGGCGAGAGATATCAAAATCAAAAATGGCGGGGCAGACGGAGACGATGCGCAAGCATTTAATATGGCGCTTGCAGAAAAAAGAGAAATGTCATATAAGGTCGACGGATTTTTTGTAGATGACAAGCAATTCTTAGATGTCTCAGACCCGGGTTGCAAAGGTTTTGAGGGCAATACAAGCAGAGCTAATAAACATAAGCTGAGCAAGGAGCAGTTTGATGACCTGCTTTTGGGAATGTCCGGGGTTATCGAGGATATGTCTAAAAAAATTGCGGATGGCATAATAGAGATAAAGCCAAAAAAAGACAGAAAACCGGGTGGCAAAAATGCCTGCACCTATTGCCCATATAACGGCATTTGCAAGTTTGATTCATCCATTGAAGAATGCAGGTATATTATGATATAATAACAATTTAATGGGAGGTAAATGAAATGAAATTACAGGAAAGATTGGAAGTAGCACAGCAAAAGAGAAAAAACGGATATAATTGTGCACAAGCTGTCATCTGTTCGTTTGCGGATAGATATGGCGTAGACGAGGATATACTTTTAAAAATAAGCGAGGGCTTTGGCGGCGGTATCGCAGGAAGCAAGGCTACTTGCGGCGCAGTCACTGCAATGGTTATGCTTACAGGACTCGAAAATGCGGACGGCAATGTGCAAAAACCGGCAACAAAGCAGGCTACATATAAAATAGCAAAAGGGCTTATGGATCAATTTGAAGAAAAAAACAAATCGATAATTTGCAAGGAGCTAAAGGGCATCGAAACAGGCGAAGTTTTGAGGTCGTGTGACGGCTGCATAAGCGATGCTATCGAGATTTTTAGCAAATATATCGATGAAAAATAAGATCAAAAAATAAAATCAAAAGAGAAGAGTATGAATAGTATAAAATATAAGGACAGCTTATATACGCAAAGAGAGGTTACCGACCTAAAGGATTTGATTTTAGGCAGTGTGGATCGCTACGGGCAGAGGAATGCCTTTCTTGTCAAGGATAAAGCTGATGGTAAATACAAAGGCATATCGTATGAGCAATTTTTAAATGACATAAACGGACTTGGCACAAAGCTGATAGATATGGGGCTTTTGGGCAAAAAAATCGCACTCATCGGTGAAAATAGCTATGAGTGGGTTTTGACATATTTTGCAACAGTAAACGGTACAGGCATCATCGTGCCGATCGACCGTGAGCTAAAGGCAGAGGAGGTATTTAATCTGCTAAAAAGAGCGGGCGTAAGTGCTGTATTTTATTCAAAAAAGGCAAAAAAGACAGTCGATGCGATAAGAGATAAATGCGAAGCAAATGGCATAAATTATTTTGTCTTTATGGATAAAGTATGGGACATACGAAGACCACTCGGCACAGATGATATGTGCGAAGCACAGCCGGATAGCATATATACGCTCATAGAACAGGGAAATGAGCTCATAAAAAAAGGTAGCAGAGATTTTATAGATGCGCAGATAGATGTAAATGCACTTGCAGTCCTTCTCTTTACATCAGGAACAACGGGCCTTGCGAAGGGCGTTATGCTCAGCCATAAAAACATAACCTCAAACGTATACAATATGTCAAAATATGTAAAAATTATCGACGGCGGTATAGGTCTTTCGGTACTTCCTATGCATCACACATATGAGATGACATGTCATATTATGACAGGCCTTTATCAGGGAATGCAGATCGCTATTTGTGAGGGGCTAAAGCACATACAGGAAAATATGGCAGAGATACCTGCAAATGTTATGCTCGCAGTACCGCTCATATTTGAGACGATGCACAAAAAGATTTGGAAAAAGAGCGAAAAGGCAGGTAGCGCAGAAAAATTGCGAAGGATGATAAATATCTCAAAGAAATTGAAGCTGTATAATCATCCTAAGATAGTAAAAAAACTGTTCGGGCAGGTGCACGAGGCGACAGGCGGCGAGATAAGCATATTTATAGCCGGTGGAGCGGCGATAAATCCGGAGGTCATAGAGGACTATCAGGCGATGGGCTTTACGATGATACAGGGCTATGGTATGACGGAATGCGCGCCTATCATCGCAGTAAATAAGGACAGATACAGCAAGCCTGCTGCGGCAGGACTTCCGATGCCGGGCACGGAGATAAAGATTGTAGACGAGGACGAAAATGGTGTAGGCGAGATCATATGCAAAGGGCCGTCTGTGATGCTTGGCTACTATAAAAATGAGGAAGCCACAAAGGAGGCTATCAGGGACGGCTGGCTTTATACAGGTGATTACGGATATATGGACGATGACGGCTTTTTATATATTTCGGGTAGGAAAAAGAGCGTCATTGTGACAAAAAACGGTAAAAACATTTTCCCGGAAGAGGTAGAGTATTACCTTCTGGAAAGTGAATATATACAAGAAGTTTTAGTACATGGCATAGAGGGCGAAAGAAATAACGATGTTGTGGTAAAGGCGGAGATATATCCAAATTATCCATTCATAGAGGAGAAAAAAGGAGACTTATCGCCTATGGAGCTAAACGATCTTATGCAGACAATCGTTGATGAGGCAAACGAAAAAATGCCGACATATAAGCGCGTTAAGCGATTTAGTATACGAAAGACGGATTTTGAGAAAACTACAACGCAAAAAATAAAAAGGCATGTGCAAAGCAATTTAAATGGAGGAGTATAAAGTATGGCAACAAATATGGAAGAAAACAGAAAATGGGCGGAGGCGATAGTTGCGCAGGTTCAAAACGATCCGAGACCGACAGTTAAGTATAGGGATTCCAGACCTATAACAGATGTCAGAGATATGATTAGGAGTAGCGTTGCGGAGTTTCCTGACAATGTGTGCTTTTATGAGAAAGTGCGAAAGGGCGAACCTTATAAAACCACTAAATACACACAGCTGTTAAAGGATATGAATGCACTTGGTACAGCGCTTGTTTCTCTAAAGCTAAAGGACAAGAGGATCGCAGTTATAGGAGAAAACTCATCGAGATGGGCGCTGTCATATCTTGCAACTGTCTGCGGTGTCGGTGTAGTTGTGCCACTCGACAAGGGACTACCGGCAGAGGCTCTCGAGGAGTTTATAAAAGAGGGCGAGGTAAGCGCAGTTATATTTGATGACAAGCACGAAAAAACCTTTGCCGACATCAAAGAAAAAAATACAAATATGCTTGCCGTACTTATAAATATGGACAAGCACGAGGACAGCGATGTTGCGCTTTCGTGGAGTAAGCTCCTTGAAACAGGAAAGAAACTACTGGCAGCCGGCAACAGAGACTATTTAGATATTGAGATAGATACAGAAGCTATGAGCGTGCTACTTTTTACATCCGGTACAACAGGCAGATCAAAGGGCGTTATGCTTTCTCATAAAAATCTCGCAAGCGACCTTATGGTTGCGCCGACCGTGCTAAAGGTATTTCCGGATGATATATTCTTTTCTGTGTTGCCTGTACACCATACGTACGAATGTACATGCGGATTTTTGATGCCACTTTATAAAGGTGCTGCGATAGCATATTGCGAGGGCCTAAAGTATATAACAAAGAATTTAGCAGAAGTAAAACCGACAATGTTTCTCGGTGTGCCTGCTATTTTCGAAAAATTGTATAAAAAGATATGGCAAAATGTCAGAAAGCAAGGCAAGGAGAAGCTCCTAAAGAAGGTAATAAAGCTAAATAACAAGACTAAAAAGATAGGCATAAATTTAGGAAATGTATTCTTTAAAGATATATTAGCCGTATTTGGCGGCAGGATGCGTATGATGATATGCGGAGGAGCTGCTATAAATCCTGAGGTTTTGGACGGCATCAGAGCATTTGGCATAAATGCGGTACAGGGCTACGGGCTTACAGAGTGCGCACCACTTGCGGCTCTAAATCCTGATACTGCACCTGTTGCTGCCTCGATAGGAACAGAATTCCCGGGTATAAAGCTGTCTGTACAGGACAAAAATGAAGAAGGTATAGGCGAGCTGTGCGTGCAAGGACCAAATGTCATGATGGGATATTACAAGATGCCTAAGGAGACAGAAGAGGCTCTAAAGGGCGGCTGGTTCCATACAGGAGATCTCGGATATATCGACGATAAGGGATATGCATATATAACAGGTAGACAAAAAAATGTAATTATTACAAAAAATGGTGAAAATGTTTATCCTGAGGAAGTAGAGTATACACTCAGTCTTTCACCGATTATCGAGGAAAGCATGGTATATCAGATAGAATCAGATCAAAAAAATGATACGATCATCGCCGCTTCTATCGTGATCGATGAGGAGAGCATCGAAGAATTTTACGGACATGATGTTTCGGAGAGCGAACGCGAAAAACTCGTATGGAGAGTTATAGACGCATATAACGAAAAAAATCCTGTATACAAACAGATAAGAAAGATAAATATAAGAAAAGAAGCTCTAAAAAAGAATACCTCAAACAAAGTCATAAGATTTGCGGAGGAAAATAAATGAGAGAATATCCAAGGATAGTATTGGATTTAAAAAAGCTCAAAAATAATGTCAATGTCGTAAAAGATTTATGCCACAAAAATAATATAGCCTGCGCTGTTGTCATCAAGGGCTTTAATGGGATAAAGGAAGCAACAAGGTGCATACTTGACCAAGATGTCGATATGATAGCAACATCAAGACTCGAGCAATTTGAGGAGGTCGCAGGCTATAAGCCCGAAATACCTAGGCTCATGCTGAGAATTCCCGCTATATCGGAAATAGACGATTTAATAAAATTGACGGATATAAGCCTTGCAAGCGAGCTTGAGACGCTAAAGGCGATCGAGGCGAGGATAAGCGAGCAAAAAGAGCTTTGTGAAGTCCTGAGGTCTGAGGGAAGGAAAGATCGGCTTGATAAGAAATATAAAATAATCCTGATGGCGGATCTCGGTGATTTGCGAGAAGGCTTTTGGGATGAGAGCGAGCTCATAGAGGCGGCAAAATATATAGCAAGCGAAGCAAAAAAATTGGAGCTTGTCGGTATCGGCACAAATCTCGGTTGCTACGGCTCTATCGAAGCGACGCCACAAAAAATGGAGGAGCTTATCGCACTTGAAAAAAAACTTGAAATCGTGACAGGCAAAAAGCTACAATATATAAGTGGCGGAGGCACGACATCCTTACCGCTTGTAGTAAATGGTGATATGCCAAGCGAAATAAATATGTTGCGTGTAGGCGAGGGGATTGCGATAGCAAAGGATTTGCCAAATTTGTGGGACTGTCATATCGACGGACTGTCAGATGACGTATTTGCGCTAAAGGCGCAGATTGTCGAGATTAAGGACAAACCGACATATCCACAAGGCAATATCAAGTGCGACGCATTTGGCTTTACACCCGAGTATGAGGACAGAGGCATAAGAAAAAGAGCGCTTATAGCACTTGGCAAGATAGACTACGGCTACCTTGAGCTAATAGAGGCAGAGCCCGGCATAAAGGTCGTAGGCGCATCAAGCGACCATACGATTTTAGATATAGAGGATGCAAAAAGAGATTTAAAAATAGGAGATATAATAGAATTAAAACTAAAATACGGAGCTGTAGCATTTGCGACATCGCGAAGTGACATAGCCTGTGAGATCGTAGATCGAAAGGAGAAATAAGATGGCAGAAGAAGTATTGCTTACCAGAGAGGGACTGGAAAAAATAAAAGAAGAGTATGAAACGGCAGTTTCGGTTACAAGAGCAGAGGTTGCAGAGAGGATCAAAGAGGCGAGGAGCTTCGGAGACCTTTCGGAAAATGCCGAATATGATGCGGCAAAAGAAGAGCAGGCTGAGCTTGAGGAGAGGATAAACAAGCTTGAGTCGATGATCAGAAATGCAAAGGTTATCGACGAGGACGAGCTCGACAAGGATGTCGTAAATGTCGGCAATACGGTAACACTAAAGGAAAATGGCATTGAAGAGGTTGTTGTATATAAAATCGTAGGCTCAACAGAAGCAGATCCGTTTAAGGGTATGATTTCAAATGAATCAGCAGTCGGCAAGGCCCTTATCGGTGCAAAAATCGGCGAAACAGTCGAGATAGAAGTGCCGGACGGTAAGATTTATTATGATGTTTTGCAGGTGAGCAACTAAGGAGAGGAAAAATATAAATGAGTGAAGAAAAGAAAAACGGACAGGTCGCAAATGAGCCTGAAGAGATAACAGAAGAAGAGCTTAGCGAGCAGCGCCTCATAAGAAGAGAAAAGCTAAAAGCTCTGCAGGAAGCAGGACGCAATCCATTCGTAGAAGAAACATGGGATGTTAACAATTACAGTGCGGACATCAAGGAGGACTTCGACAATATGGAGGGCAAGGAGGTATCTCTTGCCGGCAGGATTATGGCAAAAAGAGGTATGGGCAAGGCTTCCTTTATCGACATACAGGACAAAAAAGAGCGCATCCAGATATATGTCAGACAGGATATGATAACTCCTGAGGAATACCAGTGGTTTAAGACATATGATATCGGCGACATTATCGGCGTTGTCGGAGAAGTATTTAAGACAAAACACGGCGAAGTTTCGGTAAAGGCACATGAAGTAAAACTGCTTTCAAAGTCATTGCAAGTGCTTCCAAATAAATGGCAGGGACTAAAGGATACCGATCTCAGATACAGACAGAGATATGTCGACCTTATTATGAATAAGGACGTTCGTGATACATTCGTAAAAAGAGCGACTATCATAAAGGAGATAAAAAAGGTTTTGGAGGAAGACTTCGGATATCTTGAAGTTGACACTCCTATACTGACAACAATAGCGGGCGGAGCAAACGCAAGACCGTTTGAGACTCATCACAACACGCTAAATCTCGATATGAAGCTCAGGATTTCAAATGAACTGTACCTCAAAAGACTCATAGTAGGCGGTCTTGACAGAGTTTATGAGATGGGCAAGATGTTTAGAAATGAGGGAATGGACAGAAATCACAACCCTGAGTTCACATCGATGGAATGCTATATGGCATATGCCAATATGGAAGATGTAATGAATGTGCTTGAGCAAGTAGTATCAAAAGCCGCGCTCAAGGCGACAGGATCGATAGTGATAGAGTATCAGGGCAAAACATTTGACCTTACACCGCCATGGAACCGCATAGATATGGCAGAGGCTGTAAAGAAGATTACAGGCGTAGACTTTGCAAAGATAGACACTGACGAGGCGGCGCAAAAGGCGGCAGCGGACTATGGCATGGAAAATGACGAGCTAAAGACATGGAGCAGAGGCAAGATCATCGCAGAGATGTTTGAAGAATATTGCGAGGACGCACCGGGATTTTTAGACGGTCCTATCTTCGTGACAGGCCATCCTGTTGAGGTGTCACCGCTTGCAAAAAGAGATCCTGAGGATACTCGTATAACAAGAAGATTTGAGGCTTATATAAACGGCTGGGAAATAGCAAATGCTTTTTCGGAATTAAATGATCCGATAGACCAGCTCGAAAGATTTACAGAGCAGCAGGCACAGCTTGACGCAGGTATCGATGATGAGGCGCATCCTATGGATACCGACTTTGTCAACGCTCTTGAGGTTGGTATGCCACCGACAGGCGGACTTGGCATCGGCATAGATAGGGTTATTATGCTGCTTACCGACGCACCGTCGATAAGAGATGTGATATTATTCCCGACTATGAAGCCACTAGGAAAAATTGAATCATAAAACTACGGAGTGAGGGAGCAATAGCTGTGGAGAACAAATTAGAAAACATCGGTCAAAATAGTTTTGTGGATAATTTTGTTAAAACGGATGACATCTTAAAGGATATGTGTGGGATTATTGAGTCCTCACAAAAAGTTGCATATCGGGCTGTCAATATTGCACTTGTTCAAAGAAACTGGCTTTTAGGATACAGAATTGCAGAAGAAGAACTTGGTGGACAGGAACGTTCTGAATATGGACTTCAGATTATAAAGAAACTGTCAAAAGAATTGACAAATCGTTATGGCAAGGGATATGACAAAGGTACTCTTTATCGTTGCTTGAAGTTTTACAAGATGTTTCCAGAGATTGTTGCCTCAGTGAGGCAACAATCTGGAGCAATACTTTCGTGGACTCATTATCGCATTTTGCTTCAGGTAGAAGATAAGGCAGCTCGTGACTGGTATGAGAAAGAAGCCGCAGAACAAACTTGGAGTGTCCGTACTTTGCAGAGAAACATTTCTTCTCAGTATTATTATCGCATGCTCAAAACTCAGAAAAAAGAGCTTGTAGAAAGTGAAATGAAGGAACTGAAAGCAAGAAAAAATGATATAATAAAAATCTAAAAAACACAAGCGGAAGGAAATTTACGCATTGAAAACAAAGAGAACATTTGCAATTTTATTATTAGCGATGATGCTACAGTTTGCATTTGCTTTTGCAGAACAATCGCAACTTGCAAAAGCGACAGAAAACCAGCAAAGCACTGAGCAAATTGAAGACTTTGACGGAGACGAAAACAGAATAGATGAAAAAAAGGAAGAAACTGCAGAACCTAAAATTGTGGAGACAAGTACGGCGACACAGAAAAAAGCAAAATTGCGAAGTCTGACAACAACAAATACTACGGGAGAAATAGTTAACTTTAGGACAAAAAGCGGAACAACAAGCTATAAGGATGCTATAACTGGCATATCAGGGTATACTCATGGTCAATATGGGGCAGATGCTGCTTATATTGGGATGGAAAATGGCAAAGTTAAGTTTATGTTGGCTGGTGTAGTTGGTCTTGTAGACTCAAGTGATGTGCAGGTATTGTCGCTTTCGCAAGTAAAGTCTAAGAGCTATTATCAAGTAAGTGGCGGTAATCTTTACCATAAAATTTGCACAGACATGACGACTTCCGGAACATATTACAGTATAAATAATGGAACTGCTCCCGATTGTCTAAAGACAAATACAACATATTACAGCTATGATGGACACTACTTTTATACAAATTATAATACGATGCTGACGGATTATAGAAATGAAAGTAGGAAAAATTCTGTAAATTCAACAGAACCATTTTTTAATTATTACCAATACCTACCTTTGAGGAGTCAAACAAATTATACGGGGACACAGCTAAATACTTTGATTAACAGTAAGGTAGGGACATCCTCAAAAATGTACAATACAGGCAATACGCTTGTAACTATGCAAGACACATATGGGGTTAATGCTTTGTTGATGACAGGTGTTGCGGCAAATGAAAGCGCATGGGGAAAAAGCAATATAGCATTAACGAAAAATAATTTATTCGGTTTAAATGCTGTTGATTCCTCGCCTGGTCAAAGTGCAAATTATTATAGCGATGTAAGTACCTGTATACAGGATTTTGCCGAGACATATATGTCAAAAAGATACTTAAGACCGGGATATACATACCACAAAGGCGGGTTTTTAGGGAATAAAGCAAGCGGTATAAATGTAAGCTATGCTTCAGACCCTTATTGGGGTGAAAAAGCGGCACAATATGCATATATGCTGGATGCAAATGGTGGCAATAGGGATTATGGAAAATATACACTAGGAATTAAAGACTGTATGCCTTACGGAGATACGGTATTAAATGTGCGTAAGGAAGCAAGTACATCCTCCACGGTCTTATATAAAACACCAGCGCAGTCTCAATACGCCTTTATACTCTTAAATGGAGGGCAAGAAAATAATGGCTTTTATAAAGTGCAGAGTGAACCGGTGCTAAATACCTCTCGAAGTGCCATTGTTACGACTACAGGAAAGTATAATTTTACGGGGATGTATCTATATGCCTCTTCAGATTATATCAGCATCGTAAATACAGGATTGAAGCTAACAGCAGAAAATGTAGGTCATACAAAAATAAAGCTCACATGGAATAAAGTAAGCGGAGTTGACGGATATGCGATATATCGAAAAGAAGGAAGCACTGGTGATTATGAAAAAATAAAGGCATTAGGTGTATCAACAACGGAGTATACAGATACTAATTGTGATATCAGCACACAATACACATACAAGATAATGACATATACAAGGAACTCATCGGGCACATATTCTTATTCGCCGGCAGAATATTTAACCGTGACAACTAAAGGCAAGGAACCAAGTGGCGTAGAAAATGTCAGGGTATATAATGTGACAACTAACAGCATCTGGCTTGGATGGGACTCGGACTGGGAAGGATATACCGGCGGATATGTAGTATATAGAGCAGATTCGGCAAATGGAGAATATAAGAAGATAGAAACAGTACCAAATGGAAAAGTATCATTTGCAGACTATGACGTAAAGGATGGGCAGACATATTATTATAAAGTTATGGCATATAAAAATGTCTCAGGGAAATATTACTACAGCGATTATTCGGAAGTATACGAATATACAGTAAAACTCAAACCAATAGAAATAATAACACCCGGCAAAACCACAAATGCCAAAGTGTACAAACAAACTGCTAAAAGCTTATGGATAGGATGGGATAAGGCAGCTAATGCAGACGGCTATTATGTATACAGAAGAACAGGTACAAGCGGTAGCTTTAGCAAGGTAGCAACAGTTACAGGAGGAAGCCAAGCATGGGCGGATTATAATATAAAAAATAATACGACATATTATTACTATATAGAAGCATATAAAGATAATAGCGGTACTGTGAAATGCGGAGCAGCTTCCAATATTTGTTCAAAAAAGACAAACCTAAATCCGGTGAAGCCAACAGGCTTTGTAGCATATAAATATACAAGTAACAGTGTATGGCTTGGCTGGAATAAATCAGATAAAGCAGATGGATATGTTGTATATAAGAGAAACGGTACAAGTGGTAACTTTAGTAAAGTGAAGACAGTTACAGGAGGAAGCCAAGCATGGGCGGACTACGACATTAAAAAAGGGAAGAAATACCAGTATTATGTGCAAGCATATAATGGCGTAAACGGTGCTTATTATTACAGCCCCGCATCAAGTGTTATCACAGTGACAGCGAAATAAAATAAGAAGGTATAAATTTTGTGAATTATTCTGAAATTTATACCTTTGTTTTTCTGCTGATTTGATAGCTAAAGATACTTATGTTATTATATTTAAGCAGATGAAAACTGTTAATTGAGGAGATAAAGTGTTAAATAATAAAAATATAAGAATTATTATACTTATGCTGGCAGATGCTATAGCAGTTATGCTAAGTAGCTTTTTTGCATTAGCATTTCGATTTGATTTAAAAGAAATACCAACAATGTATTTTGAAAGGGCATATACAGCATTTCCGATATATCTCTTGATAACTTTCGCAATAATGTGGAGCTTTAAATTATATACAAGAGTTTGGACGTATGCTACGCTAGTGGACTTTTTAGATGTATTGAAGGCAGCGGTCTTAACGGAATTTATAATTATTAGCTATCATATGCTTGGGCGTGAAAGCATGCCAAGAAGCTATTATTTCTTTAGTTGCTTTTTAATGATAGTTGGTTTTTCTTGTATAAGATTTTCCAAAGCGACAATCAAAAATCTTAATAGAAATAAAATAAAACAAAACAACGGAAAACGCATTATGATTGTCGGTGCAGGGGCAGCGGGCTCTATTTTAATACGTGAATTACAAGAAGATAAAAAAGGTCAAGTAATATGTGCTATAGATGATAATAAAAATAAAAAAAATAAGTATATAATGAAAGTTCCGATAGTAGGAACTCGTGAGGACATTTCTAAAAGTGTAAAAAAATATGACATAGAAGAGATCATTATAACTATGCCATCTGCCGAAAACAGTGATTTAAAAGAAGTGATAAATATTTGCAATGATACAAAGGCAGATGTAAAAATTTTACCAAGTGTGGCGAAGAGTCTGACAAGCTCTTTATCGGAAAAAATAAGACAAGTTAACTATGAAGATTTATTGGGCAGAGAGCCGGTAAAGGTAGATCAAAGCGGAATAAAGGATTTTATTGAAAATAAAGTTGTACTTGTTACAGGTGGTGGCGGGTCAATAGGCTCAGAACTTTGTAGACAAATTGCACAGAACAATCCAAAAAAACTAATTATTTTTGATATTTACGAAAATAATGCGTATAGCATTCAAACGGAATTAGAGATGCATTATCCTCAGGTAGATGTATCGGCTTTAATAGGTTCGATTAGAGATTATGACAGGGTAGAATACATTTTTAAGAAATATGCACCACAAGTGGTCTATCATGCGGCTGCACACAAACACGTGCCTCTTATGGAAAAGTCTCCAAATGAAGCGATAAAAAATAATTGCATGGGGACTCTCAATGTTGTGAGTTTAGCAGAAAAATATAATGTGGATAATTTTATTTTGATCTCGACCGACAAAGCTGTTAGACCTACAAATATAATGGGAGCGACAAAGCGCATATGCGAGATGATAGTGCAAAGTTATGCAAATTTGTCAAAATATACAAAATTTGCGGCAGTTAGATTTGGCAATGTGCTCGGCAGTAATGGTTCTGTGATACCGCTATTTTTAAAACAGATAGAAGAAGGCGGACCGGTGACAGTGACGCATAAGGAGATCACAAGGTTTTTTATGACAATACCGGAAGCAGTCACATTGGTATTGCAAGCAGGGCTTTATGCTAAAAGTGGTGAAATTTTTGTTTTAGATATGGGCAAGCCTGTTCGCATCTATGAGCTGGCAGAAAATTTGATAAGACTCAAAGGATATAAGCCTAATGAAGATATAAAAATAGAAATTATAGGATTGCGACCGGGCGAAAAGCTGTATGAAGAAATTTTAATGGATGAAGAAGGTCTGCAAAAAACAGAAAATGAAATGATATATATAGGGCAACCATTAAAAATAGATGAACAAGAATTTCTCAAAAATTTAGAAGACTTGATAAAAGAGGCAAAAAAGAACGGGAATATGATAAAGGAAAAAACCGAAGAAGTATGCGAAACATATACTATAACGAATAATGAGTAAGAGGATGTATAAATGTTAAAGCTTATTTTTATAACAAATGACGAGAAGCTTGCAAAAAGTGCAGAAAATGCCGGAGTCGATCGGATCCTAGTTGATTTGGAGATTTTAGGGAAAGAAACGAGACAGATAGGTCGAAATACGAGGATTTCCAGGCACACCATTGAAGACGTATATAAGATAAGGGAAACTATAAAAAAAGCGGATTTATTAGTAAGGGTAAATCCAATCCATGAGGGATCAAGGGAAGAGATAAATGAAGTCATAAATGCGGGAGCGGATATGATAATGCTTCCTATGTTCAGAACAAGGGAGGATGTTTCTACCTTTCTAAAAATAGTGGATGGCAGAGCAAGGGTTATGCCTCTCTTAGAACACATCGAGGCAGTTAACAACCTTGATGAAATCATATCCCTTTCCGGGATAGATGAGTTACATATAGGGCTAAACGATCTACATATCTCGATGAAAAAGAAATTTATGTTTGAGCTGCTTACTGATAGCACTGTGGATAATATTATTAAAAAAGTCAGTGAAAAAAACATCCCGACAGGCATAGGCGGTATGAGCAGACTGGGTACGGGCAGATTGCCGGCAGATTTGATATTAGATGAGCAATATAGGTTACATTCTAATGGAGTTATTCTTTCGAGAGGCTTCATAGAGGATATAAAACCGGAAGAAGAAAAAGATATTAGCAGTTTTTTTTGTAAGCATATTAAAAAAATAAGAGATACGGAAAAAAGATTGCAAGGCGAGAGCGAGAAATACTTTGCAGAAAGACATACTCAATTAGAAAAAGTAATAAAAGACATAGTGGGAGAATAATAATGGAAACGATAAGTGCTTTTTTAAAGAGGAAGATGAAAATAATAATTATTATTTCGATTTTATTTTCATTTTTAATTTCAGCAGGCTTAGTATATTTACCAAAAGAAAAATATACTGCAACGAATGTATATATAATTGATTATGGTGAGCATGCAAAAATAACAGAGCAGAATGAAGAAAAAATTAAGAAAATAGTCGATGAAAGCATTAACAGAGCGAAAAAAGAATTAACTGTTGAGTTACAAGGCGTGCAGGATTATTCAGGTTGCACGGATATCATTACAGCTGTTTTGCACGGTGATCAGATGTATACGGAGATAGTAAATAAAGCGGATCTAAGTATAAGTAAAAGCGAATATGACAGTATGATAACAGAGGATTATTCCGGTAATGGAATGGTGGTAAGCGTAGCAATTAACAGTTCGAACTCAGATTATTGCGAAAAAATAAGCGAAAATATTGGAGAAATTTTCAACAAAGAGTGTAAAAAATATTTTGATACGACTCTAAAAGAAGTAAAAAAAGCTGACAAAACTGAATTTGCCGAAAAATCTAAAACATTTATGGGCGAGCTTAAGCAACAGGCAAAATATATGATTCCCTTGTGTATTGCAATAGCTATAGGACTGTTTTTGGTATGTTGTATAATTTTTTATACGAGAGCATTTAAAGATGGAAAGTAAAGAAATAGAAGCAAAAAGTTTATATGATATAAAACAGGTGATAGCATCCCTTTTGTTTGTCCAGTATTTAGTTATGCTGATTTTAGTGGGCTTTGGTGTTTATTTTGTTATACCGTTTGTAGCTATACTCTTTATATTTTTGGTAAATAGAGAACTGTTAGACATAATATATATCAATATTTTTTTTATAGCCTCATGTTTGCTTTTGATGCTCTTGGGCAAAGAATTTGCTTTTATGCCACAAGCAGAGGCATTGCTAGAAAAAAATCAGAGCGTACTATATTGGTTTGCAGAGAAAGATATACACGCCATTAGATTGCTCATTGCATATCCGGGATATATTTTTTCTCAAATATTAGATATTACATTAAATAAGGGCTTCTCATATTATTGTTTGATTATATTCATACTGCTTTATAGAAATCTGTTGGCTACGGTCAAAATATATAAAAGAACAATATCGGGATATGCATATGGAGCCTTTTTCCTTTTATGCACTACATTGTTTTTGCTATATGTTATGAATGGCAGGATAGTATTTGCATTCTATGGGGTTAGCCTGATAGTGCTTTGCAATGTGCAACTGTATAAAGGCTTACAATTTGGACCAAAACATGTAGCTATGCTTTTGGTAGGAATGCTTTGCACAACAGTAAGCAGTGGGACGCTTATTGTAGGCTTGCTTACAGCGATTATGGGTGGTGTATTTTCGTATCAGGGCAAAAAACTATTTCAAAAAAGATGGGTAAAGGTACTTGTATTATTGCTTATACCTGTTGCGGTTATCTTTCTAAAGTATGTCCTCCGTATGCTTATTAAGAATATAGACTTTTTTGGAGGAGGCATCAAAGGGGCTCTCGGGATGTTAGGACACGGCTTAGGAAAATTTATATATATTGCCGGTGAATATATAGCAGTTTTGATATTGCTATTGGCAATAATATTTGTCATATTTAATGTCATATTTATCCTTTATTTATACAGGAAAAAGGCAGAAATGCTACCAATAGTTATATCATTAAATATATCCTTATATGGATCCCTATTTGGACTATCTACGGGAGCTACAGCACTTATAGGAGGATGCTTGCTTATGGCGGTTGCGATTGATTTTATAATAATGGTGGAGATGGAGAAGAAAATAAATCATGTCAATGCTTAAATCTATACGAAATGTTACGGTCGTTTTATTGATTGTAAAGGTTATAGGATTTATAAAACAAGCTGTAATAGCGGCCTATTTCGGTGCGACCGGAGCGACTGATATATATATGTTAGTTTCCGAGCTTGTGGACAGCTTAGGCGAAGTACTGTTTTCATCAATATCGGTAACATTCCTTACAATGTATGCTAATGTAATGGCAAATGAGACTGTAAAGGCGAAAAGACAATTTGCTTCAAATGTAGTTATATATGGCACGCCGATTGTATTGCTTTTGTCGCTTATAGTTTTTTTATTTTCCGGCTTTTGGGCGAAGCTTTTAGCTCCGGGTTATGTAGGAAAAGAGCTGCTTACGGTCGCAAAATATCTAAGAATTTTGTCCATAGGTATGACCACGATGTTTATATCGGCACTGTGCAGAGCGATTTTGGACGCCGAAAAACATTTTATACCGTCTAAACTCGAAGGGCTGATAAAGAGTGCAATTACAATAGGCTTGTGTGTAATATGTGCAAAAAAATTTGGAGTAGATGTATTAATCTGGAGCGTATTGGCATATTATATAGTTGCAGATATTTATTTAATATATAATGTGTATAAAAGGACAGATGTCAGGCTTATAAAACCAACTAAAGCTGATCCAAGACTAAAAAAACTACTATTATTGAGTGTACCATTATTTATAAGCAATGGAAGCGTATATCTTCACAACATAGTGGATAAAGCGGTAGGTTCAACACTTGCTGAGGGTTCGATCTCTGTACTTTCGTATAGCAACTACATAACAAATACAATACATAGTTTAATAATAGGAAGTATATGCACAGTTTTACTTTCGTATTTTAGCACTTATGTTGCAGAAAAAAAGATCGGAGAGCTGACAAATAAACTTGAAAATTGTATACGCATATTGATAGTTGTGATGGGATTTTTCTTTGTTTTAATTTTTGCTACATCAGAAGAGATAGTTCAAGTTTTGTATGGCAGAGGAGCTTTTGGGCAGGAAGCAATAGATATGACATCAAAAATATTTATTATATATGGGGCAGGTCTGATTTTTATAGGCATAAGAGATGTATTGATTAGAACGCATTATGCATTCCAACAAAATAAAATAGCAATGATTAATGGCATATTAGGTATGTTTGCGAACATAGTTTTGAGCATAGCCTTAGCAAAGTTTATTGGAGTATATGGGATTGCAATTGCAACAGTTATAGCATATCTGTTGATTATGACATTATCGATCTTTACAGCGCGTAAATTTATAGAAAAAATAGATAAAAAAAGAATGCTTATATTGTCGATACAAATATTGCTCATCATTACTATAGGTACAGCGATAAGTATGATAATCAGCCCAATATTAGCCGGAGCTAATGTAGTTATAAGGGGTGGAATAAAAGCATTTGTGGTAACAGCTCTTTATGCATTATGCTTATATCTGTTTAAAAATAAAGAAATAATGCAGGGGATAAATATATTAAAAGAGAAACTAGGAAGGTGAAAAAATTAAATGTCGAGAATTATTGGATTAATTGGTGGCGGGAGCGGTTGCGCGTTATCAAGCGAATTGCATAAAAGGGGATTAAAAGTTGCAGCTGTAATAGGCAAATCGAAGGAACCGGGATATGATATCGCTGATTATGTATTGGTATGCGATTTGTCAGAGCACGAAAGAATAATTGAATACTTCAAACAGTTAAATGTTAAAAATGTAATATTTGGGACAGGCCCTTTTGCAGCTATTGAGTTATGCAGAGAATTGATAAACAGAGATATTAATGTCAATATTGATCTCGAAAAATTTGAGTTTTGTAAGAATAAGTATCTTTTAAATGAAACAATGCGTAAACATGGGATTATTACTCCTGAAGATAAATTAATTGACAAGGAAGATGATCTAAAAATTATTTCGGAGCAGTTGAGCTTTCCTGTTGTGCTAAAATCAATTAAAGATCTTGTTGCACCACAGAAGATAGATGATAAAGAAGTATTTATAACTGTAGCAAGCGATATGCTGACAAAAGAGGAACAGATAATGATAGAAGAATATATCCGTGGCAATGATGTTACAGTATTTGTTTCCAATTCCGAGGAACTCATAATACAACCCATCTATTGGAGCAAAGGATCAGAAGAACAGCTGAAGGGATTTGAAACATCGTATTCGAAACCATTAAGCCGGGCAGTTGAGGAAGAATTGATTGGCTGGTGCAAAAAAATAAATGATATAGTTCAGATCCCTGGTGTTTATCGCATAGATTTAATTGCCTCAAAAGAGAAGTTTTACTTTTTTGAAATAAATACTTTGATAGTATCCGCTCTTACAACAAGTACATATGCAATAAAGTTTTCCCAAGCTGAACTAAATAGAGCCGAATTAATCATTGATTACGCTTTGAAGAAGTTTGGGATATCAACAAAAAGAATTATAAAGAGATTGACTATAACAGGGGATGATATATTGATTAATTCTGTAGAACAAAACGCTCTTTTTGTCAATGTGTCGGGGATACGTGAACTATATAAAAATAATATTTATGATGGCGGCATTAATTTCTTCTATAATTATCTTGAGCAACAACTCGAAACGGATAAATATGATAAAGAATTTGCTAAAAATGCGCTATTATGCCTTATCAGCTCGGATGCAGAAGTAGTGGCTATATGTGAGCCAATTGATGAAAGGAGAAAAATCGTTATGGAAACTGCAAAATTCCTACATAAGATGTTTACTGTAAATGAAACACCTATAAATTCACTGGGGGGGGGTACAGTAAATTAATAAATCCAACACTAGTTGGAACAAATGTAATCATAAGAGCCAAAATTGAAATGTTTGTGGTGACAGGCGTTTATGCACTATTCTTATATTTATTTAAAAACCAAGAAATGATATTAGTTGCAAATATATTGAATGGGGAATTAAGTAAAGATAAGGAGATAAAAAAATGAGCAAGTGCATAGGTCTTATCGCCGGCAGGAGCGGTGGCGCCATAACAAGCGAACTACATAAATCAGGATACGAAGTGGCAATTGTGTGTGGCAATTTAAATGAAAAAGGTGCAGAAACGGCAGATTATCTTTTTGTTCAAGATTTAAGGCAAAAAGAAAGGATCGCAGAGTTTTTTAAAGACAAAGATGTGAAACATGTTATTTTAGGAACAGGTCACAGGCTTGCAATTGAAATAGGACATTACCTGGAAGAAAACGGCTTTTTATTAAATCTAAATTTGGCGGTAGTAGAATTTTGTAAAAATAAATACAATACTAACAACTATTTAAGATCAAAGGGTCTAAGAACCCCAAAATCAATTTTGCTTCATAAAGATGATATAGAGGTGCAAAAAGCGATAGAAGAAGCCTCGTTGCCAATAGTATTAAAATCAATAAAAGATATAGAGCAACCTCAATTGATCTCCAAAAGAAATATTTTAGAAAAAGAAATAAGAGACTTGTTTGAGCAAGAAGAAGAGCTAATGCTTGAGGAGTACATAAAAGGATCAGATTGTACAGTTGTGATCTGTAGCAATGCAAAAAGTATAAGCATTGCAAAATGTATTTATTTTAGCAAAGGAAAAGATCATTATTTACCAGGGTTTGAAGACTCGCAAACATATCGTTTAGAGTCACCTATAGAAGATGAGGTTGTCGTGATGGCAAAAAAAGCAATACTGGATGTAGGGGCAAAGGGACTTGCAAGAGTTGATTTTATTGTAAAAGATGGCAAGAAACCTTATATTTTGGAGATAAATACGGTTATTGTTTCGGCACCGAGGGATAACACACTTACTTTCCGGTGCATACAAGGCAGAATAAACAGAGCAAAAGAACTCGTGCAGACAGCGTTGGAAGAATTCGGATTGCCAAACGACAGGAAACCTTTGATAGGATATTACTATTCAGATAAACCTAAAAGTTTAGGGACTTTACAAAATGCGGAGTTAGCGAGTGAAAAAATCAATAGTGTATTAGACAGAAAAATAAAACAAGAATGGGGAAATTTAAGGATAGATTTTTCAAAATTTTTGAACGCAAATAATTATATATTTGATAACACAGCAAAAGAAAAGATGCTGAAATTGATCATATATGTTATGAAAGGCAATTATGACTATATCATTAACGATCTGGAAGGAGTAGAAAAAGAACAGCTTGACATAGTAATAGACTATCTGAACATAGAGAGGTATGAAGGATGAAAAAAGTTTTTTGCGTAGGTTATGCAGGTGGGCATATCAATATAATAAAAAATGTATATAAGGAACTAAAGATACATAGGGATGTGGATGTGACCATTTTGGCTTTGACACTGGCAGATGCGATTTTGCAAAAGGAAAACATCCCCCATAAGACAGTAAAGGATTATTTGCAGGTGCTACCCTACCGCGATGATATCATTAAGTATGGGAAATATTGCACTCAAGGTCAGAGCCTTGCAGAGGGAATTGATGAACTTGACTCAATAGCATACCACGGTATAGGCTTTTACGATTTAGTTCAAGCAAAAGGTATAAAAGAAGCAAAAAAGGAATTTGAACAAAAAGGTCGAAAAGCCTTTTTACCGGTTGGCGCTATGAAAAAAATATTAGAAGAAGAAAACCCATCGGTTTTACTGATAACAAATTCGCCAAGGATGGAAACAGCGGCAGGCATAGCGGCGACATCTCTAAATATACCGGTGGTAAGAATAAATGATTTGCCATTGATGCATGAAAAAGCTCCCTACCGAGCAAAAATATGCGTGATGAATGACTGGGCAAAAAACGACATAATAAAAAGACAACTGGCAGATGAAACAGATATTGTAGTTACAGGGCAACCGGTATTTGAAGGCGATCTAAAAGTTGATAACAAAAAAGTAGAGCAATATAAAAAAGGGATTAGGGGCAATAATTTTAAAAAAGTTATATTGTTCTTAGGGCAGGGGCAAGGAAGTAATAAACTTAGGAGAGAGAATAAGGAGGCACTTGACGGCCTTTATGAATTTGCAAAGCAAAATAAGTCATATCTTGTCATAAATAGACCACATCCAAACGATTTTTGCGATTATAAAAAAGAGTACTCGGACTTAGACAATTTCCTGACCAAAAAAAACGGAGAGCTCAAATATATGCTGAGAGTTATAGATGTAGCACTTACAGTGACCTCCACAGCCGGCATGCAGGCGATATTGTGCGGTGTCCCATTGATACAGACAAATCTTACGGGTGATTTTAGTAAAAAAACATATCTTGACGACATATCAGTGAGAGCAAACAATAAAGAAGAAATGATAGAGGATATAAAGTTGCTGTCAGATAAAGATACAGATTTTTACAAAGAAACTGAGAAAAAGATGCAGAGGTTTTCAAACAAAAAAGACGCAGCAAAAAATGTGGTGAAAGTGATTTTAAAAGAGGCTAAGGAGTAAGATATATGAAAATTTATGAAAAATTTGTAAAGAGATGTCTGGATACCATTTTTTCATTGATTTTGCTGATTGTCTTGTCACCGGTATTTCTAATTATAGCGATATGCATAGCGGTCTCGTCAGGTTTACCGATAATATATAAGCAAGAACGAGTAGGCAAAGACAGAAAAATATTTAAAATATATAAGTTTAGAACTATGATTAATAATGCTGATAAGCAAGGGACATCAACGAAAGAAAATGATGCAAGAATAACAAAGATAGGAAACATATTAAGAAAGACAAGCTTAGACGAACTCCCGCAATTAGTTAATGTTACCAAAGGTGATATGAGCCTTGTCGGATTTAGGCCGGATGTTTTGAGAGAAACTGATGACCTCACTCAAAAAAAATGGGGGACAAGACCCGGGATAACAGGCGCAGCGCAAGTGGGTGGCAGAAGCTCGCTTACAGTCAGCGAAAAGCATAGGCTTGAAGATGAGTATGCGGAGAACATAACATTTTTAAATGATGTAAGAATATTATTTAAAACAGTAACAAGTGTAATAAAATCAACAGGGACAAATTAGTAGCAATCAAGCAGAAAAGTGATTTAGAAAAAGGAGAAAGATGACAAAATTAAAAAATTTATTGATAATTATATTTATAGGAATAAGCATTGCGTTAATTACTACCAGCAATGCGAGCGCAGCAACTTATACGCATGATGCAAGATTTAGTGGCTGGGAGGTTCAACAAGGGATAGATGTTTCAAAATGGAACAAGGACATTGATTTCAAAAAGGTAAAAAACGCCGGTATCGATTTTGTAATAGTCAGAGTAGCATATAGAACTTATGGAGATGGCAGTCTAAATATTGATCCGTATTATAAAACGAATATTCAAAATGCAAAGCAAGCGGGGCTGAAGGTTGGAGTATATATTTTTTCACAAGCGATAAGCGAAAAAGAAGCAATAGAAGAGGCTAACTACCTTATGAAAGCTGTAAAAGACTATGATATCGATCTCCCATTCGTGCTTGATTATGAATTTGCAGGGGATAACGGAAGGTTGCTTGCGGCAAATCTCTCTAAACGTGCGATGACAAATATATGCAATGCTTTTTCAAAAACTATATCAAACGCAGGTTACGAACCAATGATATATGCAAATTATACTATGCTAAATAACCATATGTATAAGGACGAGGTCAGTGCAAATGCAGAAATCTGGTTAGCAAGGTATAACAATGTGGCGAATTATTCGGGAGATTATACCTATTGGCAATATACATCTGATGGCTCAGTTGCTGGTGTGGAAGGCAGAGTAGATATGAATTTTAGGTATGTGCCGGATAAAAAACAAGTGCGTACCTTTAAATCCAGCAAAATCGGTCATACAAAAATAAAGCTCGCATGGAATAAAGTAAGCGGAGTTGACGGATATGCGATATATCGAAAAGAAGGAAGCACTGGTGATTATGAAAAAATAAAGGCATTAGGTGTATCAACAACGGAGTATACAGATACTAATTGTGATATCAGCACACAATACACATACAAGATAATGACATATACAAGGAACTCATCGGGCACATATTCTTATTCGCCGGCAGAATATTTAACCGTGACAACTAAAGGCAAGGAACCAAGTGGCGTAGAAAATGTCAGGGTATATAATGTGACAACTAACAGCATCTGGCTTGGATGGGACTCGGACTGGGAAGGATATACCGGCGGATATGTAGTATATAGAGCAGATTCGGCAAATGGAGAATATAAGAAGATAGAAACAGTACCAAATGGAAAAGTATCATTTGCAGACTATGACGTAAAGGATGGGCAGACATATTATTATAAAGTTATGGCATATAAAAATGTCTCAGGGAAATATTACTACAGCGATTATTCGGAAGTATACGAATATACAGTAAAACTCAAACCAATAGAAATAATAACACCCGGCAAAACCACAAATGCCAAAGTGTACAAACAAACTGCTAAAAGCTTATGGATAGGATGGGATAAGGCAGCTAATGCAGACGGCTATTATGTATACAGAAGAACAGGTACAAGCGGTAGCTTTAGCAAGGTAGCAACAGTTACAGGAGGAAGCCAAGCATGGGCGGATTATAATATAAAAAATAATACGACATATTATTACTATATAGAAGCATATAAAGATAATAGCGGTACTGTGAAATGCGGAGCAGCTTCCAATATTTGTTCAAAAAAGACAAACCTAAATCCGGTGAAGCCAACAGGCTTTGTAGCATATAAATATACAAGTAACAGTGTATGGCTTGGCTGGAATAAATCAGATAAAGCAGATGGATATGTTGTATATAAGAGAAACGGTACAAGTGGTAACTTTAGTAAAGTGAAGACAGTTACAGGAGGAAGCCAAGCATGGGCGGACTACGACATTAAAAAAGGGAAGAAATACCAGTATTATGTGCAAGCATATAATGGCGTAAACGGTGCTTATTATTACAGCCCCGCATCAAGTGTTATCACAGTGACGGCGAAATAGACGCTAAATTTACAAAAAAATGATGATATGCTAAAATAGTAAAAACGCTTTCACACACAGCAAGAAGGAAAGGAACTGTTTGTGAACACACTAAAGGAAATAACACAGGAGCATTGGCAATATAGGAAGCAGATCCTAAAATTAGCCAAATCCGATATAATAAAAACATATAAGGGAGCCGCACTTGGCTGGCTGTGGGCGATTGCAAAGCCTGCAGTTACTATTGCTGTATTTTATTTTGCATTTACAATAGGACTGAGAGCCGGCAAACCGGTAGCGGGCTACCCTTATTTTTTGTGGCTGATCGCAGGTATGATGCCATGGTTTTATATGCGTGACGCATTGACTACGGGCGCTGATTCGATAAGAAGATACAAATATCTTGTTACAAAGATAAAATATCCCGTTTCTACCATTCCGACATATGTCAACATATCGCAATTTGTTATAAACATAGGGCTTTGCATTATTATGGCGGTCATATTTATGTGCTATGGCAAGATGCCTGATATCTACTGGCTTCAGATACCTTTTTATATGATATTGATGTTGCTGTTTTTCAATGCGTGGTCGCTTTTTGCAGGTATGCTTTCGGCGATGAGCAAGGATTTTTTAAACCTTGTCAAAGCTGTTGTAACGGCACTCTTTTGGATATCCGGTATCATGTATGATGTCAACAGCATAGAGATTGATTTTATAAAAAATATCCTGCTGTTTAATCCGATTACGATCGTTGCAAACGGATTTAGAAACAGCCTCATATATAAGACATGGTTTTGGGAAAATCCGGGCGAGCTAATAAACTTCTTTATCGTATATGCGGTAATGCTGATTTTGGCACTTTGGGCATATAAAAAGCTCAGAAAGGACATTCCGGATGTCTTATAAAAAAATAGTAAGAGGCTTATAAAAAGGTTTGGGAAAGCCCTTTGCGGATTACAAAGAGGAGAAAATATTGAGCACGGCAATACGATTTAAAAATGTTACAAAGGAATACAAATTATACAAAGATGACAAGCAACGTTTTAAGGCGATTTTTAATAAGCGTATAAAGGCGAAAATAAAGAGAGCCATAGACGATGTTTCATTTAGTATAGAAAAAGGTGAGTCTGTGGCACTCTTTGGTAGGAATGGCGCAGGCAAGTCCACACTACTCAAGATGATCACAGAGGTTATATACCCAACCGAGGGCGAGATCGAGATAAATGGCAGGGTCAGCGCACTTCTTGAGCTTACGGCGGGCTTTGATGCGGAGTTTACAGGGCGCGAAAATATATATTTTAGAGGACAGCTTATGGGTATAAAGCAAGAGGACATAAAGCGCCTTGAGCCGGAGATAGTCGATTTTGCCGAGCTTGGAGATTATATAGACCAGCCTGTCAGGACATACTCAAGCGGTATGAAAGCAAGGCTTGGATTTGCCATAAATGCAAATGTGGAGCCGGAGATTTTGATTGTGGACGAGGCACTTAGCGTAGGTGACAAGGCATTTAGACTAAAGTGCAACGAAAAGATAAATGAGATAGTTGCAAGTGGCGTAACATTTTTGTTTGTGACCCACTCCACAAAGGTTGCCAAGGATTTTTGCAAGCGTGGGATAGTTATGAAAAGCGGTAAATTTCTTTTTGATGGCGACATAACTGAGGCGGCGGATTTTTACGAAAAAATGGTAGATGAGGAAATAGCTAAAAAGAAAAAACGCCGTGAAGAGAAGAAAAAAGAGAGGATATTTAGTAAATAGATGCAGTTTATACAGTGCATATATGCGATTATTTTAAATAGCTCTTATAAGTTGATATCAAAGATATCGGCAAAACAAAGGGAAAAGATTATTCAATTATTGCTAATTTTTTACGCAATATGGATTATACTTGTCAGATCCCAAGAGGCTATCAAAATAAGTATAAGAGGCGAAAAAACGCCTATAGTATGTGGGATAATCGTTTTTTTGATATCCGTTTTTAGCGTTACAAAACCACTTAGACGGATTAAATGGCGCAAGTCAATTTGTTTTTTTTACTACACGACCGGATTATTGATGTTATTATCGATGATCTTGCATACAGGGGCTACTGCTACAGATAAAATCTATGTGTTTGAATGGCTATTTTTATTCCCAATGCTTTATTATGTCTGGGGCAATCGTAAAGACTATGTTAATTTGTTTGAAAAAATAGCAAAGGCTTTTTGCTATGTAGGATTTGCATATTTGATTTTTTTGATATGTTTTTTTCCGAAAGAAATATATCAGACAGGGGGAGGCTTATATATTGCCTCAACGACTAACCCAAATGTTTTAGCACTGGTGATATCCTCAAGCGTTATTGCGGGAGTATATGTCTTTATAGCATGCGGACAAAAGGTTGTACCAATAATTACAATATGCCTTGGTACAGGAGTAGTTATATCGTGCCAATCGCGCACGGCGCTATTTGCAATAGTTATGTCTTTAGTGGTTGCGATGATACTTACATTTTACAGTCTTATCAGAGACAAAAATTCGTTTTATGCAAAAAAAATATTATTACTTGCAATATGTGTGGGGCTAATGTTTTTATTAGCACCGTTCTCTAACTATTTATTTGATATCGGTAGACCCGTCCTTGCCAAAGCAAGCTCAATATTAGATAAATTTAGCAAGGGAGATACTTTAAATGCGATAACATCAGGGCGAATAGACATTTGGATTCACTGCTTACAGGAATCCCATCTTTTAGGCAGTAGTAATACAGGAAATATTCATTTAGGCGGGAGAACTTACTATGGAGCTCATAATAGTATTATAGAGATGATATACAGGTATGGATTTTTGGCAGGGCTATCATATATAGGCTTGTGGATATCGGCAGTAATAGTAAGCATAAAGACTTATATAAAAACTTCATATAAAGAGGGCTTATTTGCAATAATGATGATAGCAAGTTTCTTTGTTATGGCTATGTTTGAACTTGTATTTACCCCATTTAACACAGGACTTGCATTTATAAATATTTTTGCTTTTTGTATTTTGTTTGGATATCCTAAAAAGGATAAAGAGGGAGTGAAATATGGAAATTTCAATAATAATACCGGCATATAATGTAGAAAAATATATTGCAAATATGCTTGAGGATGTCAAAAATCAGACATTCGATGATTTTGAGGTGCTTATAATCAACGATGGTTCTACAGACGATACGGCAAAAATCGCTGAGGATTATTGCAAGCAGGATAAAAGATTCAAGCTTATAAATAAAGTAAATGGCGGTGTTTCATCTGCACGAAACAAAGGGCTTGATATTGCTAAAGGTAAGTATGTAGTTTTTTGGGATGCGGATGATGCTGTTCCTAAACATAGCTTAGAGTATTTATATGGTAGTATAACTAAAGAAGATGCGGATATGGCTATCGGGATGCAACTTTTAGACGGAACCATGGGTAAAACTCGAGCTTTAAGCTTAAAAAAACTCACAAGACAAAAAGAAATAAGTAGGATGGAAGCAAAGCTAGTATGGGTATTTTCGGCGTGCAATAAAATTTTCAAGAGGGACATAATAGAGAAAAACAATCTAAGGTTCGTTTCGTTGGATTTAGGTGAAGATAGTATATTTTGGATACAGTACCTTAAATATGTAAAAAAAATAGCAGGGTGTCCTTATGATGTATATAAATACAAAAAAAGGTTATCCTTTGGAGGGGGAGAAGCTTCATTAACACAAAGAGAGCAGAGATATTATAAGGGGTATTTTGATGAATATATAAAATATCTTGAAGATGCCTTCAATGATATCTTTGAAGATGAAGTAAAAAATGAGGAAACCACATATTATAGGGAAAAGCTTTTCCAAGAACTATACAAACGGTTATGTAAAACAAATATAATTAGTGAAATCTATTCCAACATTTGGCGATTAAATCGAGAGGAAGAAATGATTTTAAGAGACGCTTTTGAAAAGGTTTGGAGCAAAATATATCCGTTAGAAAAAGAAGATATAAAGGCCAGCGAAAAAGCTTTAGATTTATCTGTAGGGCTTAAAACAAAAGAAGAGTTGTTGGCAGATCCTAAAATAACATTTGTCGTAACGCGAAAACTTAAGGCTACAAAAGTGTTGATAGAGTGCATATATAAACAAAAATTTCCTGAGTTCGAACTTCTTATAGATGACAAAAATTCTTTGATAGATAAAAATGAGCTTAAAGCATATCAGAATATTAGATATATTGACGGAGATGATTTGGCAGAGCTAAAGAATAATGCGGTTGCAATGGCAAAGGGCACGTGGATTGTTTTTTTTGAGGAAGATATTTTCCCATGGGGTGATACTATAAAGAAATTTATAGGAGAGGCAAAAGAAAACGAAAATATAATCTCTCTTTTTGTAAAGAGGATTGATAACAATGTGCTTCAAACGATACCTCTTTTAAATATAGCTTTTGTACAAAATGATAAACGTATCAGAAAAGAAATCGATAATACATTTTCAAATAAGGTATTTAGAGTCAAAAAGCTTAAAGATATTGATTTTAAATTTTCAAATGACAGCAGGAGTGATATGATTAAACTATATGACCTCGTGAATATTACAAGACGGAAATCCACTGTTATGATGACAGACATGACAAATGAAGATTACAAAAAGCAAATAAAGCACTGGAAGGCGAAAATAAAATTAAAAGCTCGTGCAGTAGTTAAATAGCAAAAAAGAAAGAATAAATAAATTATGCAAAAGAATGGCTCCATCATATGGGACAAAACAACTAAATTTTATATCACCACTCTAAACTGGGAGCGAATTTTCTTAAATTTTGAGATACAAACAGACATTGCTCTTAACAAAGGCGATCTCACCTTTGCGTTTACAAAATTCAACAGACAGATTGTAAACGAGAAGGCGGTGGAGAAGTACGGTGCGGTGCCGGAACTTGATTTTATAGTTGAGGAGACGGTGCCGATTGCATGTGATAGCGCAGTAACAGAGGATGGCAGGACTACATATACCTTTTCGCAAAATATGGCGGCGGTAGACGGCAGAGAGTTTCTTGATAATGGCAACTGGCGAATCTGTGCTTTTTATGGTGAGGACGATAATGAGTGCGTGTCGGTTGTGCAGGTGACAAATGAGATCGCATATAGGCTCGACGATCTTGCTCGCATTTTTAGATATGGCAGAGATAAGTACGCATATAATTTGTCATTTAGTCTCAGAAATTTTGAGGGCGAGGACCTCGAGCTGTATTTTAACAGCTACTTTATGATAACAAATAAAAAATGGCGAAAGCGAAAATATATCAAGGAAGCTTTTACATTTAAAGGTAAGCTAGAGCGAACATATATGTTTGCGGTTATTTGGCTCATCAGAGCTTTTTATCATATAGTTGCAACTCTAACGCCTAAAAATGGCACACGCATACTCTTTATGACAGAAACAAAGGATTATCTGTGGGGCAACCTCAAATATATCAGCGATCGCATCAAGGAGCGTGGGCTTGATAAGGATTTTAAACTTTCGTATTCGTGTCGTAAGGCTGTCGATAACTACAAAGGAGTAGTTGGGTGGGTCAGAGTAATATATAAGATTGCAAAAAATGATTATATCTTTATAGACGATTATGCGCCTGTTTTTGGATTTTTTAGGCTTAGCAAAAGGACGACGCTCGTGCAGGTTTGGCATGCGGGCGAGGGCTTTAAGTCGGTAGGATACAGCAGGTTTGGCAAGGCAGGCTCTCCATTCCCGTCGGAGTCGTGTCACAAGGCATATACTTATGCGCTTACAGGCTCGAAAAATCTAATCAAGGTATACGAAGAGGTTTTTGGAATAGAAAAATCAGCATTTTTGCCGACCGGTATGGCAAGGCTCGATGACTTTTTGGATAAAGAAAAAATAAAAGACTTTAGAGCGGAGTTTTACAAGGAATATCCGCAATTTGATGGCAAAAAGATCATACTTTTTGCGCCGACATTTAGAGGGACAGGTCAAAAGACGGCATATTATGATTATGACAAGCTCGATCTTTCACGCATATATGACTTTTGCGCTGATGAGTGGATTTTCCTCGTCAAGATGCATTCGTTTGTGGATGAGCCGATAGATATATCTCAGGAGTACAGCGATAGGATATATGACTTTGCGGATTATCCGAATATAAACGACCTTTACTATGTGGCGGATATTTTGATTACGGATTATTCGTCGAACTATTATGAGTATGCGCTTATGCAAAAGCCGGTGCTGTTTTATACATATGACAGGGAGTTTTATGAGCTCACACGCGGTGTTCACAGGGATGTTAAAAGTCACGCTCCGGGCAAGGTTTGCGATACATTTGATGAGCTTATGACAGCCCTTGAAACCGGCGATTTTGAGCAGCAAAAGATAGTAAAATTTGTTGAGGATAACTTTAGCGAATATGATGGGCATGCGGCCGACAAGGTGATAGACGAGATATTGTTAAAAAACAGCAACAGTGCTAATAAATAAGGATACATTTTTAAATGGAGAATACAAAATGAGTAAAAATATTGCGATAATTTTTGCAGGCGGTAGCGGAGCGAGGATGGGTAGCGGACTGCCGAAGCAGTTTTTAGAGGTAAACGGCAAACCGATCATCATCCATACGCTCGATATCTTTGAAGAGCATCCACAAATTGATGAGATATATATAGCTTGCAAGGAGGAGTATATCGGCAAGTTAAAAAAGATGGTTGACAGATTTTGGATTCACAAGGTGGCAGACATTGTGCCGGGCGGTGTCACAGGACAGGACTCTATATATAATGCACTTGTGGCAGCTAAAAAAAATAATGCCGGCGATGAGATAGTGCTGATACATGACGGAGTCAGACCGTGTATTACGCTGGAGCTCATAGATGATGTGATAGCAAGTGTCAAAAAGTACGGCTCGGCGATAACATGCACGGCGATGTACGAAACGCCTGTTGTGAGCAAGAGCGGAGAGTTTGTGGAGGCAACGCCAAACAGGGACGAATTTTATACGGCGCAAGCACCACAGAGCTTTTATCTTGGGGAGATACTTGATGCTCATGAGAAGATGCGAAAGGACAATCCGACTTACGAGGGGATTGTCGATAGCTGCACGCTGATGCGAAGCCTCGGCAAAGAGGTTGCGATAGTGCAGGGCAATCGTGGCAATATCAAGGTGACTACGCCGGAGGACCTTTATATTTTGCGGGCGATGATACAGTATCGCGAAACGCAGGATGTCTTTGGGCTAAAGCAAAAGGAAGTACCTGGTAAGCTAAAAAGGTAAAAGAGGAAATATCTAAATGAAATATAAAATACTTCATATTGCATCATTTGCCGGAAATATTGGAGATATCATTAACCATGAAGGCTTTTATGACATGTTGGGTCACAAGTTAGATTTTGAAGTCGATAAGGTTGAAATAAGGAAATTTTATCGAAATTCGATGGAGTGCAAATTTGATTACGGATTTGCACAAAAAGTGAATAAATATAATGCATTAGTTATAGGTGGTGGTGGGTTCTTTGATGTAAAATGGAATGAATCTGCAACAGGAACAACGCTTGATATGAGCAACGATTTTCTGGATGCCGTAAAAATCCCTGTTGTATTTAACGCGCTTGGAGTTCATTTTGATCGAAAAACAAACTGTGAGCTAGCCATAGCTAATTTCAGACAATTTCTTGACACAATAATGGCAAAGGAAAATGTGTTAATTTCAATAAGAAATGATAGATCGCTCAATCGTTTATCAGAAATTTATCCAAACATTGATGAAAATATTATGGTGGTTCCTGATGCTGGGTTTTTCTTCCCGACAAGTAGGAATAAAAAAGCAGGGGAGAATAAAGGGTTTAAACGAATAGGTCTGAATATAACAAATGATTTATTTGATTATAATTATACTAATGGTGTGACTGAAGAAATATTCAATCAAGAAATCATCAAATTGATTGGGGAATTAATTAAGAAAAATTATAGAATAAAGCTATTTGCTCATACACCTCAAGATATAGAAACAATCTATATGCTATATGAGAGGTTAGGTGCTACAAATTTCAGGTATTATGTTGAAATAGCACCATATAAACCGTTTAATATTTCTGATGCCTATGACTATTCAGAACAATACAAAGAATGCGACTTAGTTATTAGTATGCGGTTCCACGGAAATATTATTTCTATGGATAATAGAATTCCAATAATAGCATTATCAGGCCATGAACAAATTTCTTCTCTGTTTCAAGAGTTGAAGCTTGAAAAGTATTGTGTAAAGGTTGGGAGCTGTAATTATATTAACAATATACTTCAGCAAATAGATGCTCGTATTGCAGATCAATATTATAAGGAAGTATTAAATATAAGGTTTAAGGATTTGCAGCACACATATGATGCTTATATGCAAAAAGTAGCCAAACTTATAAAAAGTGGCAATGATTAAATTGTTTTAATAAAGTACCAAAAAGGAGGAATGTGAAATGAAATTTTGTACAAAATGTATTATGCCCGACACACGTCCGGGTATTACATTCAATAAAGAAGGGGTGTGCATCGCATGCCAAAACAACGAACGAAAAAAGAATGTTGATTGGGATTCTCGAATGGAGGAGTTAAAAGCTCTTTGTGATAAGTTTCGCAGAAAAACCCCAGGGGAGTATGATTGTATAATTGCTGTTTCGGGGGGAAAAGACAGCCATTACCAAGTTCATGTAATGAAGGATCTTATGAATATGAATCCGCTATTGATCACTGTAGAGGATTTCTTTACTATGACAGAGGCTGGCAAACATAATGTTCGTAATATTTCAGAGGCCTTTGGATGTAATATGATTGCATTTAAACCAAATCGCCGGGCGGCAAAGGTGATTTCTCGATATATGTTTGAAAATTATGGTCGCCCATTATGGTATGTAGATCGATTACTCTACACGGTACCATTGTATTATGCAGCAGCACTAAATATTCCTCTGTTGGTCTATGGAGAAAATGTATCATATGAGTATGGCGGAGTTGATGATGAAGAAACTTATTCTGCCAGAGAACAGGTATTTAATGGCGTTGCACCGGATATAGAGATTAAGGAACTTGTAGAAGCAGGTGTACCTATGGATGAACTTGCATATCTTGAGGCTCCTTCGCGCGAAGTTCTTGATAAATTGGAGCCTATTTATCTTAGCTACTTTGTTGAATGGAATGGCATTAAGAATTATGAATTTGCCAAGAGGCATGGTTTTAAGGATCTTACACATGAGTGGGATAGGACAAATCATATCGAAAATTTCAATCAAATAGACAGCTACGGATACCTTTTAAATGCATGGATGAAATATCCAAAATACGGGCATGCATATGCGACTGATTATGCGGCACGCTGGGTAAGATATGGATTATTGACAAGAGAAGAAGCAGTAAAACTTGTCGAAGAGAAAGATCACAATGTTGATCCCAAGATTATAGAAGATTTCTGCAACTTCACAGGGATGACAATTGTAGAGTTCTATGAGGCGTTAGATAAACTTTATAACAAGGATATATTTGAGCAAAATTCTTGGGGTCAATGGAGATTAAAGAAGGAGATTATTGAGGAAAGGCGAACCCCAAAGTGGTAAATATATAAAGAGGAGGACTTCTATGATGAATACCGTTAACCTAAGAAACGGAAATTTGATTGAAAATAATCCTATGGATTTATCTATAAGTGTTGGCGAATATACTATTTTGTTTTACAGCCCACCGGCTCTTTTTGGCAATGAGCCATTTAATGCGGATAACGTAAGAAAACTTTTTAAGGAATCGTTATCTGACATTATTCCATTTTGTTATGGGGGGGGGTATTGTATATTAGAAAAAAATGGTGCAGTTGTTGAAATTGCGGTAGATTATTATGCACATTCCAGGGTTTATTATTCTGTGATAAATGGAAATCTGTATATTTCTGATGATTGGAGAGAATTGCCTCATGAGACGATGAGGTTAAATGTATTTCAGATATTGTATTTTTTAAATTGGGACTCATGTCTAAATGGCGAGACTTATTTTGACGAGATTAAGTATTTTGCACCTACATTCCTTTACGCAGTAAAAGACAATTCTATCAGTAAGAAATTTATTGTATTTCCGGAGTTAAATTCGTCGGGGTTATTTGAGTCTGTGGGAATGACGATAGCGGCACTAAAGGAGCTATATGGAGATCAAATGGGAGAGATGCTTTCGGGAGGTATTGATTCCTCACTGCTTGCCCTTGCTGCAAAAAAACAGAATTGTAAAAATCGATATTTTTGCGCTAATATTATTGATATAGATATGTTCGACAGTAAACAAGATATGGTTGGCGCCAGAACATTTGCCGAACAGGAGGGGCTTGATTTTTCAGAGATAGATGTGAAAATAAAAAATTTTCTCAATGGTTGGAAGGGCGAACTACCTAAATATGTAGCTTTTTCATACAAGGACGGAAGACTGTGGCAAGGCATCGCACAAAATGCAAAATTGATGAATATTAACACTTTGATTACTGGGCTTGGGGCTGATACATTTTACAACTATGCTTTCACAGGCACTTCGGAGTATGACACATTTATGAGAAAAGCATCAACCGATAAAATTTTAGAGGAAATATTTCTCAATGAAGAATATAGCAACGCAGAAGAACTTTGGAAAATGTACAATAAGGATGATTTTTCTAAAGAGGGATATCTATCTTGGTTCATCATCAAGGGAAACGGATATAAAGGTTATAAAGGGTTAGTTGTAGATAAGCTCTGTAAAAAAAATATAAGACAACTCTACAAAGAAAAGTTGTTTGAAAAAATGCGAGAACTTATCACTTTATTAGATGAGGGTAAAATAAAATCTCCAAGACATCTTTTGATAGAAGGGAATTTAATCGGTCATATGGATGGAGAAAATACGAGAAGTATTTGTGGAGCTTGTGAGGCAAATGGAGTTAAAGCTTTACATGTTTATTCTTCACCGTATGTGCTTGCTTCACTTATTCGTATGCAACTTGGAGATGAGGATGTTCTTTATCCGAAAAGATTATCCACAAACTTGTGTAAGCAATCTGCAGGATTCAATCGTGCTCAGCTTCAGAAAAATCAATTAGTAAAAACTGAAGAATTGACAGCGGGACAGGTTTGGGAAGAAGTCTATAAAATCTTAGATAGCGAATATGATTTTGAAAAGTGCCAACAAATAGCTATGGATGTGTTGGGACAATATGAGCTATTTGAAGAAGAGAGAATTAAGGAAATTGTTTCAAATGATATAGGCCTCAAACTGCGTTTCCCTTGGTTTGGATTTATATATAGCATATATGAAAAAAGCTTGATTTAAGTTTTGCCTAAAGAACAGAAAGGAATTGGTTATTGGGTATGTATTCATCGTTTGAGATTGGAAACATAAAGGTTGGCATTGGAGAAGAGCCATTAGTGATACCTGAGATGGGGATTAATCACGAAGGCTCGCTTGAGGTTGCAAAACTCATTGTGGATGCGGCAGTGCGTGCCGGAGCAAGGATTATCAAGCATCAGACGCATGTTGTGGAAGATGAAATGAGCCATGCTGCAAAAAAAGTTATTCCGGGAAATACAGACCTCTCAATCTATGAAGTTATGGAAAGGTGTGCTCTTTCAGAAGAGGACGAATGGGAGCTTAAGCAATATGCGGAATCAAAAGGTCTGGTTTTTATCAGCACTCCATTTTCGCGTGCAGCAGCTGATCGCCTGGAAGAATTCGGAGTGCTTGCATATAAGATCGGTTCGGGAGAACTTAATAACTATCCGCTTATAAGGCATATAGCTTCTTTTGGTAAACCTATGATTGTTTCCACAGGGATGAATAATATTGTCAACATAAAAAGAACCGTCAATATCTTGGAAGATGCCAAAGTGCCATATGCTTTATTGCATACTACAAATCTCTACCCAACAGATCCGCATCTGGTTCGACTGGGTGCAATGCAGGAAATGATGCATGCTTTCCCAGGAGTTCCAATTGGATTGTCGGACCATACCCTCTCAAACACGGCGTGTATTTCGGCTATGGCGCTTGGAGCAACAATAGTTGAAAGGCACTTCATTGATAGAGGAGACAGACCGGGGCCTGATGTTATCTGCTCTATGGATGAACAAAAGTGTGAAGAACTTGTTAAGGCTGCAAAAGACATTCATTTGATGTTAGGCGGAAACAAAGAAGCTACAAAAGAAGAACAGGTAACTATTGATTTTGCCTTTGCTTCTGTAGTGACTATCAAACCGATAAAAAAAGGAGAGATATTTACGAAGGAGAACCTCTGGGTGAAGCGACCGGGAATCGGAGGGATATTGGCTGAAAAGTATGAGGAAATACTTGGAGAAAAAGCTGCTATGGATATTGCAAATGATGTGCAGCTAAGATGGGACATGATAGAATGAATATGAAGAAAATATTGTTTATTACGGGGACAAGGGCTGATTATGGAAAAATGAAATCCCTGATGAAAGCAGTAGAGGCAGATGCCAAGCTTGAACTATTTATTTTTGTATCCGGCATGCATTTAGTTAAGAAGCTTGGAGATACATATGGAGAGGTTTTAAAAGATAAATACAAAAATATTTATGTCGATTTTTCTCAAGTAAATTCCGGAGTAATGAGTTTCGATTTAGGGAATGTCATATCAAATCTTACCAATTATGTGAGAAAGATTGAGCCTGATATGATAGTTGTTCATGGCGATAGAATAGATGCAATGGCGGGAGCGGTAGTTGGAGCGTTGAACAATATAATTGTTGCGCACATAGAAGGTGGAGAATTATCAGGTACAATTGATGAATCAATCAGACATGCTGTTACAAAACTTTCACATCTCCATTTTGTCAGTAATGAAGATGCAAAAGAAAGACTTCAACAGCTGGGAGAGGAAAAAGAACGTATTTTTGTGATAGGTTCACCGGATATTGATGTTATGCTTTCAAATAAGTTGCCATCTATAGAAAAGGCAAAGAAACACTATGATGTGAACTATGCGACATATGCTGTTTGTATGTATCACCCTGTAACAACAGAGATTAGTCTTCTTAAGGGGCATATAGAAAATATTGTTGATGCTCTTATTGAATCAGGTAAGGATTATATTGTTGTCTACCCCAATAATGATCTTGGCTCAGATATAATCATTAATGAATATAAACGTCTTGAGGGGAATAATCATTTTCGTATATTTCCTTCGATAAGATTTGAATATTTCTTGACGTTTTTAAAAAATGCTGATTTTATGATTGGCAATTCAAGTGCAGGAATCAGAGAAACTGGCGTTTATGCTGTCCCTAGTATCGATTTGGGCACACGACAGAGGGGGAGATATTCTTCTAAAAATAGAAACCTGCAGCATACGGAAGAAGACTCGGGAAAAATCAACAGAGCCATTTCTGCGGTGAATGATTTTCGACTTGCAAGTTATCAGTTCGGAAAAGGAAACAGCACAGAGCTTTTTATGAATATTATCAGAGATGATACCATTTGGGATATGGACATTCAAAAAATTTTTGTGGATTATAGGTGATAAATAAGATGTATAATGATAAGAGAATACTTGCTGTTATTCCGGCAAGGGGAGGAAGCAAAGGAATTCTGCACAAGAACATTATTGAATTATGTGGGAAACCCTTAATTAGTTATACGATAGAAGCAGGTAAAAATAGCAAATATATCGATTATGTTATGGTTTCCACTGATGATGATAAAATAGCGGAAGTGTCAAGGCTGTATGGAGCGGACATCCCGTTTATGAGACCTGTTGAATTAGCTTCTGATACTTCAAAAACTGTAGATGTTATTATTCATGCAATCGAGCAGCTAAAAAAGAAAAAAGAAATATTTGATGTGCTTGTATTACTTCAGCCTACAGAACCTCTAAGAACAACTGTAGATATTGACTGTGCAATAGAGAAATACTTTGAGTGTAAATGCAAACCTCTTGTTTCTGTCAGTGAGGTAGACGATAATCCGATCTTGATTCGTACCGTGGAAAATAACAATTTAAAACCCTTATTGACTGTCTCAAGCACATGTCGAAGACAAGATATGCCAAAGTTTTTTAGGGTAAATGGATGCATCTATATAAATGCGGTCAGTGAAATTGATGAGGGAACAAGCTTTAATGATAATCCTGTTCCTTTCGTTATGAAAAAAAGCCATTCTGTAGATATCGATGAATTAAGCGACTTGGCGTTAGCTGAATTTTACATAAAGAATAAAGGAACCAATTGACAACTACTTTTGCAAAAAAAAAGGAAACAAAAACAGATGAATCACATTTTAAAAGAAGATATACAAAATATTTTAAGTGAAAATTTGAGCTGGGAGAAGTTCAAAAATACAAATGTGCTTATAACAGGGGCAAGCGGTATGCTCGGCAGTTATATGCTTTATACACTACTTGAGCTAAACAAAGAAAAAAACTATGACATAAATATATATGCGCTTATGAGGCAACCGGAGAAGTTGCCAAGTGAGATTTTGCCACTGATAAATGTCATAAAGCAGAGCGTGACAGAGCCGATAGTAAGCGATGTCAAGTTTGATTTTGTCATACATACGGCAAGCCCGGCAAGCCCGCTCATTATGAGGAAGGACCCTGTTGGTACAATAGCGGCAAATACGATAGGCACATTTAATACGCTAAAGGTTGCGCAAGAGGGTAGTGGTAAAGGGTATCTCTTTATTTCCTCAAGAGAGGTTTACGGTCAGCCTTACGAAAACCAGCGTGTATTTAGCGAAGACACATATGGATTTGTAGATCCGCTCGAGGCAAGGTCGTGCTATCCTGAGGGCAAAAAGGCTGCAGAGACTATGTGCGTTTGCTTCAAACAGCAATATGGCATCAGCACAAAGATTGCAAGGCTGGCACACACATTTGGCCCGGGGATGTCGATTGATGACGGCAGAGTGCAAGCGGACTTCTTGCGAAATGTCGTGAGAGGTGAGGATATTGTTCTAAAAAGCGACGGCTCTGCGATTAGGACATATACATATGTTGCGGACGCTGTCGGTGCGCTATTTTATATTTTGCTTGACTCTGACGATATTGTATACAATATATCGAGTGAGGACTCGACGGTTTCGATAAAGCAACTTGCAGAGGCGATGACGGAGGCATACCCGGAAAGAAATCTAAAGCTCGTATTTGACATTCCAAATGATGAGCAAAATACAGGCTGTGCGCCTTTTACACTCGGTATACTTGGAGCAGATAAGCTCAAAAAGCTCGGCTGGAAACCGAGATATTCGCTAAAAGAAGGCATAAAAAGGACAGTCGAATTTTTGGAGGATAAATAAAGTGGAAGATAAAAAACCAATATTTAACTTAAATTGGATAAGCAAATACCGAAACGAGCTTTTTGGCCTTGCCATAATAGCGGTCATATTATTTCACTTTAGCGGTGACTTTAGCGGAGCTATAAATAAAGGAATTATAGGGATGGAGCCATTTCTGTTAAAAAGCGAGTTGATACTTTGGTATCACAAAGCCATTGCTAGCATCGGTGTAGAAATCTTCGTATTTTTGTCAGGCATGGGACTTTATTATTCCTATACAAAAAATGATAACACAAAAGAGTTTTATGCAAGGAGATATAAAAAGATATTACCGCCGTATCTTATCGTAGGCGGTATATTTTGGGCGATAAAAGATTTTAAAATTAAAGAAGTGGGGGGGGGACAATATCTTAAGGATCTGACATTTTGCACCTTCGTTACGGATCACGTGATAACCATATGGTTTATTGCACTTCTGATAGTTTTATATCTGTGTTTCCCGCTATTTTACCATTTAATATATAAATGCAAATATAAAAAATTTGGTTTTGCCACATTGCTTTTATTGGCATGTGGCATACCCGTAGCGCTTTATTATACCAATCCGGAGCTATATGGCAATATCGAAATTGCGTTGACAAGGATACCCCTCTTTGTCTTAGGTTGCTTCGCCGGCAGGTATATAAAAGAAGGCTACAAAATATCAGCATCAACGGCTGTGATTTTTGCAATTGCTGCGGTATTTGCCAAATACTGCAAGCTCACGCTCGATTTTAAGCCATATATAGAACGTTATTTAGATAGCATATACGGACTTGGATTGATAATCATTTTGGTAGGATTTCTTTATGCATTTGAGCATTGCAAAAGATTTAATAAAGGTTTGAGATTTTTCGGAAAGTATTCGCTTGAGTTATATATGGTACATATTACTTTGCAAGATTTGATGAAGGCATTTGGTTTTGATGCATATAGGATAAGCGAGTATTTTACGATGATACTCATCACGATAGTTGTATCGGTGCTACTAAATAAATTGTGCAGTAAACTATTTCTGGCTAAAAAGCAGGTTGCTTAATACCTTGAAATAGATTATGCTACATATGGCAATTTAAGCTGAAATAGGTTAGCAAAGATATAGAGAGGTATAAAACGCATATATGAATAAAATAAGCAAGAATTTATTAGAAGAGTCAATATTTCGAAGAACATTCAAGGTTATATATAAATTTATAGATGAGAAAATACTTAGATGGATAGATATTTTTTTTGGAGTATGCTATAGAAAAATCTATTCGCTTTTTCTAAAAATAGAAAAGAAAAAAGTGGTTTTTGTTGTTTATCAAGGAGAATACACATGTAATGCCAAGTATATAACAGAGGAGCTGCTGAAACGCAAAAAAGATGATCCGGAAATAGATATTGTGTGGTTGGTGAACAAAAAAACTCTTGAGGAAAGAGAAAATACGGATATTCCTCTCGATGAAGTGCGACTTGTGCGCGATGGCTCGGCAGAAGCTATATATGAATTGATGACTGCCAGGATATGGGTTGATAACGCATTAAAATGCCTTTGGAAAATAATTCCTAAAAAGAAGGAACAAATTTATTTAAACACATGGCATGGGTCTCTGGGCATAAAGAGGTTAGATACATACAACCCCAGATATTGGCGTTTTGTAGCTAGGCTTAGTAGGAAAAGAATAAATTATATGATTACAAACAGCGATTTCGAGAATAATGTGTTTGAAGAATCATATTGGTGCGGAACACCCAAAATTATGCTTGGACATGCCAGAAACGATATGTTCTTTCATGAAGAGACAATGCAGGGGCTAAAGAGAAAAGTATGTGATTATTATGCAATTGATGAAGACACAAAAATCCTGCTATATGCGCCTACATTTAGGGCAGACAGGGATATTAAACCATTTAATATAAATTACGATCAGCTCTATAAAGCTCTGCTCGAGAAGTATCCGGGGAAATGGAAACTAATGCTTAGGTATCATTTCCATAATAAAAATAAAAATAATTTTGGTAGAGCAAATTATATTATAAACGCTACGGGATATCCTGACATACAGGAGCTTATGGCAGCTGCGGATATAGGGATAACGGATTATTCTAGCTGGATATATGATTTTATGCTAACAAAACGACCTTGCTTTATATATGCTGCAGATCTTAAAAAATACAACGAAGAAAGAGGATTTTATTATAGATTGGAAACAACGCCATTTATGATAGCAGAAAACACAGCACAATTGTGCGACAATATAAGGAACTTTGATAATGATGTGTATAACGAAAAAAGAGAGGTATTCCTTAAGGAAAAAGGTTGCATGGAAGATGGCAACGCAAGTGAGCGTATCGTAGATATGATGATGGAGTATCTTAGATGAAAAGAGCAAAAGTGGAGGTGTATACGAGGCTTTGGCTTGACAATATTCCACAGTCAAAAGAGCGCCTGCAGGCGATAAGAGAGTGGTTCCCAAAAGAGGAGAGAAAAGATTTTTAACGGTGGAAGGAATGAGTGGCATAGCGAATACCGCAGACAAGTTAAAAAATCCTGTGGATCCAAATACATATACAAGAAGAAAGCCGGGTTATAGGACAAAAAGCGTTGATAAAAACAAGCGAAATCGTTGAAATTTGAATGGTTTCGGCTGTTTTATCTTTTTTTCAAAGAAGATACAGGGTGGACAAAAAGCGTTGATAAAAATGCCTTAGGATGTTGAAATTCCAAGAGAAATACATATTATATCTTCTAAAA
>CAVHCP010000003.1:0-90929 GCA_963634825.1 uncultured Porphyromonadaceae bacterium | reverse complement strand
AATTGTATAATATTGGAAATAATATGTCAACCTATTTTTAGCATTTTTTCTATTTATTTACATATTATCACAAGCACAAAAAAGCCACACCCTCTCGGATGTGACTTCCATTTACCTTCATTTTACTGCCTTTTACCGACTAATCGAGCACCTCTGCGAGCACCTTTGCAGTCCTTTTGCATTTCTCTTCACTTATAGATGCCACAGAAATACGGATGCCCTTTGCAAGAGGCACCACAAATACACCTCTTTCGGCAAGCTTATCGCTTATCTCTACCGGATTTTCGCAAGCGATGCAAATAAAGAATCCCGAAATAAACGGTACAGCATCTATTCCCTCTGCCTTAGCCGCCTCTTCAAATACCTTACCTCGAGCCAAAAGCATATCTCTAAAATCCGCTCTCTCCTTTTCGACTTTTTGTAGAGCCTGCTTGCTTGCATATATATTTGCAATGACCTTTTGTCCGCTCCTATTGCAATTGGACCAAGAGTTTCTTGAGGAAAATTCGCATACCTTCTTGAATTCCTGTGCGATCTCCTCTGTCTTTGCCATACAAATCATAGCACCTGTACGCATACCATAAGCGGTAAATGTCTTTGATGCGCTGTAACCTATGATCGGAAGTATATTTTCGTTGAGGCTCTCAAGCTGTGGCAAAAATTCTCTGACTTCTTCCGGATTGCCGGCAAAGTCGATATATGCGGCATCGACAAAAAGCGCTACCGGCACTTCCTTTAGCTTTTCGTCATTTAAAATGTCTATTACCGCCTGCCATTCTTCACAATTTAGCGCATATCCTGTCGGATTATGTGCCGGAGTATTTAAAAGTATAACTACTCTTTTTTGCCTTTTTGCAACCTCATAGACCTTATCTGCAAATCCCTCAAGGTTAAATTTTTGCTCATCGTTAAAAAGCTCATATGTTTCGAGTGTCCTGCCTATCTCCTCACAAATAGTTTTATATGTCGCCCAATACCAATCGCTTGTTATAATCGCATCACCGGGCTTTGAATAGTTTGCAACCGTATTTCTGATACCGCCTGTGCCACCCGGAGTTGCCACAACTTCAACGAAACTATTTGTCTTATATTCGTGGAATACAGCTTTTTTCATTGCCTCCTTGAATTCGGGAATGCCCCCTATAGGTGCATATTCGGCAAAATCCGCATCGCTAAGCTTTTTAATTTCCTCAATAACTGTTTGCATAACTGCGAGATTGCCATCATCATCAAGAAGAGCTCCAACCGTAGCATTGATAACGGCATCCTTACCTTTTTGCTGTATCATTTTTTTTGCTTTTTCATTTAGCGCAAAAATCTTATCCGCCTTTGGAATTGTCCTGTTATTTTGCTGCGCCAATATCATATTGCTACCTCCTATCCTTGCTTTTACATAATTTATATTTTTGCCCTTATTTGAAAATTTTTCTTCGTACTCCGTCATCACATTTGCTTCTACAAACTTCGAATTGTGCAAATCCTCCGAATATTCTAAAATCTCAAATCCGAGCTCGTTTATTTCTTCTATCGTAAATTTAAACAAATCATCATTGTCCGTCTTAAATGCCAAAAATCCGCCATTCTTTACAACGACATCATATTTATTCATAAAATTTCTATGTGTAAGTCTTCTCTTTTTATGTTTCGCCTTTGGCCACGGATCGCTAAAATTTAAAAATATACCATCTACCTCAGCTTGATCAAAATACTTTGTTATATCATCAAGATGCACGCTGATAAAAGCGAGATTTGTAAGTCCTTTTTTCTCAGCCTTGTCCATCGCCTTTACTATCACACTTTCCTGCGTTTCGATGGCTATATAGTTTGCTTCCTTGTTATTTTCTGCAAGATTTGTAATAAATTGCCCTTTACCGCAACCGATTTCCACAAACAGCTTTTTTGTCTGCCCGCCAAAATAATTGCGCCAATTGCCCTTTAGCTCCTGTGGATTTTTAACAAACCAGCAGTCTAATCTCTTTTTTCTTTCATCTAAATCTTTAAGTCTTCGCTGTCTCACACTAACCCCTTACAAAAAATTCTTACGCAAATCGACATTGCCATAAAAAGCACTATCAATACCGCCGCCACAGCGTCGGATTTGCCATACTTGATGCTATTCATCCTCGTCCTGTTGTCTCCGCCATGATAACATCTTGCTTCCATTGCCATCGCCATATCCTGCGCTATCCTAAATGCACTTATAAACAGTGGCACAAGTATCGGAATGAGCTGCTTGGCGCGGTGAAGTATATTGCCCGTCTCAAAGTCTGCACCTCTCGCCTGCTGTGCCTTCATAATTTTATCCGTTTCCTCGAGGAGCGTCGGGATAAATCTGAGCGCTATTGTCATCATCATCGCAAGTTCATGTGCCGGAAGTCCTATCTTAGAAAATGGCTTGAGCAAATGTTCTATACCGTCAGTTAGACTTATCGGCTTTGTCGTAAGCGTCAAAAGTGATGAGCCCAATATGAGAAGTATGAGCCTTATTGCCATAAATGAGGCTTGATAAAGGCCTTCCTTTGTTATCGTAAAGATCCAAACCTTTGTAAGCACTTCTCCCTTAACCATAAACATATTTAATACGAATGTAAATATGATTATAAAAAATATCGGCTTGAGTCCACGCAAAATAAATTTTAGTGGCACCTTAGAAACCTTTATTATAATTGCCAGACATAATATCGCCGCCGCAAAGCCGACAAATCTGTTTATGACAAATAGTGCAATTATATATATCAGAGTTCCTATGATTTTTATTCTCGGGTCCAGTCTATGTATCGGCGATTCGCTCGGATAGTACTGGCCCAGCGTTATATCTCTGATCAACGGATTTCCCTCCTGTATATTTTTGGAAATTTTTAGTGTTTACCAATTGACCCTATTTTTTCAAATAATCTAAAATAGCTTTTTCGGCCGTCTCAAGGTCAAATATGCCACTTGGCATATCGATACCATTATTGTTTAACTCATAAAGCAGCTGTGTCACATCCGGCAGGTCAAGCCCTATCTCCTTTAGCTTATCTCCCTCACCAAATACTTCAGTTGGTGTGCCACAGAGCAAATTTTTGCCTCCGCTCATAACTATGACTTTATCGCACATATCTGCAATGTCATTCATATTATGCGAAACAAATATCGTAATATTTCCTTCTTTTTTATGAATACCCTTTATCATCTCCAGTACATCACTGTGCGCCTTTGGGTCAAGTCCTGCCGTCGGCTCATCGAGTATCAATATCTGCGGTTTCATCGCAATAACGCCTGCAATCGCAACTCTTCTTTTTTGTCCGCCGGAAAGGTCAAACGGGCTTTTTTGTGCAAACTTATCATAGTCAAGTTGCACAAGTGCCATCGCTTCCTTTACCCTTTCCTTGATTTGCTCCTCGTCAAGCCCTAAGTTTTTAGGCCCGAAGGCTATGTCCTTTTCTATTGTTTCCTCAAAGAGCTGATACTCGGGATATTGAAAAACAAGTCCGACTTTTTTTCTGATATCGAGCATCGAAACATCTTCTGCCGTAAGGTCTGTACCGTCGACTATTATCTGCCCCGATGTCGGTTTTAAAAGTCCGTTTAAATGCTGTATAAGCGTCGACTTGCCCGAGCCTGTATGCCCTATAACACCTACAAACTCTCCGTCCTCTATCTCAAAGGACACATCGTCAAGTGCCGTTGATTCGTATGGCAAGCCGGGACTGTATATATGTATTAAATTTTTTACTTGTATTGACATAAATATTTCACCATTTTTTCTGTGTCGATAACATCCTTAGGCACATCTACGCCTTTTTGACGCATGCTCTGAGCCAGCTTTACCACAAGTGGTACGGAAAGATTCATCTCGTCAAGCTCTTTTGGATGGTCAAAAACCTCCTGTGGCGTGCCGTCAAGCTTTATCTTGCCCTCATCCATAATGATGACTCTGTCTGCCATCGCAGCCTCCTGCATAAAATGAGTTATCAAAAGTATAGTAATACCCTCAGCATGAAGCTTTTTTATAATGCTCATTACTTCCTTTCGTCCCTTTGGATCAAGCATCGCTGTCGGCTCATCAAATATGATACACTCCGGTTTCATAGCCACAACCCCTGCAATCGCTATCCTCTGCTTTTGTCCGCCGGAAAGCATATGCGGAGCTTTATTCCTAAACTCGCCCATATTTACAGCACTTAGCGCCTCATCTACACGCTCTCGTATCTCCTTAGGATCTATACCGATATTTTCCGGTCCAAAGGCAACATCGTCCTCAACTATGCTCGAAACTATCTGGTTATCAGGATTTTGAAAAACCATTCCCGCAGTCTGCCTTATATCCCATATATGGCTTTCGTCTGTTGTATCATATCCCTTGACAAAGATGCTTCCTTTTGTTGGCAAAAGCAAAGCATTTATATTTTTGGCAACCGTTGATTTACCGCTGCCATTTTTGCCGATTATTGCCGTAAAAGAGCCTTTTTCTATTTCAAAGCTTACATCATCCAAAACAAGCTGTGGATTTTCGTCTTCTAATTGATGATATGCAAATGACAGCTCATTTACCGATATTATTTTTTGCATCCTTTTCTCCATATGTCTTATATGCCTTTAAAAAGTTAAAATTCACCGAAATATTATATACTATTTCTTTGCTTTATTCAAATTTGTCCAAGTGCGTCGCTTTCGTCAACAGCACTGCCTACAGGCTTCAAAAAAGTTATCACGCTTCCAAACTCATCGCCGTACGTCCTAGTCCTTTTGCCAAGCTCTCCCATCGAGATAGCTATAAGCTCGCCTATCGTCTCGCTCGCTTTTTTTGCGCCATTTATAAGATTTTCGACATCCTCTTCGCTATTTGCCATATATGCGACCTTCGGAATGTCCGCCCCCATATACTTTAGCTTGCATAAAAGCATCTCTACATCTCGCTCTTTATCTGTAAAATAAAGGTCGTGATTACTCAATATCACCTTGATACCTCTCTTATGTGCAAGCGCCGAGAGCATCTTTGCATATGTTGCATTGCCGCAGCTTGCCGGCTCGATGTCTATATATTCGGGTTTGATATTATATATGATGTTTCTTATAAAAGCATTGTATTTTGAAGCATAAAGCTCCCTTTTGCCTCCCTGATTTGTTGTGCGCATTGTGACAATCACGGGTTTTTTTATCTCGCTTCTAAGTACATTCCATGCTTCTATAAAATCATCTATCCTAAACGGACCTTGTATGCCGTCTATCCTAAACTCCACCATATCAAAGCTTTTATTTTTGATATTTGATACTATTTCACTTATTTCATCAAAGCTTTTTGCTATTATCGGAATGCATTTTTTCATCATTCATTACCTCTTATTATATTTTTTTAGTTGCGTTATTTCTTTCCGCTATCCTTCGAGCTAAGTATACATATGGTGTGTCTAGCAAACTTGTTGCGATATATATGATATATCCTGCGCCTATTATGCTTATCAGCGTTTTTGTATCATATATGCCTGCAAAAGCACCGACATTAAAAAGTATGGTATTTAATAGCTGTGATACGAGAGTTGAGCCGTTATTCCTCAGCCATAGGCATTTTCGTTTGTCGCCGAATTTGTTTTCTGTAAAAGCCCACCATTTATGGTAAAGCCATACATCAAATCTCTGACATATAGCATATACTAAAAGACTCGCTATCATAAGGCGCGGTGTATGCGAAAATATCGCTTTTATATGTGGCATCGCCCAATCGTTTGATGACGGTACATAACAAAGCCATAAAAATGATACTGCTACAAATACAATTGAAGCAAGTATGCCTATATTTACAGCACGCTTTGCCGCAGTTTTACCATATATCTCGCTTATGATATCTGTTACCAAAAATGATGATGCAAACATCACGTTGCCAAGCGTTTGCTCCATACCAAACGCATTAACCAAGATCAGTACTTCTATGTTGGCACTTATGACTGCAAAAACTGTCCAGCCGTAAAGTCCGTGAAGCCCAAACAGCTTAAAGAAAAGTATCACGCTGCCGTATATGATAAGCACCGATGCTATCAAGAGTAACTCATTTGTCATATTTTTCCTCCTTTTCTAAGGGTGCGATATGACTCAAGAGTCATCGTAAAGCTTATATAGACTTCACTACGCTTTAAAAAACGGGCGCAGGACGCCCGTCTAAATCTTAGTCCCCTAGTTTTGTTTTTAGACAGGATGGTTTCGAACTGTCTTTTTTAATTGATAATACAGTCACCGCAATGACTATTGATATTATACCTAAAATCTCAGGCAATGTGAAGCTTATTTTCATCATCAGAACTGTTGCAACTGTAGCTGTCACCGGCTCTACCGAGGCTATCATACTTGCCGTCTGCGGTCCTGCAAGTTTGACGCCTTCCATATACATTGAAAATGATAAAACCGTACCGATTATGATAACTACTGTAAGTGCTCCTATGCCCTTCAAATCCCATGTGCCGACTATCTGCCACGGCTTTATAAAGCCTGCAAGCAATATGCCCGCTATGAGCATTCCCCAGCCACATACTGATACTGTGCCATATTTTTCCATAAGCTCTCCGGGGATAATATTATATAGCATGAGCGCAACTGCCGACGCCATTCCCCAAAAAAATGCTTCCTTTGAGATATTTAGCGATGTCATATCCCCTTTTGTTGCAAGCAGCCAAACTCCAAGCATCGTCATAAGCAGTGCCACAGCCTGCGACAATGTCGGCAATTTTTTATCTTTTACGCAAAAATATAACATAATCATGGCAGGACCTGCATATTGCAATACCGTTGCCGTACCCGCATTTGATTTTTCTATGGCAATATAATAAGCAAGCTGGCAAAAGCCCATTCCAAATATGGCAAAGTTTAATAGCTTTAGTGTGTCTGTTTTATTTTTAAAAACTGCAAATACACCTTTTTTCTCTTTGATAAAAACAGGCAATAAAAGCAAAGCACCTGCCAGTAGCAATCTTGCACTGACAAGCCATTTTGCCGTTATGTGATTGTGACTAAAAAGATACTGTCCAAAAACAGCGGCAAGTCCCCAGCATATGCCTCCTGCGATAGCCAGAGTCATGCCTTTTGCTTTTTTATCCATCAAATTTTACTCCTAAAAAGCCTCTCGGATAATTTATTCATAAAAGGCTTTAACAATTTGACAACTACGCCTACAAATAATGCAGCAACTATCGTGCCCTCACGCACGCCCTGCAGGGAATGCAAAAATATTATAGAAAGCACTACCGATATTACGACAAGCGATGTGTCAAAAATTATCTTCATCTTTGCAAAATTTTTGTTATACGTTTTGCATATTGCAAGTATCAAGCCCTCGCCTGCCAAAATAACGACACCTGCCGTAACTTCAATAGCTACGCCAAGACCGACAAGCAATATGCCGATGATACAAAGTATCCACTGCATAAAATAATTTTGCGATACTACATCCTGCATACACCAAAGCGCAACATCCGTCATAAATCCAAATATAATCGCCACAGGTAATTGTAACAACTGCACCTTATCATATTCCTTTTTTAATATCAAAATTTGAAGTGTTATAAATGTCACATGCATCAATATCGTCATTTGTCCTACCGTAAGTGGCAGTATCAGGCTTGTCACATATGGAAAGCTTGATATCGGTGATGTGCCAAGCGCCGCATTTATAGAAAATGCGACGCCGAATGCCATAATGACAAGACCGATAACAAACAACAAATATCTTTTTGCAAGAATACCTGCCGATTCGTTTTTGGATTGCATTATTTTCTCTTTTCTGTCTGTCAATAACTAATTATTTTTTTCTGTCTTCAAAACCTGAAACAAGTCCTTGATTTGCACGAGCGAAGTAGCTCTTTGTCTCCGCTACGATAACTCCGCTAAGTGCTACAAGTGCTATCAAGTTTGGAAGTGCCATACAAGCATTTAGGATATCTGCAAATGCCCATACTGTATTTAGTGCTATAAACGGACCTGCAAATACAGCGATAATATATAACCACCTGTATGCAATAACAGCCTTGAGGTTGCCACCTGTCAGATATTCGAAGCATCTTTCACCATAATAATTCCAGCCGAGTATTGTTGTAAAAGCAAATAATGCGAGACATATCATGAGGAAAAAGGCTCCTACCTGATTGCTCCAAGGAAGTCCGTCGCCAAACGCCTGTGCTGTCATAGCCGCACCGGACGAACCGCTTTTGTAAGCTCCTGTTACCATAATGCTAAGACCTGTCATAGAACAGATGCAAACAGTATCTATAAATGTACCTGTCATAGATACAAGACCCTGTCTTACAGGCTCGGTTGTCTTTGCCGCAGCAGCAGCAATAGGCGCACTACCAAGGCCTGATTCGTTTGAGAATATACCTCTTGCTACACCGCTTGACATTGCCGCTATCATAGCACCTAAAAATCCGCCGCCGGCAGCCTTAAGTCCGAATGCGCCTTCTAGTATCTCTACTATCGCATTTGGTATAGCTCTAAAGTTATAGCATAATATCGCAAGGCATATCACCACATAAAGCACTGCCATAAATGGTACAAGCTTTTCTGTTATGCTTGCTATCCTTGATATACCGCCAAGTATTACGACGATTACAACAAGTGTTATCAGCACTGTCGCAATAACCTTTGCAACTGTTGCTTCTACGCCAAATATTTGTATTGTATGCGCAGCATTTGGATCTGCGAAAGTTTCAACTGCTTCGGCTATACCATTCATCTGAGTTGATGTACCTATACCAAGCGCACCTGCAAGCGCTCCAAACAATGCGAATGCCATCGCCAGCCATTTCCATTTTTTTCCCATACCATATTCGATATAGCAAAACGGTCCGCCAAGCTTATGTCCGTCCGGCATCGTCCTTCTAAATTTTAGTGCCAATACGCCCTCGGAATATTTTGTTGCCATTCCAAGAAGTGCGGCCATTACCATCCAAAAAAGTGCACCCGGTCCACCAAGCTCTATAGCTGTGGCAACACCTACGATATTACCTGTACCTATCGTTGCGGCAAGCGCAGTACAAAGCGCTCCGAAGCTTGTTACATCTCCTTCGCCGTCGTCCTCATTTTTAACAGCAAACTTCAGCGCTCTGCCGAGTTTTCTAAACTGCAAAAATCCAAGTCTTATCGTCAAAAACAGGCCTACAATCATTATTGTTGCCATAAGTGGCACGCCCCAAATTGCCTTATCGACGATTGATATTATTTCGGCTATTCTTTCTCCCATAAAAAAATCCCCTCTCTTTATATAAGTTGTAGCTTTTCAGAGAAAGGACAAAACAAAAAAATGCTCTGTCCGTTTGCCTGAGAGATCGGAGCGTCTGCGACTTATCGCTCCTTACACCTTCGGCACTCCATCTAAGGAGTTCTCCAGAGTTATTTTCCCTGCAATATAAAACGCAGCTCAGATATTGCAGATAACATATCTACTCTATCATAAGCTGCGTATAATTACAATCGTTTAGCCTAAAAATCAGGCTAAAATCGGCAAAATATTAAACAAAATGCTATTTATCAGAGTCTTTGGATGAATCCTCATGTGACTTTTCATAATTTTTAATTGCCAGATTTACAACATATTCGCCAACCTTGTCGCTAAGTGTAGCCTTCTTTATCGCATCTTTACCGGCAACAGACTCGTACGATTTACCATTATTTGCCTTCTTGTATGTTTCTTCTGTATATCCGTACTGAGCAAGGATATTTTTAACATATTCCTTTTTGTCGGATCTGGAGATTTTTATATTCTCTTTGTCAGCGATATAATACATAATCATTTCATGTTTTACCTGGATTTTGGCATAACTTTCAACCTGTTCATCAAAAGTATCCTCTGTCATACCAAGCTGCTCTAAGTAATCAGAAAAAGTCATGTTTTGTTCCTTAGCCATATCCTCATAGAGTTCCTTTGTGTCTTCTTCTATTGCTTTTAGCTGTTCTTCCGGATATTTTTCCTTATCGTCGTCATCCTTTTTTATTGTGCTCTCGCTGAGAAGAGTATTCCAAATCTCTGTCTTTTTTGTCTCGAGTGCTGCTTTTTCTTTTTCTTCTTTAAGTTCTTTTTTTACTTCTTTCTTGTATTCGTCTACTGTATCAACATCACTATGTTCTTTTACAAAATCCTCGTCAAGCTCAGGTATTGTTTCAACCTCTTTTGAGTTGATTTTTACAGCAAATACAGCATTTTTGCCTGCAAGATCCGAATCACTGTAGTCATCAGGGAATGTAACCTTGATATTTTTTGTAGTGCCGACCTTTGCACCTATCAAGCCTGATTCGAAGCCGTCAATAAATGTCCCAGAGCCGATTGTCAGGTCTCTGCCTGTCTCCTCGCCACCGCTGAATTTTTTGCCGTCTATCGAACCGGTATAGTCGATATTGATAGTATCGCCGTCTTCAACTGTTCCTTCCTTAGAGTCGGTTACAGTCTTATTTTCTTCCAATCTGCTTTGGATCTCTTCTTCGATGTCACTGTCAGAAACCGAAACTTTTATCGGTTCTGTTTCCATCTTGCTGTAATCATAGATATCTATATAATCCTCAATATCTATTTTGCTATACGGATTGCCACATGATGTAAATGTCATTGTAAATACCAATGTCACACACATCACTAAGGGCAGTAAAACTTTTTTACATTTCATAAAATTGTCTCCTTACTTTCTTTCTTATTTCAAAGCATCCTTTGCTGTATTGCAAAGAACCGCAAAGCCGTCCGCATCGTGGATTGCCATTTCAGAAAGCACTTTTCTATTGATTTCAACGCCTGCCTTTTTTAGGCCGTCCATAAGTCTGCTGTATGATATACCATTCATCCTTGCTCCGGCATTGATACGTGCAATCCAAAGTTTTCTGTATTCTCTTTTCTTATTTTTTCTGCCTACGTATGAAGAAGCAAGCGATCTCATAACTGCAGGATTTGCCGCTCTAAATACCTTGCTCTTCTGTCCGTAAAAGCCTTTTGCCTGTTTTAAAATCTTTTTATGTCTTTTATGTGCATTTACACCTTTTTTTACTCTTGCCATCAGTTCCTACCTCCTATTTACTCAAAACGCTCTTGATTCTCTTAAGATCCGCACTTGACAATGTAGTTGCCTTTCTCAGACCTCTCTTAGTTTTAGCTGACTTCTTAGTAAGAATATGGCTTTTGTACGCCTTGTTTCTCTTTACCTTTCCTGAGCCTGTAATTTTAAATCTCTTGCATGCGCCTCTATGCGACTTCATTTTATTTTTCGCCATCTTTATATTACCTCCTCGATGATTATTTTTTATCCGCTTTAGGTGTTAAAACCATTGTCAAACTTCTACCTTCAAATTTTGGCTTTTTCTCGATTTCGGAAACTTCCTCGCAAACGCTTGCGAATTTTTCCATAACCTCGTAGCCCTTTGACTGGTATCCCATCTCTCTGCCTCTAAATCTAAGGCTGACCTTTACCTTATCGCCATCCTTTAGAAACTTAGATGCTGTTTTTGCTTTGACATTGATATCATGGTCTTCAATAAATGTGCTAAGCCTTATCTCCTTGACCTGATTGTTTTTTTGCTTTTTCTTAGCTTCTTTTTCTCTTTTTTGAAGCTCATAGCGATATTTACCATAGTCTAGGATCTTGCAAACCGGTGGCTTTGCATTTGGTGAGATATTTACTAAATCAAGATTTTTTTCTTCGGCAAGCGCTAATGCTTCCTCTCTTGACATAATCCCAAGCTGTTCGCCGTCTGGGCTGATAACCCTAAACTCCTTACCACGAATTTCTTCGTTTATGAAAATTTCTTTACTAATGACCTTACACCTCCTATAAGTATAAAAAATGCGGATGACAGAAATCATCCGCACATAAAAACACATTTTGTGTAACATTCGATATTAACCAGGCAGCTTTCGCCACAAGGTGAGAAGCGGATAACTTCTTCTTAACTACCGAACTATGATACCACTATTTGCACTATATTGTCAAATCTTTTTTCCAAAGACCGTGTAAGTTGCAATGCTCATAAACTGCCACAGGCGCATCACCATGCAAATTAAACTCTGCATAAGGTTCCTCGCCCGGGGTTAGGACCCGCATATGCTCACCTTTTTGTGTTTCCACAAAGACAAATTGGATATAATGTTCTTTTTCCATTGGATGTTTTGTGCTACCGACAGTTACTTTGAGTAAATCGCCCTCGGCAACAACATCCGGAACATGTTTTTCTGTTGCTACATCCATAGTATTTGGTATAAGCTCTTTCATCGGTTCTCCGCAACAGATCATAGGTACCCCGGAATCATTTATAACTCCGACTAAATTTCCGCAATGTGCACATTTAAAAAACTTTTTCATGACATTACCTCCTCTGAAATTTCACTTTACCTATCGGATAATTTCATTATACACAAAAAATGTCGCAGTGCAAAAGCTTTTGCATATTTTTTTGGTGTCGTCAAGAAAAAAAGTATTGATCCTATGTTCTTTTTTATGAACGCATGTTTACATTTGTTTTTGTTTGTGCTATACTCAAATTAACAATAATCACACTATAAGAAAGGAATTACTTCTATGTCAGCAAAACCAGCAGATCGTCGAAAAAAAATCTTTGAATATATGCAAAAGGAAGTTGCCGAAAAGGGATATCCTCCAACTGTTCGTGAAATCTGTCAAGCTCTCGATATCAAGTCTACTTCGACAGTACACAGCGATATCAACGCACTTGTCAAGCTTGGATATTTAAAAAAGGACCCTTCAAAGCCTCGTGCTATTATGCTCGTAAAAACGGATTTACCTGCAGATGACGAAGTGCTCCCAAACGCAGACAACTATTCAAAATCCGCACCTACATATGATTTTGATGTGCAACATGATACTGTCGATGTACCTCTGCTCGGTAATGTAGCTGCCGGTATGCCGATACTTGCAGAGCAAAATGTCGAGGATCATTTCTCTATACCGTCGCGTTTTTTACATAAGGGTACAAACTTTTTGCTAAATGTACGAGGCGACAGTATGATAGAAGCAGGCATCATGGACGGAGACTACATACTCGTCCAAGAGCAAAAGACAGCAAACAACGGTGATATCGTTGTTGCAATGATCGACAGTCTCGAAAGCGAAGCCACTGTCAAGACCTTTTATAAGGAAAATGGACATATAAGACTTCAACCCGAAAACTCATCTATGAGTCCTATTATTGTTGATGATGTTACAATCGTAGGTAAAGTTCGTGGAGTATTTAGATATTTTTAATATTTTAAAACCTTGCTGTCTATCTTGACAGCAAGGTTTTTATTCCGTCTTCGAGTCCGGCAAGCGAAAGCTCAAACATATCAAATTCATCACGCAAAACATTTATCGTATATGAGCCCCAGGCATATTGCCACTTAGCTTTTGCTATAGGATTGAGCCATATCTTTTTTTTGAACTTTTTGTCAAGTTTTCTAAGCCACATTATCCCCGGTTCATTATTAAAAAGTCTGAGGTCGTTTATCCCGCCTACGCTCAAAAGCTCATACGGCGCCATCGCACCGTCACCGACAAAAATCACCTTGTACTCACTGTCAAACTTTTTCATAAGCCAATTTGTATCAACCCAGTCTCCATATGTGCATGTTGGCGTCTTATATACATGGTCATATATACAATTATGAAAAAAGTATACCTGTAAATCCTTAAAATGGTTCGATTTTCTAAGCGACTGAAATAGCATATTGCACAGGTCGCTATATCTTCGCATAGATCCGTCACTGTCCATCAAAAGGAGTACCTTTACCGTATTTTTTCTCGGTTTTTCATAAACAAGCGAAAGCATACCCGCATTATCACCTGTCTTTTTTACCGTCCCGTCGACATCAAGCTCCGTTTTTGCCTGATCTACTCTCGTCGAAAATTGTCTAAGCCTCCTAAATGCCACTTGGAAATCTCTCGAATCGAGCTCATGGTCCTCTCTAAAATCGGCAAATCGCCTATCGCCTGCAACCTTAACAGCAGATCTATGTCTGCTTTCGCCACCTATCCTTATGCCCTGCGGATTGTAACCTCCTCTGCCAAATGGCGAAGTGCCTCCGGTACCTATCCAGCGATTGCCACCGTGATGTGCCTCTGTTTGCTCCGCAAGTCTTTCCTGAAAAAGCTTTAAAAGCTCTGCGATACCCATTTCGTCGAAGTCAACATTTGGTAGCTCGTCGAGCATTTTTTCGAGTTCTCCGTCTGCAAGCCAATCCCAAACCTCCTGCGGCAAATCTTCAAACTCCTTGATATTTTTGAAATAAAGTGCAAAAACCTTATCTAACGTGTCATAATCCGCTTCACTCTTTACAAGTATACATCTGCACAGATTATAAAAGCCTGTCAAGGTCGAATTACCGAGGTCAAGCTCAAGTGCCTGCATAAGCGTCATCCAGTCCTGCAATGAAACTTTTAGCCCATATGATTTTAGTAAATTAAAAAATCCTAAAAACATTTCGCTCCACCATTTGTTAAATCTATATCCTGATTTTTCTTTAAAAGCACACCTATAAACGGAATACGGCTTTCCAAAACCTTAGGCTCTATACCGCTTATCATAAGTGCCTGTATCCAGTCAAGCAGCTCGGATGTACTTGGCTTTTTTGCAAGATCCCGCACACTTCTCAATTTATAAAAGGCTTTCATAGCATTGTCGCAAAGGTGCATATCTATATCCTTAAAATGCACTCTGATGATTTCTTCCATTTTAGTCATTGAAGGAAATTCGATATAATGGAATATACATCTGCGCAAAAATGCGTCAGGCAACTCCTTTTCGGCATTTGATGTAATAATAACTATAGGTCTTTTTTTTGTCTTTACAGTCCTCTTTGTTTCCGGAATATAAAATTCCATTTTATCAAGCTCCCACAAAAGGTCATTAGGAAACTCAAGATCCGCCTTATCTATCTCATCAATAAGAAGTACGCACTGCTCATCGCTGTCAAAGGCTTCGCCCAGTTTGCCAAGCTTTATATATTGCGAAATATCGGCAACATCACCTTCGCCAAATTGCGAATCATACAATCTCTGGACAGTATCATATACATAAAGTCCATCCTGCGCCTTTGTAGTCGACTTGATGCTCCATACAAGCAGCTTCATATCAAGAGATTTTGCGATTGCCTCCGCAAGCATAGTCTTACCTGTGCCCGGCTCTCCCTTTATCAAAAGAGGTTTTTGTAAGGCTATTGCAACATTTACGGCATTTGCCAAATCCTCTGTTACAACATAATCTTCGCTTCCCTCAAATTTTATATCAGGCATAATATCTCTCCTTTCGATTTTATCCCTAAAAAAAGTTTGGCCCGGAATGCCGTCATAGCATCTAATTCACGACCTTACTTTCTGTAAGGTGGGCTCCCCATCAAGGCTTCTGCCATCCACTCTATGGAGGCTCGACATCCGCCTCAAGCTCCGGATCCCGTATGAACTCTGTAGGTTGAATTACATTGCTACAACAAACACCCCAGGTCTGTTTTGCATTTTTAAAACTAAAATCTGTTTTGCATTTTAAAATTAAAATAATAATACTCTTTTTTGCTTGCAAATGCCGCGTGCGCTAAAGCTCATTCCTGACTCTCAAGGTCTACTTTGCAATTGTGATATACCTTTTGTACATCGTCATTATCCTCAAGCATTTCGATCATCTTTTTGAGATTTTTGATATCGTATTCTTCTGTTGGTTCTGACTCCATAGAAGGAATATAGTCTATATCAGCCTCTACTAATTCGTATCCGGCAGCCTTTAGTGTCTCTGTAACCGCATCAAAATCTTCAGGTGTTGTTAGGATCTCATAACTATCGTCATATGTAATCATATCCTCCATACCACCTTCGAGTGCTACCTCCATAAGTGCATCCTCATCGATATCGTCTGTTTTTTCGATAACTATAACGCCCTTTCGAGAAAACATATACGAAACACATCCCGGTGTACCAAGGTTGCCTCCAAACTTGTCAAATGCGTGCTTGATTGCCGCTGTCGTTCTGTTTTTGTTATCTGTAAGCACATCAACTATGACAGCAACACCTGCCGCGCCATAGCCTTCAAAGCTACCTGTTTCGTAAGACTCACCCGCAAGCTCGCCTGTACCTTTTTTTATAGCTCTTTTTATATTGTCATTTGGCATATTGATGCCCTTTGCTTTGTCTATCGCATGCTTTAAAGCTACGTTGTAGTCAGGATCTCCTCCGTTTTTAGCCGCAACTGTAATAGCTCTTGCATATTTTGTAAACATCGCAGCTCTTTTTGAATCTTGTTTTTCTTTTCTGCCTGCTATTGTTCCATGTCTGCCCACTTTTTATGCCTCCATTCTTTTATTAAATACCTAAATCAGTATACTACTGCAAGCTCTTCTTTTCAAGGTTTTTGTAGGCTGTTGCCATCATAAGCTTTATCCTGTTTAACTGATTTACTGAGCTTGCTCCGGGGTCATAATCTATCGCCGCTATATTTGCATACGGATTTCTCTTTTTGAGAGCCTTGATCATACCCTTGCCTACAACATGGTTTGGCAGGCAGGCAAACGGCTGAAGACAAACTATATTTTCGACTCCGCTATCGATAAGCTCTACCATTTCACCTGTAAGAAGCCAGCCCTCTCCGCATTGGTTGCCAAGCGATATGATTTCCTGTGCCTTTTTAGCTGTCACGCTTATATGGACAGGTGGTTTAAATCGCTTGCTCTCCTCAAGAGCCTTGACTATCGGCTTTCTAAATTTATCAAGAATCTTTATCAGCCATTTGTTGACCATCATATTTTTATATGTGCCCGAAAGCTGTTTATAGTTAAACTCCTTGCTATACATACCATATAAGAAGAAATCCAAAAGGTCGAGCACGACAGCCTCGCCACCCTCTTTTTCGATAACGCCGACTATATCATTATTTGCTGTCGGATGATATTTGACAAGTATTTCACCAACTACACCTACCTTTGGCTTTTGGATATCCTCATAAATATCGAGTGCGTCAAAGTCATCTATTATGCCTTTTATATTTTTCTTAAATTGCTTTAGCTTGCAATCCTTTATATTGTCGTCAGCTATGGCAGACCACTTCTCATAAAGCGCATCGGCACTTCCAGCTACCTTTTCATATGGTCTTGTCTTATATAAAACCTGCATAAGCACATCGCCATATAAGATGCCAAGTACCATTTTTAGTGCAAGCTTAGGTGTAATCTTAAAACCTGAGTTTTCCTCAAGTCCTACCATATTTACCGATACGACGGGTATCTGCGACATCTTCAGATCCTTTAGAGCTTTCCTTAAAAGCGCCACATAGTTAGAAGCTCTGCAGCCACCGCCGGTCTGCGACATAAATATTGCCGTCCTGTCAAGGTCGAATTCGCCTGACTTAAGTGCCGAAATTATCTGCCCGAGAGCAACTATCGTAGGATAGCAGGCATCGTTATTTATATACCTAAGTCCCTCATCTACCGCATGAGTATTTACAGGTGGCAACAGCTTTACTTTGTATCCCTCGCTATTTAGTGCCGCCTCAAAGAACTGAAAATGTATAGGTGCCATCTGCGGAATCAAAATCGTATAATCGTCCTTCATTTCCTTGTCAAATGTCACACGCTTATATGCTTTGTCATAGGATTTATGCACCACACCATTTTTTTCGCGTTCGTTCATCGCTGCCTTTAGCGAGCGGATCCTTATTTTTGCCGCGCCAAGGTTGTTGCCCTCGTCTATTTTTAACACAGTATAAAGCTTATTATGGTGCGAAAGTATCTCCTGCACTTCATCAGTCGTAACGGCATCAAGTCCGCAGCCAAATGAGTTTAGCTGTATAAGCTCGATATCATCATGCTCCCCGACAAACTTCGCCGCCTTATACATCCTCGAATGATACATCCACTGATCAAGTACCCTTACAGGTCTTTGCAATACTCCCATATGAGCGATCGCATCCTCTGTGAGTACGACGATGTCAAAGGATCTTATCAATTTATTCATTCCGTGATTTATCTCCGGATCTATATGGTAAGGTCTGCCTGCAAGCACAACCGCTTTTTTGCCATGCTTTTTGGCATAGGAAAGCGCTTCCTCACCTTTTTTCTTTATATCCTTTCTAAAATGCTTATATTCTGCGCGTGCAGCCTTCACCGCATCCGCTACCTCAGCTTTTGAAACGCCCGTCTCAAAAAGTTCATCTGACATACGCTCTATCAATCTCTTATCGTCATCATATGGCAAAAACGGATGCACAAGCTCTACGCCATTTTCTTTTAAAATATCATCCATATTATTTGCTATAAGCTCAGGATAAGTCGCAACTATCGGACAGTTGTAGTGATTTGGCGCTGTTTCATCTTCATTTTGCTCATAGTTTACGCTCGGATAAAATATTTTTTTGATTCCTTTGTCTACAAGGTCTTTTATGTGTCCGTGCACAAGCTTTGCAGGATAGCAAGCCGTATCGGAGGCAATAGTCTCCATACCTTTTTCGTACATTTCCTTACTCGAATGAGCCGAAAGCTCCACTCTAAATCCAAGGCTTGTAAAGAATGTATGCCAAAACGGATAATTTTCGTACATATTTAAAACTCTCGGAATACCAACAACTCCGCGCTTTGCCTCGCTTATATCAAGTGGCTCATAATCGAATACTCTTTCGTATTTATATTCGTAAAGGTCAGGAATATCATTTTGTATTTCTGTTTTGCCCTCGCCTCTTTCGCATCTGTTGCCTGTTATAAATTTCGAGCCGTCGTTAAATTTATTTATAGTCAAAAGACAGTTGTTTTCACATTTGCCACAACGTGTGTGCATATTTTCGACTGTAAAGCTATCTATCTCTTCCTGCTTTAATATTGTACTTGTGTCACCGACTTTATAATGATTTTTTGCGATTATCGCAGCGCCAAAAGCTCCCATAACACCTGCTATATCAGGTCTTACGACATTTCTGCCCATTATCTTTTCGACGCTTCTTAAGACAGCATCATTTAAAAATGTACCACCCTGTACAACTATTTTTTGCCCTGCTTCATCAGGATTTCTTAGCTTTATAACCTTATAAAGCGCATTTTTTATTACCGAATACGAAAGCCCGGCCGAAATATCAGCGATACTTGCGCCTTCCTTTTGTGCCTGCTTTACCTTAGAATTCATAAAAACTGTACATCTTGTACCAAGATCAACAGGTGACTTTGATAAAAGCGCTTCCTTTGCAAAGTCCTTTGTGTCCATTTTAACGGATTTTGCATATGTTTCTATAAAGGAGCCACAGCCCGACGAGCATGCTTCATTTAGCATAATATCGTATATCGCATTGTCCTTTATTTTGATACACTTCATATCCTGCCCGCCAATATCAAGTATAAACTCAACCCCGGGCAAAAACTCCTCCGCGCCTTTATAATGGGCCATCGTCTCTATTTCTCCGATATCAACCTTAAAGGCCGCCTTGATGAGCCCCTCGCCATAGCCTGTAACAGCTGACTTTGCAATATGAGCATCCTTAGGCAATTTCGAATACAAATCTCTCAGGATTGCTTTTACAACCTCAATAGGTTTGCCCTCATTGCTCTGATAAAAGTCATAAAGCAGATTTTTATCATCATCAATGAGCGCCGCCTTTGTCGTTGTAGAGCCGGCATCTATACCAAGATATACATTGCCCTTTGCTTCTTTTATGTCTTTTCGTCTTATTTTATCCGCATCATGTCTCTTTTTAAACTCGGCATAATCAGCCTCATCCTTAAAGAGTGGTTCCATATGCTTTGTATCGGAAAGCTTTGTCGGATCGACATTTTTTATACGATCATATAATGCTTTTACTGATATGCTCTCATTTTTTTCGGAAAGCATAGCCGCACCGATCGCTACAAAATATTTACTGTCAGGCGGGAATATCACCTGCTCATCTGTCAGCTTGAGCGTTTCGATAAATCTGTTTCTGAGCTCTGACAAAAAGGATAGCGGTCCGCCTAAAAATGCAATATTGCCCTTGATCTGCCTGCCGCATGCAAGACCGCTTATAGTCTGATTTACGACAGCCTGAAATATAGATGCGGACAGATCCTCGATTGCCGCGCCGTCATTTATGAGTGGCTGTATATCGGTCTTAGCAAATACGCCACATCTTGCTGCAATCGGATAGATTATCTTATGATTTTTTGCAGCCTCATTTAGCCCGTTAGCATCTGTATTTAAAAGCACCGCCATCTGGTCTATAAAAGCGCCTGTACCGCCTGCGCATGTACCGTTCATCTGTTGCTCTATCGATTGACCGTAAAATGTTATCTTCGCATCTTCTCCGCCAAGCTCTATTGCAACATCCGTCTGAGGTATGAGCGCTTCTATAGCCTTGCTGCATGAAACTACCTCCTGCTCAAAACTAAGCTGCATAAGCTCCGAAAGTGCAAGCCCTCCTGAACCTGTGATGGTCGCATGCACAAGCTCGTCCTTATGCTTTTCGTAAAGGTCTTCTATCAGCTCTGTGACCTTTTCCATCACATTGGACATATGTCTTTCGTAGCGCTTATATACAATTTGATTGTTTTCATCAAGGACTACAAGCTTAACTGTAGTCGAGCCTATATCAATACCTAATTTCAAGGAACTTCCTCCTAATATAGTTTTTGCCTATTTTGTGGCATCTATGATGAGATCTGCACATTTTGTCTCGCCGAGCTTACCGCTGTCTACAACGAGATGATAGTTTTCTATCTTTCCCCATTTTCTTTCACAGTAAAACGAGTAATGCTTAGCTCTCGCTTTATCGCTCTTTTTGATAACGCTATTTACCTTGCTTTCTTCTATGCCATATTCCTTTATAACTCTTTTAACTCTGTTGTCATAATCAGCATGTACAAAAACATTTAAAACATCATCTCTGTCCTTTAACAAGAAGTCTGCACATCTGCCGACTATAACGCAAGGGCCCTCATCGGCAAGTTTCCTGATGATATTGCTCTGCGCAACGAACACATCCTCGCCTATAACCTGTACATTTTCGACTATAGGGCTTACCGAATAATATCCCATCGCCGAGATAGTAAATGCCTGCGCCATAGTCATTTTTTCTGACGCCTCCTCGACATATCCTGCTGCCATACCGCTTTCCTGCGCTATCATATCTATAAGCACCTTGTCGTAAAAAGGAATATTAAGTCTTTTAGCGACTTCTTCTCCTATCTGTCTGCCACCGCTGCCATATTCTCTGCTTATTGTAATTATCTTACTATTTGACATCTTGATTTCCTCCTAAATTTTTAAACGATTTGTTGTAAATATATTTTAGTACCAAGATATAGTATATTGTACCTATTATCTCTGCCATTGGGAACGAAAACCAAACCATACGAAGTCCCCAAATCTTGCCAAATATGTATGCGAGTGGCAATATTCCTGCGAATTGTCTTATCATCGTTCCCCACATACTCAGCATACCGTGTCCTGTCGCCTGGAACAGACCTGCACTTACTATACTGAATGCAGCAGGTATAAAGCACCAGCTTATAGACCTAAGTGCATCTATGCCAAGCTCATACATATTGTCCGAAGCATTAAACATTCCCAAAAGCACATGTGGTATTGTCTGGAATATTATAAGTCCGACTGTCATAATTGCCATAGCGGCTATTATTGCCAGCTTATAGCAACGCATCATCCTATTTCTGTCCTTAGCACCGTAGTTATATGCCATTATCGGCAATGCTCCCTGATTTACGCCTATTGCCGGCATAAATATAAACGATTGCAACTTACCATATACGCCGAGTACTGCTACGGCTGTTGCCGAAAATGATGTAAGTATGCCATTCATACCTAAAATCATAATTGATCCAAGTGCCTGCATTATTATAGACGGTGCACCCACGCCATATATTTCCTTTACAGTTCTCAGCTTAAATTCCTTTGAAAACAAGTTGACTTCTACTGCTTGCTGTTTTTTTGTCAAGATCAAAAGTCCGATCACACAGCTTACAAACTGAGCTATGATTGTCGCCCATGCAGCTCCCGCAACTTCCATTGCAGGCAGTCCAAACCAGCCGAAAATCAAAATAGGGTCAAGTATGATATTTACAACTGCGCCTATTATCATAGTTATCATAGGCACGATCATATTTCCTGTCGACTGGAAAATCTTCTCTGTAATCATTCCTGTCATGGAAAATACGCTAAAAATTGAAATTATCTTTAGGTAATCGACTCCGTAAGCTATCGTCTGCTGATCGGTTGAAAATATTTGCATAAACCAGTTTGCGCAAAACAATCCGAATATTGCAAAAAAGAGCCAATTGATTATTCCTAATTTTATTCCTATTGATGCCGCATCATTTGCATCCTTAAAACGCTTTGCTCCTAATCTTCTTGCTATAAGTGAGTTGATACCTACTCCCGTACCTACTCCCATAGCTACCAATAACATCTGTACCGGAAAAACTAAAGATACTGCTGTCAATGCCTTCTCGCCTACCTGAGCTACAAATATACTATCTACAATGTTGTATAGCGAATTTATGAGCATAGATAATATGGCAGGGCCTGACATGGTAGCTAAAAGTTTTCCGATGGGCATCGTGCCCATTTTGTTTTCCTTAATCTCCATGTAATTCTCCCTTTCACATAATATATTTGTTTTATATATCTATTTAAATAAATCGGGCAGACCTATAAGCCGGGTTCTGTATTAGACAATCATCTATCTAGGCATACCATTGCTGATATGCTCATGCGACCTACCTACCGAGCGGTGACGGGCAGCCACGCTTTTTGCTCTATCTTGGTCTTGCTCCGGATGGGGTTTACACGGCCGACATATCTCTATATCGCCGGTGAGCTCTTACCTCGCCATTTCACCCTTACCACGACATTACTCGTTTCGGCGGTGTGTTTCTGTTGCACTTTCCCTATAGTTACCTACGCCGGACGTTATCCGGCATCCTCGCCCTGCGGAGCCCGGACTTTCCTCATGCAATGCACGCGATTGTCTGGTCTACCCAATGTATTTACTTAATAATGTATTATGTATACCCTGCAGTTTCCTCTTTATAAAAACGGATCTGTATTTGCCTTTGCTATAAGAAGCTCTGCTTTCTCTCCTGTCTCTTCTATAAAATCTCTAAACTGCTTTGCGAAATTTTCGGAAAATATTTTTTCTGTATCATAATGACCTGCGTCTATGATAGCAACGCCTCTTGCTTTTGCCTCCTGCGCATTATGAAGTTTGACATCTCCGGTCAACAAAAGCTGGCAGTCGTCTTTGTTTAAGATGCTTGCATTTATCAAATCATCTCCCGCACCTGTGCAAAGCGCTATCCTTGCAACTTTTAGATTTTCATCACCTGCAACTCTTATACGGTTAGGCTTCATATCTAAAACTTTTTCGACCATCGTTTTGACATCGCTTAGCTTCATCACCTGTGGCAAATCTCCCATAACACCGACTTCTCCGTCTATTTCTGTGACATCCTCAAGCCCAAGAAGAGTTGCAAGATAAAAATTATTTCCAAGCGGCGCATTGTCAAATGTTATATGCGCCGAATATACGCAAATACCCGCATGCACAAGCTTTATGATATATCTTCCAACCGTCTTATCTATATCCACCTGCTTTGGCGGATGAAATAAGAGCGGATGGTGAGTGACAATCAAATCAACCGAAGCCTCTATCGCCTCATCGATAACAGCATCATTTATTTCGAGGCAAAACATGATTTTTTCAATCTCGCTTGCTCCTGTATTTATCTGAATACCGCTGTTATCCCAATCAGCTCCACATTCGGGTGGTGCTATTTTTTCTATTATATCTATCGCTCTTTCAAGCTTCATATATTACCTCCGATACTATATTTATTCCTTGAAATTGCTTTTATCCAATACTATTTGTTAAAGCTTTAGCAAATCCTCTAAATATTTTATATTTTCCTCGACAGCCTTTATGTCTGAGGCTTTTATGGTTTTGCTGTTGCCCATTGAAGTCAAAATCCTATTTTCTCTGTCAAGCTTTTGCTGTACAAACTCCTTTGCAAGTGGTGTATTTAGTCTTGCCACCCAAGTTGGCATCTCCCACTGTATAGCATCCGGACCTTGTGGTAATTTCTTTTCCTCATCAGCCTCACCATGGACAGCTGTTATTATCTCACATATAAATTTGCCTTCGCGCGCAAGTTGCTCATTTACGATATTAAAACCTTTTCGTATAAGCCAAAAACGAAGTCTTCCCTGTGCTGTTCGTGGCTGCAAAATCAGCTTTTTAAATGTATTTGTCTTTCCGAGATCCTTTGCGAGGATATCGCTTATCAAAACGCCACCCATACCTGCGATGACAATATCGTCGACCTCTTCTCTTTTTATAACCTTTAGCCCATATCCGAGCCTAAAGTCGAATTTTTCGAGCGGAAAGGCTTCTTTGCAGTTCTTTTTTGCCTTATTTAATGAGCCCTTGCTGACATCCGTCATTATTACCTTTTGACTTATTCCCTGCTCATGCAGATAAAGAGGCAGATATCCGTGATCTGTCCCTATATCGGCAACGCTTTCGCCTTGCTCTATCTCATTTGCTATAGCTAATAATCTGTCTGATAACATTTTAAAACCCCTTTATTCCAAATAATCCTTGAGCTTCTTACTTCTGCTTGGATGCCTCAATTTTCTTAGCGCCTTTGCCTCGATCTGTCTTATGCGCTCCCTTGTGACATCAAATTGCTTGCCAACTTCCTCAAGCGTCCTTGCTCTACCGTCCTCGAGACCAAATCTAAGCTTTAACACCTTTTGCTCTCTGTCTGTCAGCGTATCCAATACTTCCAAAAGCTGTTCCTTTAACATCGAAAAAGCTGCCGCTTCAACAGGTGCCGGCACTTCCTCATCCGGAATAAAATCGCCGAGGTGGCTGTCTTCCTCCTCTCCTATCGGAGTTTCGAGTGACACAGGCTCCTGCGCAATCTTTAGGATTTCTCTCACTTTTTCTACTGTAATATCCATCTCTGCCGCGATTTCCTCAGGAGTTGCATCTCTGCCATATTCCTGCAAGAGCTGTCTTTGTATCCTCATCAGCTTATTTATAGTTTCGACCATATGTACCGGAATCCTGATAGTCCTTGCCTGATCTGCAATCGATCTTGTTATCGCCTGTCTTATCCACCATGTCGCATATGTCGAAAACTTGTAACCCTTTCGCCAATCGAATTTGTCTACGGCCTTGATAAGTCCGAGATTGCCCTCTTGTATAAGATCGAGGAATAACATGCCTCTGCCAACATATTTTTTGGCTATACTTACAACAAGCCTCAAATTTGCCTCGCAAAGCTTTTGCTTTGCATATTCATCTCCTGCTTCCATTCTTTTTGCGAGGTCTATTTCTTCTTCTGCTGTCAAAAGAGGCACCTTGCCTATTTCCTTTAGGTACATACGCACAGGATCGTCTACTGCGACTGATTTTGGAATATCCTCATCATCATTTTCCTTTGTGCCTTTTTTGCTTGCGCTCGAAACTATTTTTTCTGCTTCGATTTCTTCTTCAAGGGTCTCTATTTCAAGGTCATCAGGATTTTCTTCTGATAGGATTTCTACGCCCTTTACCGTAAGCTGCTCATATATGCTCTCTATCTCATTTACATCTATGTCTACCTTTTCCAAAACCTTGCCGATATCAGCATAAGAAAGCTTACTTTTTTTGCTCTTTGCTTTTGCCTCAAGCTCCACCATCAATTCCTCGATAGTTGGCTTTTCGAGATTGGCTTGTTTTTTGCTCATCTTTTATTTCCTCCTAACCTTATATCCCTCTGAATTTCTATCAGCTTTGCTGTTAATTCCCGGGCTTTTTGAGAATTTCCCTCTTCCTCAGCTATTTGAAGCTGCAACAAAATCTCATTTTCCTGTCCTTTTAACTTCTTTTTTGTATGAAGGTCTATACATTCCTCAAAGACCTCTTGTATCTTGCCACCTAAGGATATACCCTCCTGTATGCCGTTTAAAACAGCCTCATCCTCCGGCTCTAACAGTTCCGCCAGCTTTTTGATATCTATTTCCTCATCATCCTGATAGATGCTTTCTATAGCTTTAAATATTTCGCATCCGGCTCTGCTTACAAACAGATCTTTATTTGCCTCTGCCTTTCTGAAATATCTGCTGTCGGTTATCAAAACTTTTATTATATTTTGTTCTATTTTTGATATCCTCTCAGGGGCAGCGTCAATTTTAGCCTCTTTGGTCGTCCTTTTTGGCGCGGTCTTTGCATTTTTTTGACCCGTCTCACGACGCATCGCTTCTTCCGAGATGCCATATTGCGTCGATATTTTGCCTATATATATATCAGCCTCAACGGGGCTGAGCCTATTTAAAAACTCCGCCACAGCACGCAAAAAATCTACTCTGCCCTGCGTTGTTTTTATATCATATTTTGCCTCTATATGCTTTATGTGATAATCACCATAGCTAAGCGCATTATCTACAAGCTCATAATATGCATCCCTGCCATTTGCTTTTATAAAATCATCCGGATCCTTGCCGTCGGAAATATGAAGTATTTTGACCTTTAGTCCCTCTTTATATAGGATGTCACTTCCTCTAAGCGAGGCATTTATGCCTGCATTGTCCGCATCATACGAAAGGACAATATTTTTAGTATATCTCCTTAAAAGCCTTGCCTGATTGTCGGTAAGCGCCGTGCCAAGTGAAGCGGCAACATTTGTTACTCCGCCTTGATATAGCGAAATCACATCCATATATCCTTCAACTAAAATCGCCGCATCCTTTTCGTTTATGCTATTTTTAGTTATATTTAAAGCATATAAGTTATTTTTTTTATGAAATATCGGAGTCTCCGGCGAATTTAAATATTTTGGCATATCATCGCCTATCGCTCTGCCACCAAAGCCAATAACCTTGCCTGTGGTATTTTGTATCGGAAAAATGACTCTGTTTCTGAATTTATCATAATATTTGCCATTTTTTTGCGATACGAGTCCAAGCTTTAGCATCACATCCTCGCTATAGCCCTTTCCCTTCAAAAATCTATATAAACTGTCCCACTGCGCATCGGCATATCCAATGCCAAAAGTATGCAAGGTTTGGGCGGAAAGCCCTCTTTTTATCATATAATCAAGTCCGGGATTTTTATTTTTTCTAAGCTCTTTAAAAAAGAATGTAGCAGCCTCTTTATTTACCTCATAATATATTTCTTTTTTCTCGCTTTTTGCATATCTGTTTTCTATTTTGACGCCACAATAATCTGCGAGCTTTTGCAATGCCTCTTGAAAAGTCAGGTTGTAATATTTTTCGACAAAGGTTATCACATCGCCCGAAGTACCGCATCCAAAGCAAGTAAAATGTTGTTTTTCGTCAGACACAACAAAAGAAGGTGTCTTTTCATTGTGAAATGGGCAAAGCCCTTGGTAGTTTTTGCCACTCTTTTTTAGAGTAACTACACTGCCAATAACATCAACTATATTACACCTGCTTTTAATTTCGTCTACTACATTATTTCTTATAGTTTGCGCCACTTTCTCTCCTCTTCACAAAAAATTGCTCCTACTGTATATATACAGCATTTTTGCGCAAATTACTCTTTTTATTTTAAGTGGTCTGATTATTTGATTTTTAATGTTGCAAATGCCTGCTCAAAATCTTCTTCATTATCTACAAATGTACCAAATGAAATATTATAATATGTCTTTCCCTTTAAAACTAAGTATGTCTTTACCTGATATGTTTTGTGATCTATATCCTGCTCATATTCGAGATATCTTGTCTTATATCCATCAAGTGTCATCTCCTTTGGCTCAGACATCCCTCTCGCATCAACGCCCTCTGTTCGAGAAAGCTCGCTTATATATTTATCAAAAAATTCATTTTCTGTATCAGTACTGTCAAAATCTTTTTTTGTCTTTCCCGTACTTATGTAAAACATACTCTGAGTTACCTTGTTTTGAATTTTATGATACCATATACCGCTGTCATTACTATTTTCCTCGTCCTTTTCCCATGCAGTCGGAATATCTATCGTGATATCCCCGAATTCGACTGTCGTCGTACCCTCTTTAAAGTCCGAATACTGCTGCTTTTTGCCACACGAGCTCATAGCAAAGCAAAGCACAAATATTAAAAGTGCTACAAGTATTTTTGTCATCGATGATTTTCTTTTTTGTTTTAGCATATAAGTTTCTCCCTTACATAAATGTACAAAGCAATATCGGAACAAAAGCAGCCGGCAAAAGGTCTGCGACCTTTATTTTCATTATACCGAGAATATTTATTCCTATTGCTATTATCAATACGCAACCTGCACAAGCCATTTCATTTATTGTCGTTTGCGGTAAAAACGAACCAATTTTAGAAGCTATCAATGTCAAGGCTCCCTCATAAAGAAGCAGGGGCAAGCTTGCAAAGGCCACTCCGATGGAAAGCGTTGTTGCCAAAATCAATCCGATGCACATATCCATAATTGCTTTTGAAAACATAACGCTATGATCAAGATTCATACCGCTGGAAATGCTTCCAACAATAGCCATGCCTCCTGTACAGCTGACAACTGTCGCAGTTATAAAACCTTCTGTAAACTTCCCTGATTTTTTTAAGATCTTAATTTTACCAAGCTTTCTTTCCATAAAACTGCCAAGGTTATTCATCTTGCCCTCAAGGTCGCAAAAAAAGCCTATAATGCCACCTACTATAAGTGAAATAATGCAGATCATCACATTTTCGCCGACGAGCGCTCCGTTTATGCCTATATAGATGGTTGCAAGACCCAGAGCCTGCATCATTATCTCATTTAGCCTGTCCGAAATCCTGTCGCCTATGGCGGTGCCTGCTATACCGCCTACAAATATGCCAAGTGCATTTACTAAAGGCCCTATAAATATCATTGTGCCTCCACTTCTTTTTTCTCAAATTTATATATCTGACCTGTCTTATGCTCTGTAAGCAGCTCATAAAATTCGGAGGTCGCTACCTTGATATACATATATAGCGGAGTATACATAACACATATTATTGCAACTTCTAAATAATCCATGATATTAGGCTGTACAATCGTCATGTTACCATAAAGTGCCACTGCTTCATATCTTAGATATCCTATTGGGCTGATATGCATATATAATAGCTCTATAAGAAAAACTATGACTACAAAAGTTGCAATCAGTAAAACTATCCAGCCTGCAAACGACATTATCATTGCAAAAAATTTGCCTGCATTGCCTTTCATCATCTTTTTGCTCTCGTTTACGCACTGCGATATGCTCATATCCGGATTGTCTTTCATAATATAATATGACATCGAATATCTGATCGCAGCGATGATGCCCGGTACTATAAATAGTAGCGACCACAATGTTATAAATAATAACATATATAAGTAGAGTCCTACTGTTTTCCAAAAGTTATCAAAGCCCGCAAAAGTCTGTCCGCTTTCTAATTCCTGATTCCTGCTCAACTTTAGAGCTAAAATATTAAATGAAAGCAATAGCGGTCCTGTAAAAATCAAAAGATATGCTGTTTGAAATATCGAACCTATCAACTGAGAGGTGTCAAATGCATTTATAACGCTTGCTACAATCAAAGGCAATGCCGTCATAAGGACGATAATTGCAAATGCTACAAATAATGTTTCCTTCCATCTTCCTTTTAAAGAAGCTCTCGCATTTTCCCTTAGCTTTTTTGACTTTTCTAATACGATAATATTTTCCATGTCTCACCATTACAGCAAACATATATCTGATCGCTGTATTTTCCTTTCTTATAGATTTAAAAGTATTTCTATTATTTAATCATAAGCCTTATTTTGTTTGTATTTCATTTTTCTTTGTACTATAATCTGCTTATGGAAAATATAATGATTATAACCTCATATATCGAGGGCGAAAAAAGTAAAATACTCAACTTGATACAGGAAACCACCTGTGATTTTGTAATATGTGCAGACGGCGGTTTAAAATTTGCCAGAGAAGCTAAAATAAGCGTCGACCTAACTGTCGGTGATTTTGATTCTCTTGGCAAGGCTCCGACCGATACAAATATCGTGCAGGTACCTGTCGAAAAGGACGATACCGATTTAAAGCTTGCGCTTGACATAGCCACAGATAAAAATCCAAACAAAATTTTTATCATCGGTGGCATAGGTGGCAGGCTCGATCATACTATAGGCAACATACAAAGCCTTGTACATTATACAAAGAGGGGCTTTGATATAGTTATGCTTGATCCAAACCAAAGCATATGTGTCCAGCTACCCGGCACAAAAACTTATACAGGTAACCCTCAAACAAAGCTTTCGGCATTCGCTTTTTCAGATGTTGTTACAAATCTTTCCATAAATGGTGGTTATTACCCTTTATCTAACAGGGATATCAACAACGAATTTCCTCTTTGCATAAGCAATGAGTTTTTGGAAAATGAGATAACAATTTCCTTTGACAGCGGTATCCTTTTAGTTGTGCGAACTACACTTTAAAAATTCATCTATACCCTTTGCACCTATCTTGCCTGCTTCCATCGCAAGTATCACGGTTGCGGCACCTGTTACGGCATCTCCGCCTGCAAATACACATTCCTTTGATGTCTTGCCATCTTCCTCTGATGCGACGATACATTTTCTTTTATTTGTTTCAAGACCACCTGTTGTCGAGGCAATCAGTGGATTTGGTGATGTACCAAGCGACATTATAACTGTATCAACCTCAATCTCATATTCTGAGCCGGGTACCTCTACAGGTCTCCTTCGTCCCGATTCGTCAGGTTCGCCAAGCTCCATTTTTATGACTTTCATACCGCGTACCCAACCGTTTTCGTCTACTAATATTTCCTTTGGATTTCTGAGAAGGTCAAATATAACGCCCTCTTCCTTTGCATGGTGTACTTCCTCTACTCTTGCCGGAAGCTCTGCTTCACTTCTTCTATATACTATATGTACATCAGCTCCCAATCTGAGTGCTGTCCTTGCCGCATCCATAGCTACATTGCCGCCACCGACAACTGCAACCTTTTTGCCCGCAACGATCGGCGTATCGTACGAATCGTCAAAGGCCTTCATGAGGTTGCTTCTTGTCAAATATTCATTTGCGGAAAATACGCCATTTGCTGTTTCTCCGGGAATGCCCATAAACATAGGCAATCCAGCGCCAGAGCCTATAAATACAGCTTCAAAGCCCTCATCTTCTATGAGCTGATCTATTGTAGTCGATTTGCCGATAACGACATTAGTCTCAAACTTGACTCCAAGCCCGCGTACTTTTTCTATTTCCTTTTTTACTACCTTTTCCTTAGGCAAACGAAATTCGGGAATGCCATATACGAGTACTCCGCCAAGCTCATGGAGTGCTTCAAATACAGTAACATCGTATCCGAGCTTTGCAAGGTCTCCCGCACATGTCAGCCCTGACGGACCCGAACCGATGACAGCAACCTTGTGACCGTTTGTTTTTTCGGCTTTTTTAGGATTTATGTCATTTGCAAGTGCATAATCAGCAACAAATCTCTCTAATTTGCCTATTGAAACGGCATCCCCCTTGATACCTCTTATACATCTTGCTTCGCATTGTGATTCCTGCGGGCAAACTCTGCCACATATAGCCGGAAATGCCGATGATTTGCTTATAACATCATATGCGCCCTCTATATCATTTTCCTTTACCTTTTGTATAAATGCAGGAATATTTATAGATACAGGACAACCTTCTATACATTTTGCATTATTGCAATTTAGGCATCTTGCCGCTTCGGTAATCGCTTCATCCTTGTCATATCCATAACAAACTTCGTCAAAGTTTGTTGCTCTCTTCTTTGGCTCCTGCTCTCTTACCGGTATCCTCTTTGTCATATCTGCCATTATTTGTCACCTCCACAAAATCCGCAACCGCCATGATGAGTGTCGCCCTCTTCTACCTTGAGCTTTTCTCTGCCTTCTTGCGTTTTATACATGCTCTGTCTTTGCATTGCCTTGTCAAAATCTACGAGATGTCCGTCAAACTCAGGACCGTCTACGCAAGCAAATTTTATCTCATCTCCGACATGAACTCTGCACGCTCCGCACATTCCTGTACCGTCAACCATGATTGGATTTAGGCTGACTATGGTTTTTATGCCGAGCTTTTTAGTTGTAAGGCAAGCAAATTTCATCATTATCATCGGACCTATTGCTATACATATGTCATATTTTTTGCCATCCTTTTCGACAAGCTCCTCAAGCTTTGAAGTCACCATACCGCTATGACCATATGAACCGTCATCTGTACAAGGATAATAATTTGTTGCAACGGCTCTCATTTCGTCCTCTAAAATCAGAAGGTCCTTATTTTTGGCACCGATTATAACATCTGCATCAACTCCGTGCTCCTTTAGCCATTTTACCTGCGGATATACAGGAGCTGTACCGACGCCACCTCCTATAAAAAGTATGTTTTTCTTTTTTAGCTCTGCTATATCCTCATCCACAAGCTCGGACGGGCAACCAAGTGGTCCTGTAAAATCCCTGAAGGCATCTCCTTTTTTTAGCCTTGCCATCTTCATTGTAGACGCTCCGACTGTCTGGAATACTATGCTTACAGTTCCCTTTTCTTTATCATAGTCGCATATTGTAAGTGGTACTCTTTCGCCCTTTTCGTCAATTTTTACTATTATAAATTGACCGGGCTTGCAGTGCTTTGCTACGCGAGGTGCTAAGACATCCATAAAATATATGTTGTCTGCTAATTTTTTTGCCTCTAAGATTTTATACATTATCCCCATATCCTCCTTGTGTTTGAAAATATTTACAATTATCTAAACCTGTGCTATCAGCATCTCGAGTGCAAGATGTGCATCTAAAATGCCTGTTTTTATTTGACTGTCCGTCTGGTAGGCGTTTTTTAATATCCTTTTCAAATCATTGACTGTAAATTGCCTTACAAAATCAAGTGATTTTTTTATGCGATACTCGTGTACATTTATCGCCGTCTTCATCTGTGCAAGACTTTTGCCGTCAAGCGCGAGCTCCTTTGTCTGAAGCATTATTTCTATCTGTGAGATGATAAGGCCAAGTAAATTGAACTCCTTAGCTCCGCTCTTTAAAAGCTGATTTAAGAGGTCAAATGCTTTATCCTTTTGATTTTTGCTTATGGCATCTATCAACGAAAAAACTCCATGCTCAAGATTGTCCGAAAGTCCGTTTCTCACATCATCGACAGTTACCTCATCGCCTTCCGACAAAGCAATGATTTTTTTTATGTCGCCCTCTAAATTATATAGGTTGTAATCGACATCCTTATTTAAATATCCGCTCTCCTGTGCGATTTCTGTAATAATCGCCCTTGTCGCAACCTTATTTGCTTTTTTAAATCTTTTGTCTATAAATCCGAGTAGCTGGCTTTGATAAAGCGATTCAAAATCATAAACGCTTGCGTGTTTTTGAAGCTTTTTATCGAATTTTTGCCCCTGCATACACGAAATCAAAAGCAGCGTATTACTTGGCATAGTGCTTGCGTATTCTTCAAGCTGATTGGCAAATGTATTTTCACAATTTTTTATGATAACCACTTTTTTTTCGGAAAGCATCGGTGGCGTATCACAACTTGTCATTACATCATCCGGCGTTCTTACTTCTGTATTGACGAGATCCATATCAAGTAGCTTTGTTTCCTGCCTTACGTATTTTGATATGATGCTCTGTATAGCCCAATCTGTGAGATATGTTTCCTCACCACAAAAAAGGACAAGACTTTTGAAGTTGTCCTCTTTTAAATCCCTTTGAAATGATTGGAATGCATGCTCTTTTTTGCCTCGCATATATGCCATATACAGATTTCCCTTTATGTCTTGACAGTCGTAACTACTTCAAATTTATCGCCATCTATCCTAAAGCCTATTGCTCCCTGCAAATCGCTTCTCTCTATGATTATACACTTATTTTGATACTTTTCAATAACTTCAGGCGCCGGATGACCGTATTTATTATTTTTGCCGGCTTGAAAAACCGCAATTTTTGGATTTACCCTTTCGATAAACTCATCGCTTGAGCTTCCCTTACTGCCATGATGTGCCACCTGCAAGATATCTGCCTTCAAATTTCCTTTTAATTTTTGCTCCGTTATTTTGCCTATATCTCCTGTCACCAAAAAGCTTACATCCTCTTTATATACCTTTAGCACAAGACTTCTCTCATTTTCGTCAGTATTTTTCTTTTCGCTTTTGTATTCGCTTTTGCTTTTACCATCAGGTGTTATCACCTCTATTTTTATATCGCCTCCAAACGAAAACTCATCTCCTCTTTTCAAAAAGAGCAAATCGTCTGCGGATACACCGCACTGCCTTGCAAGCTTCTCTTTTTCTATGCTGTTGCCCGCATAAAAGGCTATCTTATCTATCATACCCTCGTTTGCAAGGCTTTTTATTCCGAGATAATGATCATTATCAAGATGCGTTGCAATTGCTATGTCTATCTTCTTTACTCCGTTTTTTAAAAAAGCAGGCTTCAGCGTTTTTAGACCCACATCATAGTCCGGATTGCCACCGCCGTCTATCAAAATATTTTTGCCGTCCTCACCTTTAAAGAGCATACAGCTTCCTTGCCCCACATCTATGAATATCATATCGGTATCCGCAAAGCCGTCATCTGATTCTATAGATATAAATGTACAAAATACGATTGCTATACAAAAAATGCTCAAGACAGCTTTGAATTTTTTTCGTATAAAAAGTATCCTCATCTCGTCATTTGTCAGCATAAAAAACAAAGCATAAAACAAAACAACTGCAAATATTGATGGGCTGACAACATCAAACGTCCCTGCGCCGTTTATATATGTATACGAGTTTGATTTTTTCAATATTTGCACAGCAAGCTCGAGCACCTTGGCACACGGCATAAAGATTTCGCCGCATATAATATTTATGACAAGACAAATTATGCCTAGTGGCATGAGAAGTGAGGCAATAAATATAACCGGTATATTTGCTATAAAGGATGTAAGCGAGAAATAATTGAAATTATATGCCGTGTACATACTCATCGCTCCCTGTATTATTATCACAGGTATCAGTGTGTTTTTATAAAACTTTTTTATGTCAACCTCTTCGAGCTTATTGAGCGAAACTGCTATCACGAATATTGCCAAAAATGACATTTGAAATCCGCTGTTAAAAAGCACAAACGGATTTATAAATAGCAAAATCATCGCAGCCAAAAAGCCACCGCTCAAGAGATCATATCTCTTATTTAATAATCTCGCGAATATGCTTGTGCAAATCATCAAAAATGCGCGGGTTATTGATGGTGTGAATTCTGCCATCATCGCATAAAAGAAAAGAAATAACATTATAAATATATTTTTTATGCGATTTCTCCTCGCAGCGAAAACCTTTGAAATAAGGCCGTATATGATGCCCATATGTATGCCCGAAACAGCCAATATATGTGCCGTACCATTTCGCTGGAATTCCTGATATGTTTCGTCTGACATATCCTCCTTTGAGCCAAACATCATCGCGCGTAGAAGCCCTGCGTTATCCATATCAAGTCTTTGTTTTATGCTATTTATAAATGACTTTTTGCAACTTCCGGCTTTAGCAAGCAAAAAATTCCAAAATGAAGCATATTCATTTTTACTTTCGTCCAGCAATATGGCATCTGTCTTTAGCACATATGATATCCCTACGCTCTTCAAATATAAGCGATAATCAAAACATTTTGGATTTCTTCTTTGCGTCGCCTGATCGAGAATGCCATATGCACTAATCTTTTTGCCTATAAGTTCATCGGGATTTTTTAATTCCTTATAATATTGTGCTTGGATTTTTAAAGTGCCATTTGCAAAAGCAAAAGGCTCCGCCTCCTGCTTAGTAGCATCCTCCCGTATGCTTTTTGTCGCAATGACCAGTGTCACTTTTTCCTTTTCTTCATCAACATTTACCTTTTTACATATGCCAAAAATCTCCACTCTTTTTTCCAAAAGCTCATCTGCTTGGCACATTTTTGCGCTCTGAACAGAAAATAAAAGCAAGCCTATCAATACCCATATAAAATATGTCCTTTTTATTTTTTTCTTTTTGCCGACTAATCCACTCGCGATTGCTATACACAAAAAGAAAATAGTAAACCAGCCGAAGATTTCGAGCCATCCTTCGACCTTACAATAAAATCCGATGATAATCCCCAGACACAGAAAAATAAAAGGAAGCATCAGTGGTCTTCTCAATTTTTTCTCCTGTCTATTTTTAGTAAAAATTTCCTTTTATTTATTTTACATTTATTTACATTTCCTGTCAATATCTGTTATGTTGAAATTCAGCTATTTTTTAACAATTATATCTACTTTAAAACCCCAAAATTATGGTATAATGTAGAGTATTTATTTGCAAATATGAAAGGGTTATTTATAAAAGGTTATTTATGGTTAAAAAAGTCTTAAAATGGATACTTGGATTTGCGTGTGTGCTTTTTGCATTTCTATGGATATATACATTTACTGTAATAGCAAACACTCCTAAAATAGATCCGTCTAATATCTACGAATATCTGCCCGAAAGCTCCGTGCTTTTGGATGATGAGGGCGAAGTTATAGAAAATATTTACCTTGACGGTAGCAATCGAATAAATATTTCATATGACCAGATGCCCGAGGATCTTATAAATGCAGTAGTAGCTATCGAGGACAAGACCTTTTGGAAGCATCATGGTTTTAACTTTACACGAATTTTCGGTGCAATAAAGGACGGTCTGACATCCGGAGGTAACATCAGCGGTACAAGCACTATAACTCAGCAGCTTGCTCGAAATGTATACCTTACCGAAACAAAAAGCGTGCGTTCCCTCAGCCGAAAAATTTCCGAGGCATATTATACTGTAATATTAGAGAATCACCTCTCTAAAAAACAAATAATGGAAGCATATCTAAACTCCATATATCTTGGTAACAATTCTTACGGCGTACAATCGGCTGCGCAGTCATATTTCAACACAGACGCAAAGGACCTTGATTTGACCGAATGTGCCGCACTTGCTGCGCTGCCAAAGGCTCCTGATACATATGCACTTGTAAAAAGAAAGGACGCTTCCTCCGGTGATGCCGGACTTTCAAAGGATCAAACTGTCATATACGAAAATGCAGATTATATATATTATTATAATGGAGACGCATCAAAGGACAGACGCGAAGCTACTTTGAAGCTTATGAAGGAGCAGGAATACATAACTGAAGACGAATATAACAAGGCTATCAAAGAAGATCTCAAAAAAAAGCTTGATGTTTCGGCGACCGAAGCTTCAAGCGCCACATCATATTTTATAGATTATATGATAAATGATGTTACTTCCGATTTGATGGAAAAATATAATTATACTGCTCAGGAAGCAAAGGAAAAGATATATTCCGGCGGGCTTACTATACATACAACTTTAAATTCTCAGGCTCAAAAAGCTATCGAGGACGCTTTTGCTGTAAATAGCAATTTCCCAAGCAATGGCGGTATCAAATATGATTCTAATAAAAATATATTGGGCGACCAAGGGCAAATAATACTATATAGATATAGTAATTATTTTAACGACAATGGCACTTTTACTCTCAAAAAAGGCGAATACAAAAAGGATAGCGATGGCAATCTCCTGCTGCTAAAAGGTAAAAGATTGAACTTCTATAAGACGACTTCAAACGGAGATAAGGATTACAATATCGAATTTAAGGATTTTTATCAATTTAAGGAAGGTGTCATTTACAGCACAGAGGGTGGCGTCATAAATGTACCTGCAAAGTATAAGAGTTTTGACGACGATGGCAACCTTATTATAGATAGCTCGTTTTTCACAAAAGAAAATCAAGATAATGGATTCTTTGTGAAAAGTGGCGATAATTATACCGTCTCCAAAAACTGTTATACGCTCCGTGCAAGCACACGTCAGCCACAAGCAGCAATGGTTATAACCGATTATAAGACCGGCGGTATCAAGGCAATGGTCGGCGGGCGTGATACGACTGGTCGAAAGCTCTACAACCGTGCTATCAATCCAAGACAGCCGGGTTCGTCGATAAAACCTCTTGCTGTTTATTCTGCGGCCTTGCAACAGGGAAAGGATGCTGCAGACAAAAATACACCTATGACATTTACGGATTATGACAGCAAGGAAAATTCAAAATATTATGGTGATTACTGGACTGCAAGCAGTGGCATAAACGATGCGCCTATAAAGATGAATGGCAAGGATTGGCCAAAGAACTTCTATAACGGATATAAGGGCGAGATGACTATGCGTAAGGCAGTAGAAAATTCTGTCAATACAGTTGCTGTTCGAGTTTCCAGACAAGTAGGCACTTCTTATTCGATAAAGCAGTTAAAGAAGTTTGGTATAACCACTCTTGTTGAGGACGGCGATGCAAATGATAACAATGCTTCTGCACTGGCTCTCGGTGGTATGACAAAGGGCATCTCTCCTATCGAAATGAGCGCCGCTTATGGTACTATCGCAAATCAAGGCACACGTGTAGATACGATATCTTATACAACAGTCGAAGATAAAAGCGGTAAAACAATCCTAAAAACAGATCCTGATGAAACCAAGGTTTTGGATAAAAGCGTCGCTTTTATAACTCAGGATATACTCAGAACTACAGTAACAAATGGTATATGTAAGCTCGGGCAGGTTCCGGGCGTACAGACTGCCGGCAAGAGTGGTACAACCTCTGATGCTATGGATATTTGGTTCTGCGGATTTACTCCACAATATTCGGCTGCTATTTGGATCGGTAACGATGTCAATGTCCCACTAAATACAACCTCCGATACTGCAGTCGCTCTATGGAGCAAAGTTATGAGAAATGCTGTCGCAGGAATGAGTGGTTCGCTTGCATCTCAGCCAAGCGATGTAATTAAAAAAGACGGAGAATATTTTGTAAAGGGAACAGACTCCGGCGTGCGCTTTAATTCTTCGATGGACGAAGAAACTAAGAAGAAGAAAGAAGAGGAAGAGGTTATCATCGAAGAGATCATAATTGAAGAAATCGTCGAAGGTGAAACTGACGATTTAAACGATTCAGACGATTCAGACAATTCAGAAGAGTGATATCGACTGATGTCGACTGATAAGTCATTTATTATACTTTGTTATAATTTATTATAATTCGAGTTCATACATACACATTGCTACAGCTGTCATACCTGCGGTTTCGGTGCGAAGTATCGTTTTACCAAGAGATACACCTCTGATACCCTCTTGTGACAGCTTTTGTGCTTCCTCATCGGAAAATCCTCCCTCAGGCCCTATAATTATTGCTATTGTTTTGGGTTTTCCTAAATTACTTAGAGTATCCTGAAGTAAATCCTTTATAGTATAATTTTCTTCATTTTCATATGGGAAAATAACAAGATCAAACCCGCTCAAATGCCCCACAAGCTCATCAAAGTTTATAGCGCTCCCAACATCAGGCACAACTCCGCGACGACACTGCTTTGCCGCAGCAGTTGCTATGATATTATAACGCTCGACTTTTTTATGATACTTACCATTGTCTTTTACAACACTTCGATCCATAAAAACAGGTATTATTTTCTTGATGCCAAGCTCCGTATTTTTTTGTATGATAACTTCCATTTTGCCTTGCTTTGGCACTCCCTGAAATAATATTATCTCTGTCTCGGGCTCTCTTGCAAAAGTCTGCTTATCTATGATATCCGCCACAACCTGATCATCTTCGATACTGCTTATCTCACATTTATATTCCCAATTACAAGAATCGGAGATATCTATAATATCTCCGACTTTCATCCTAAGAACGCGCGAAATATGAGCAATGTCTTCTTTCGATGTTATATATATTTTTTCTTTGCTTATCGCATCATTTGAAACAAAAAATCTACTCATCTCTCACCTATTTTGCCATTATACAGCTCCAGCCGTCACGGTCGAGCGTTTCACAAATTTCAAAGCCTTCATCTTTTAGAGCATCTATGACCTTTTGCTTTTTTTCGACCAATATGCCGGATGATATAAAGACGGCATTTGGGTTCATATGCTTTTTGACTGACGCAGTCAGCATTATTACTATTTCTGCCATTAGATTTGCTACTACGATATCTGCTTTAAAATCAATACCTTTTGTCAAATCACCTTTTTGAAATTTTACATTGTCTCCGCAATGATTTATCTGTGCATTTTCCTTTGCTACAGCTACGGCATCATCGTCTATATCAACGCCAAGGATGTTTTTAGCTCCTAATACATCAGCCACAAAAGCGAGTATCCCCGAGCCTGTGCCGATATCGAGTATGTCTTTTCCCACGCAACCTACCTTTTGCATAAACTCTGCACACATTGCTGTTGTTGCATGATCGCCTGTGCCAAATGCCATACCAGGATCAAGTTCGATAATCTTTTTTGTATTGCCTTCGGGCACATCTTCCCACGAGGGTTTTATGATGATCTCATCTGTCAGATCTATCTTTTTGAAATGCTCCTTATAGGAGTTTTTCCATAAATCGTCATCCTCTGTTGATTTGGAAATTTTTAGAGAGCCCAATAGCCCATTTCTATCATTTTTAGACAAGAGCTTTATTCTTTCTGTGATTTTATCATAAAGCGCAAGACCTTCTTTGTCATCCGCAAGATAAAATGTAACTCTTGGCTCAAAATCAAGATTTAAGAGCTTTTGATCGACATAATCCCATTCGTAGCTATTTTTCTTTTCTAAAATTTCATTTACCGTTGCAGGCGAATCTACAATCGTCTGCTCCACTCCGAAATTCATAAGCACGCCTGTGATTTCCTCTATGCCGATATCCGATGTCAAAATATCTACTCTTATATATTTCATTTAGCAGATCTCCTCGACAACCTTTTTGATCTCCTGTCTTGAAGCCTCCTTTGCATGCTCGTCTATCACTACTCTGTACTTATCAGAATGTGTCAAGCAACCTGCTCCGCCTATACAGCCTCCGCTACATGCCATACCCTCTATCAAGTTGTTTTTGAGTACATTTTTAGATGCACGAAGAAGCGTCATCTTGCATTTGTCAAGTCCTTCACAAGCTATAGGGTCTGCCACAAAATCAGAATCTAATTCTTCAAGTGCTTCGCAAACAGCTTCTGCAACACCACCGGATCGTGCAAATTGTCTGCCAAAGCCCGATGCATCATCAAGCTTATCCTCCGGCAAGCTCTCCATTTCGATATCACGGCTGTCTATCAAAGCTATCAATTCCTCGAAAGTCAAAACAGTATCTATATATGGTTTTACACTTTCTCTTCGTATCTCTGCCTTTTTAGCAGTACAAGGTCCTATGAAAACATTTATGCAATCAGGATCCTTTTCTTTTATTATCCTGCCTATCTCAGCCATCGGTGATAGGTTATGCGATATATTATCTTTTAGCTCAGGGAAATTTATCTTTACATATCTTACGAATGCAGGGCAACACGAAGTTGTCAAAAATCCTTTTTCGGCAAGCTCCTGCGCCTCTTTATATGCTACTACATCGGCTCCCTGCGCCGCTTCATAAACATTTGCAAATCCAAGCTCTTTTATAGCTGTTACTACCTGCCCTATTTTGACATCCTCAAACTGAGATGCAAATGCAGGCGCAATGATAGCATTTACATTATATTTTGTATTATTTTCACTTTCCTTTATTTGTTTTATAACATCAGTTATATATGATTTATCAACTGTTGCACCAAATGGGCACTGTACCATACAAGCTCCGCATGAAGTGCATTTTTCGTTGTCGATTTCGGCTTCACCTGTCTCCGCCATATGAATGGCGTCTATCTTACATGCCTTTTCACAAGGTCTTTTAAAATTATTTATAGCAGAATACGGACATGCCTCTGCACATCTACCACATTCTACACACTTTGATTTATCAATCTTTGCCTTATTGTCCTGTCCAAACTGAATTGCTCCAACCTTACATGCTCCCGCACACTTATGTGCAAGACAACCTCTGCACAAGTCTGTAACAACATGTCCTGCCTCCGGACATTCATCACAAACTATATCTATTACCTCTATTATGTTTGGATTTTCCTTATTGCCACCTAAAGCAATTTTTATTCTCTCTGCAATCTTCGCTCTGTCTTTATATATACAACAGCTCGTTGAAGGCTCGCCTCGCTTTACGATCTTTTTTGCTATATCGTCAAATACAGAAAAAATCTCCTCGCCATTCCATGAATGCCTCGCGACCTCCTTCAAGACTTTATATTTCATTACCTGCACATTTGAATCAAAATTTCTCATCTATTGGATTCCTCTCGTTATAATCCTTTAAAAGGGGTACACAAAAATGCACCCCTCTAAAGAATTTTTTAGCTTATTTTATTTTAGTGAAGCATCATACAAAGCTTCTGCATCATCCCAAGCTTCGATGATTAGCGGAACTACCTTATACAAGTCACCTACGATACCATAGTCTGCTACTTCAAATATAGGAGCTTCTGCATCCTTGTTGATTGCAACGATCATATCTGAAGTCTGCATACCTGCCAAATGCTGGATAGCACCTGAGATACCGCATGCGAAGTAAATTTTAGGCTTAACTGTTGTACCAGTCTGACCAACCTGATGTGAATGATCGATCCAACCAGCGTCAACAGCCGCTCTTGAAGCACCAACTACGCCTCCAACCTTATCAGCAAATTCCTGGATAAGCTTAAAGCCGTCTGCTGAGCCAAGTCCTCTACCACCTGAGCAGATGATATCAGCATCTGTAAGAGATACCATTTCCTTAGCAGATTTAACAATTTCAACAACTTCAGTTCTGATATCAGAAGCAGCAAGTGTTGGCTTGAATTCTACTAATTCGCCCTTAGCACCCTTTACAGGCTCTCTCTTCTGCATAACGCCAGGTCTTACTGTAGACATCTGAGGTCTTGTCTTTGGACAGATGATAGTAGCCATTAGGTTACCACCAAATGCCGGACGAGTCTGCTTGATGCCTGTGCTTGGATCGTTAGGATCAAGTGTTGAAGTGTCAAGAGTTGTATTCTTCTTAGCATATTCAATGTAGCTTGATACTCTAACGTCAAGTCTTGTACAGTCAGCTGTCAAACCTGTTCCGCATCTTGCAGCGATTCTTGGAGCAAGGTCTCTACCAATGTGAGTTGCACCATAAAGAACGATTTCAGGTTTTAGTTCGTTGATTGCATCAGTTATTACCTTTGCATATCCGTCAGTTGTGTAGTTCTTTAGAAGTGGATCCTCGATAAGGATTACTTCGTCAGCACCATATTCGTAACATTCGTCAGCAAGGTGCTTTACATTGTCACCTACTACAACAGCGCATAGCTTAGTATCATCGCTGATTTCTTTAGCAAGTCTTACGCCTTCGCCGATAAGCTCAAGAGCAACGTTCATAAGTTTGCCGCCTCTCTGCTCAGCGAATACCCAGATGTGCTTGTATGCACTTAGGTCGATAGCGCCTTTTTCGTCTTCTGTCTTTTCGATAGCATCAAATGGGCACTTGCTTACGCAAACTCCGCAAGCTGTACAAGCTGTGCCGATTTCAGCAACTTTGCCATTCATTGTAATTGCGCTAAAAGGACAAGATTTAACGCAAATGGAACAACCTTTACATTTGTCTTTTATTACTTTAATTGCCATTTTACTTTCTCCTCCTTTAAACTAAATTACATGCTTTCCTTTTAGACCGATAAGAAGCTTTTCAACAACTTCCTTATCGTTAGTTCCTGTAAGGATTTCACCCTTTCCCTTAGGAGCAGGTGTAAATGAACGGAATACATTTGTTGGTGAAGCTTCAAGACCTACAGTATCTAGATCAACTTCTACATCAGCAGCACTCCATACGTTCATTGGTTTTTCGTGAGCTGCAAAAATACCCTTGATTGACATATATCTTGGTGTATTTAGTTCTTTGATTGCAGTCAACATGCAAGGAAGCTTAACTTTGATTATTTCATAGCCGTCTTCCATATTTCTCTTAACTGTTACTTCCTTCTTGTCAGCACTTAGCTTACATTCTTCAACATAAGTAACCTGTGGTAAGTCAAGCTTTTCTGCGATCTGAGGTCCTACCTGAGCAGTATCTCCGTCGATAGCCTGTCTTCCTGCGAAAACAAGGTCAAAAGCCTTACCAAGCTTTTCTTCTGCCTTTTTGATTGTAGCTACAAGTGCGTTTGAAGTAGCCTGTGTATCAGAACCACCTACAGCTCTGTCACTGATAAGAATAGTTTCATCAGCGCCCATTGCTATACATTCCATAAGCATGTCCTGAGCCTGTGGAGGTCCCATTGAAACAACTGTTACATGAACATCATCAAACTCATCCTTGATTTTTAATGCTTCTTCCAAAGCATTAGCATCGTCATTGTTCAAGATGCTTGGAACACCTTCCCTGATCAATGTACCTGTTTTAGGATTGATTTTGATAACATTTGTATCAGGAACCTGCTTTGCGCATACTAAAATATTAAATGCCATTTTAATTCCTCCTTAGTGTTATTTGCCTATTACCGTTGCAGAAATAATCATCCTCTGGATCTCCGAGGTACCTTCAAAAATTTCGGTAACCTTGGCATCTCTCATCATTCTCTCTACAGGGTAGTCTTTTGTGTAACCATATCCGCCATGAAGCTGGACGGCTTTCGTAGTTACATACATTGCGGTCTCAGCCGCATACAGTTTTGCCATCGCCGCATTTTTTTCGTATCCCCTCTGACCACTGTTTTTCATATCGGCAGCCTTATAAACCAACAAGCTCGCCGCTTCGATCCTCGTAGCCATATCAGCGATTTCAAACTGCAACGCTTGGAATTGTGAAAGCTTCTTTCCAAACTGCTTGCGAGACTTCATATAATCAACCGTAACCTCAAAAGCTCCCTCTGCAATACCTAAAGCCTGTGCCGCGGTAGCTATCCTGCCTACGCTCCTTGTAGCCATTGCGATCTTATATCCATCGCCTACCTTACCAAGCACCCTGTCCTTAGGGATTATACAGTCTTGAAAAATCAGTTCAGTTGTCGAAGATGCGCATACGCCCATCTTGTCCTCAGTCTTGCCTATCGAAAAGCCCTCGTCCGCTTTTTCAACTATAAATGCTGTAATACCTTGACTGCCTTTGTCCTTGTCAGTCGTAGCTGTGATAACAAATACATCAGCATATCCGCCATTAGTTATAAAGACTTTGGCTCCATTTATCATCCAACAGTCGCCCATATCTATAGCTCTTGTTTGTTGGCTTGATGCGTCTGTACCTGCTGCGGGTTCTGTGAGCCCAAACGCTCCGAGCTTCTTGCCCTTTAGCAAATCCGACAGATATTTTTCTTTTTGCAATGCTGTGCCATATTCAAAAATAGGCCAGCAACACAAAGAAGTATGTGCAGAACATATCGAACCAGTCGAGGCGCATACTTTAGATAGCTCTTCGACTGCAATAGTGTACGATATATAATCTCCACCCATACCACCATTTACTCTTGGGAACGGAATCCCCATAAGTCCATAGGCCCCCATCTTTTCGACGTTCTCGATCGGGAATCTATGCTCTTGATCAATTTCTGCCGCAATAGGTTTGACTTCGGTTTCGGCAAATTCTCTAACCATCTTTCTTACTGCCTCTTGCTCTTTAGTCAGTTGAAAGTCCATATATGAATGCCTCCTCCGTATAAGTAAATATTTACGGTACTTTTACCAACCGGTACGTTAGTATTCGAGTATATTTTTTAACAAACATACCCAATAACAGTATCACACTTTTTGCGGTAAAATTCAAGCCTTTTTTTGCTTTTAGCTCGGGAAAATCTCTATTGTTTCAAGCGAATTTACAGCGTCCTGTACGAGGCGAGAAACAGGCAGTTTCGCTTCTGATGATAGTATCCTTTCGAGCTTTGGTTTTGTCACAGGATGCTTTGGCAAAAACACGGTACAGCAGTCCTCATATGGCTGTATCGAAATCTCATATGTGCCGATATCCTTTGCGATTTCCATGATGTCAACCTTGTCTAAAGCTATGAGCGGTCTCATAACAGGCAATTTAACAGCGTCGTCCGTACACACAAGCGATGCTGCGGTTTGACTGGCTACCTGCCCGAGACTTTCCCCTGTGATGAGCATATCACAGCCCTTTTCTTTAGCCACCTCTTCGGCAATCTTCATCATAAATCTTCTTACTAATATTGTTGTCTCGTCCTCAGGGCAATTTTGTACTATCTGCTCCTGTATCGGTAGCAGATTTATAACATGCATTTTAAATCTGCTACAATATATCGCAAGTCTTGATGCGAGCTCTTCTACCTTTTCCTGCGCCCTCTGGCTTGTATATGGATACGAATGAAAATGTATAACCTCTATCATCATACCCCTCTTTGCCATCATAAATGCAGCAACAGGTGAGTCGATACCACCCGATAGCAAGACAAGTCCCTTACCATTTGTGCCAAGCGGAAGTCCACCAAATGCTTTGATTTTTTCGCTGTAAATATACGAATTATCCTTTCTGACATCCACATAAAGATGTACATCCGGATTATGCACATCTACGCTAAGTGCTTCGCATGCCTTTAGGACAGCCCCGCCGACCTCTCTTGCTATATCTGGGGATTTTACCGGGAATCCCTTGTCTGCTCTTTTTGCCTCAACCTTAAATGTTTTTATACCCTTCGTATCGACAAGCTCATTTATATATGCACTTGCCGCCTCAAAGATATCTTCCATATTTGAATTCGTCTCGACGGCAGGACTTATTGAAGCTACTCCAAATGCCTTTGAAATATCTTTTATAAGCTTTTCCTTTTCAATATCTTCGCTATCTCTTACGAAAATAAGCCCTTCGCTTCTCTTTACAGAAACGCCGTCATACTTTTTTAGTAGTTTTTTTATTCTTTCAACGAGCATTTTTTCAAAATATGATTTATTTTGCCCCTTTAACGCGGTCTCGCCACATCTGACAATAAAAATATTTTCCTTCATTTGCTATCTCCTATGCATCAATTTTCTAAAATCCGTAACAGCTTTTTTTAGCCTTTCAATCACATAATCCATCTCGTCTGTCGTATTTTGGCTACTAAAGCTAAATCGCAATGTGCCTTCTATCTCTTCATCCGTCATATTCATCGCGGAAAGCACATGACTTCGCCCTTTTTTGTTCGATGAGCAAGCCGAACCTGCCGAAACGAATATGTCATCCTCCTCAAGCTTGTGCAAAATAACCTCGCTTTTTGTTCCCAAAAACGAAATGCTCAAGATAGATGAAACGCTGTCCTTTGGCGTATTGATTTTTATATCGTCAATCTCTGCAAGTATACCTTCTTGCAAATACTCTTTTACCTTCTTCATATTCGAAATATTCTCATCGCCGGATGCGATTGTTTTTGCTGCCTCTCCAAAACCGACAATTGCCGGCACATTTTCCGTGCCTGAGCGCATATTTCTTTCTTGCCCGCCACCAAGCATATGTGGCTTTATCTTAGTACCATCACTTACAAACAATGCTCCGATTCCTTTTGGTCCATGGATCTTATGACCGCTTATACTTATCAAATCGACGCGTGGCACATTTACTTTGCCAAATGCCTGCACCGCATCCGTATGGAAAAATGCATTTTTAGGCTTTAGCTTATACATCTCCTCTATCGGTTGCAATGTGCCTATTTCATTGTTGGCAGTCATTATTGATATAAAAATAACATTGTCGGAAAGTGCATTTTTGTAAGTCTCTATATCTACTCTGCAATTTTTATCCACCGGTAAATATATAACCTCAAACCCCATCTCCTCAAGGCGTTTCATCGGCTCAAGTACAGCAGGGTGTTCTATTTTTGAGGTTATTATTTTATTTCCTAATCGCTTATTTTTAAGTATACTGCCAAATATCGCAAAATTGTCAGCCTCCGTACCGCCGGATGTAAAATATATATTATTTTCCGGCACACCAAGTGCTACGCCTACATGCCTTCTGGCCTCTTTTACAGCTTTTTCTGCTGTAATGCCAAGTCTGTACATTGACGACGGATTTCCGAAGTCCTCACGCATATACTGAATCATTTTTTCTGTTACATTTTCGTATTGTTTTGTTGTAGCACTGTTGTCAAGATATACAAACATATTTTTTCTCCTTAGCTTTTTGCCGGCAATATCTTTTGATAAAGACCATTTAAAATAAACGAGGCGAATACTCGCCTCGCTTCAATCGACTATTTTGCATAATCTACAGCACGCGTTTCTCTTACGATATTTACCTTTATCTGTCCCGGATAATCTACCTCATCCTCAATCTTCTTTGCAATTTCGCGTGCCAAGAATGGCATTTCTTCGTCCTTTACTTGATCAGGCTTTGCTATAATTCGTATTTCTCTGCCTGCTTGTATTGCATATGATTTTTCAACGCCCTCTGTCGTATTTGCAATTTCCTCAAGTGCTTCGAGTCTCTTGATATATGTTTCAAGAGTTTCTCTTCGCGCTCCCGGTCTTGCCGCCGAAAGAGCATCTGCCGCAGCTATCAAGACTGCTTCCATAGATGTAGGCTCATAATCCCCGTGATGCGAACGCATAGCTTCTATAACTGCCGGTGATTCCTTATATTTTTTAAGGACTTCCATTCCTATCTCTACATGCGTACCCTCTTTTTCGTGGTCAAGTGCCTTACCTATATCATGAAGCAGACCTGCCCTTTTTGCAAGCATAACATCGCATCCAAGCTCTCCTGCCATAAGACCTGCAAGCTGAGCGACCTCCTCGCTGTGCTTTAGGACATTTTGTCCATATGAAGTTCTGTACTTTAGTCTGCCAAGAAGCTTTACGATCTCAGGATGTAGGTTATGAATACCAACATCAAATGTAACCTGCTCACCTGCTTCTTTTATAACATTTCGTATCTCTCTTTCTGACTTCGCTACAGTTTCTTCTATACGAGCCGGATGAATACGACCGTCTAATATCAACTTTTCTAAGGTAAGTCTTGCTATTTCTCTTCTTATCGGATCAAAACCGGAAAGTATAACTGCTTCCGGAGTATCGTCGATTATAAGCTCTACTCCTGTTGCAGTTTCGATAGCTCTTATATTTCGGCCCTCTCTGCCTATAATCCTTCCCTTCATTTCTTCATTTGGCAACGGTACGACCGATACTGTGCTTTCGGCAACATGATCTGCCGCACATCTTTGTATCGCACCGACTATAATTTCTTTGGCCTTTTTGTCAGCCTCTTCCTTGGCTCTTGACTCTATATCCTTTATGAGCATAGAAGCTTCAACCTTTACGTCGCTTTTTATGCTCTCAAGAAGTATGTCCTTTGCCTCCTCCTTCGTATAACCCGAAATTTGTTCGAGCTTTGCCACCTGCTGTCCATGCAGGTCCTCAAGTTCTTTTTTTCTTTTTGCTAAATCTTCTTCTTTGTCTGTAATGCTTTGTTCTTTTCGTTCGATGTTTTCTAATTTTCTATCAATAGTTTCTTCTTTTTGTATAAGACGATTTTCGGATTTTGAGATTTCATTTCTTCTTTCTCTGATTTCCTTTTCGGCTTCATTTTTTAGTTTTATGCCTTCTTCTTTTGCTTCAAGAAGTTTCTCTTTTTTTATTGTTTCTGATTTATGTTCAGCATCTAAAATTAGATTTTTTGCCTTTTGTTCCGCGCTTCCGATAGCTTTTTCGCCAACACTTTTTCTGATAATATAACCAATTAAAATGCCGATGCCGAGTGCTACCAGAGCGATAAGTATCATAATTGGAGTTTCCATCGCCACCAATTCCCCCTTTCTTTTAAATTTGATGTATTTCAAATTTTATTTTCAAATAAACAAAATTGCATTACATATATGATAAACTTATTGCTATAATCATACTGTAATATTATAATGTGAGTTGTTATTAAAAGTCAAGATTAGACTACCCTAATAGGAAAGGAAAATAATGAATTATATCAGAGGGCTTTTTAAAAATATACCTAAACCGTTATACATTTTACCGATCGTTTTTGCATTAATTAGCTTAACTATGATGCTGTCCACCTCATATGATGACGGCATCGTTTTGTCAAGAACATTTATCGTGCAAGCAGTAGCTTATATCATTGGTTTTGTGGCAGTTATTGTGATTATGAGACTAAATTATAGCGTTTTAGAGGAAATACAAAAGCCTCTTTATATTTTTTCTGTGCTCTTTTTGCTGACTCCTTATCTGCCTGTTATAGGTTACAGTCAATATGGTGCACGATCTTGGATAAACATAGGTTTTACCACCTTCCAGCCATCAGAAATAGTAAAAATCACATTCATTATATTGCTTGCGATATATTTTAATAAGCACAGAAATTCTATTGTAACGCTAAAGGATTTTGGCAAAGCTGTACTTTATGCCGCACCGATCATTTTAATAGTTTTAAAAGAAGACTTCGGCAGTGCGGCCGTTTTTCTCGTGATATTTGTCGCTATGCTTCTGTCTTCTGGTGTAAATATGAAGCTTTTTGGCAAAATCACCATAGCAGTTATAATTGCTATTCCTTTTTTGTTTAAGCTTCTTGATACATATCAGCAGCAAAGAATTACCGCTTTTCTTTATCCTAATGATCTTTCAATACAGGCAAATTATCAGGTATGGCAATCTAAAATCGCTATCGGCTCAGGCGGTATTCTCGGAAAGGGCCTCTTTAACGGTACGCAAAAGGACTTGGATTTTTTGCCTGTCAGAAATTCGGACTTCATATTTTCGGTAATATGTGAAGAGCTCGGATTTGTTGGCGGAGCGATTTTGATTTGTCTTTTCATTTGGTTTTTGGTATCAATACTGAAGCTTTCGTTCAATGTACATGACAAATTCGGTTCGCTTATGTTAGTCGGTTTTCTCGGTCTTTTTGCAGCACAGATTTTTGAAAATATAGCTATGACCATGGGGCTTATGCCTGTAACCGGTATCACCTTGCCATTTATAAGCTACGGTGGTTCTTCTATACTGTCAAATATGCTTTGCGTCGCACTCATCTTAAATATCGCAGTGAGCAACCGTGGTGTGGCATTTATAAAATAGCTTTCTATATCACAAGGTTGTTACTCTATTAAAAAAACTATAGCCATTGAGGCGAACTCCGCAAGCACAGTAGCAATATGAAGCGAAATGCGCTTGACGAGCGGACAAGTGTCAGCAATGTTTGAGCACCGAAGGTGCGAGTTTTGCTGACACTCCGCAAGTCTGCGAATGAGCGCACATCATTGCCTGTGCTGAGGACTTCGCAAAATGGCTATAGTTTTTTTAATGCAGTAATACCTTGTGAAATAAATGTCTTTGACTGCTTTATGAGAGCTCTGCAAGTATCCTGTCTAAAATGCTATTAAAGTTTTTTTCGATATAAGTGTCTTTTTTCAGAACTATCGGCACTCCCTTATTTGTCGCCATATATATATTGTCGTCATATTGTATAAATCCAAGCTTCTTCATACGAAGCCTATCTGTTATATCCGAAAAAGTCGGTATCGCGCCAAGTGACATCAAATCCACATTTACCTTATTTATAATCACACATACTTTTTTGACACCAAGCTTGCGCAACTTAGCATCTACCACATCGGCATCTCTTACCGAAGCGTATTCCGGCTCTGTTATTATGAGAGCGAGATCAGCTACGCTTGCCCCTATTTCAAGTCCGTCACCTATACCGGCAGGCGCATCTATAATTATATAATCAAACTTCTCTTTTAGCTTATCGCAAAGGACTTCCATATGGAGCGGCGTTATATCCCTGTTATCGCTGTAGGATGAGGCAGACATCAAATATAGACCTTCAAATCTTTTATCCTTTATGAGAGCTTTTTTTATACCGCAAACGCCGGATATAACATCCATAATATTATATACAACCTTGTTTTCGAGCCCCATATATAGGTCGAGATTTCTAAGCCCGAGATCCATATCTAAAAGCAATGTCTTTTTGCCTCTTAAGGCTAAAAGCGTGCCGATATTCGTTGCAAAAAGTGTCTTTCCTGTACCACCCTTGCCTGATGCTATCAAAATGACCTTTCCCATAATATACCTTTCTAATCAAACTCATTTACAATCTTAAAATCATCCTCGCTATACTCAGGCGAAATCGATTTTAAGTATTGACCTATTATTTCTCTAACTACAGGATCTGCATTTCCTCCTGTAACACCTTGCGGTATCACGCATACAACTGCTATTTTAGGATCATCCATCGGCGCCATAGCCATTGTCCATGCGAATTCATCATATGTCGATTTATATTTATTTAAATCCTCTGATGTCAGCTTGCCACCGCTTAAGTTTATAACAGCACGCCTTACTGCAACATCCTCTGAAGTATATGTGTCAGGATATGCTTTCATCAGTCTTTTCATCTCTTTTTTCACTTCACTCCATGACATATTGCCAAAGCTCGAAAGGTGCGACTTGATATAATCAACCTCTGACTCCGGATTTACGTATCCGTCCTTTTGCGCTGTACCTGTCTTTGCACAAACCTCCCACGGGAATGAAGCATAGTGACTGCTGATACCCGAATCCGAATCCTTCGTAACACCATTCATACCTTTTTTGATGACATCGATTGTAGATTTTGAAACATCTACTTCCGTTGCATCCTTTTTGGTAGTTGTGCCCTCATCCTCGATGCTCTTTACGATGCTAACCTGATTTTTTACGCCGTCATTTCCAATCGTTGCAAGATAATTCGCCACCTGAAGAGGTGTATATGCGTTATCTCCCTGTCCGATCGCAAGGTTAAATGCATCTCCTGTTGTCCATTTTGCCTGATTGAAATAATCATAAAGACAAAGCTGTATCATATCCTCATATTTTGATTCCTTGACACCGACGCTTGGAAGAAGCTCATTTTTCATTTCTTTGTATGTGATCTCATCCTTTTTTAGCCAGCCTATAATTGTCTCTATATCCTTGTCGAGCTTCTTTTGATTTGAATACGTACTTTCCTCAAAATATGATTCGGCATTTGCATATAATATATTTTTTAAACTGTTTTGCAATCCTTGTATCTTTCGCTCCTCAGTAGGAATAAAGGATGTATTTTCGGCAATCTCTATGCCGGTAGATTGACCAAGTCCAAACTGTTTTGCATAGCTCATTACTTCATCTATGCCCATCTTGCTGTTCATTCCAAGAGAGCCACCCGAAGCCCAGTCCTTATTTGTAATCAAATCATAGAAATAATAGTTACACGAAACCTGTATTGCTTTGTACAAATTTATATATCCGTGATTGCTTTTTGCCACATTCCACAGCACGCAACCAAAAGTCCTGTCGCCAAGTTTTATATACCCCTTGTCCTGAAGAGTTGTATTTGGATTAAATCCATTCTCAAGAGCAGCAACAGCTGTTACAGGCTTAAATGTCGAGCCCGGCTGTATCGCACTCATAGTTGCTATATTATATAGTGGCGCCTGTGCAAGCGAATCTCTTGGATTTTCACTTTGAAGGCTCTCCCAGTCATCCAAGGATATTCCCTCCGAAAATAGATTTGGGTCAAAATCCGGATAGCTTGCCATAGCAAGCACATCTCCGGTTTCTACTTCTATTGCAACGACAGCACCCGTTTTAGCATTTGTGGCAGATGTAAGGCTGATATTACCAAATTCGCTTGTAAAAGTCCCGCCTCTGCATGCCTTTATATTTTTTTCGAGCGCCTCCTCAGCAACCTTTTGCAAATCGCTGTCTATTGTAAGATATATATCCTTTCCCTTTTCCGACTCGATTTCGCTTAATGTCTTTACATATTCGCCATGAGCATTTACTCTTATCAGCTGTGTGCCGTCCTGGCCCTTTAAAACAGATTCGTATACGCCCTCGATGCCCTGCTGACCTATGAGCGCAGAGGTTTCGTATCCCTTTGCCTCGTATTCGTCCTTTTCGTCCGAAGAAATCTTGCCCATATATCCGATAACATGTGATGCTAAATTGCCATTTGGATAGTATCTCCTCGAGCTTGATACTACATCTACACCTTGAAGGTCAGATGAATTTTCCTCTACTTCCATAAGAGTCTGCTTCGAAACATCAGTCGCTATTGTCGCCGGCATATATTTTTTATATCCGGTTGAATTTATTTGCGCTCTGACGCTCATAATCTTAAGCGCCTGTTTGTCAGAAGTAGTGTCCGCAATCTCGAATTTCTTTTTTATTTTTGCAAAGGCTTCTGCGGCTGTTACATCCTCGTCAAGATTGTAACTATCAAGGAATTCCTCCTTTTCCTTTTGCGCAGTATATTTCATATCCTTTACGGCAATCGGCGGGTAGACACCATATGTATTTTGCAACTGAGTCTGTATTTCGTATCTGTTATCACTTTCTATGCCAAGCTTGTCTGCCAAAGCATAAAGTGCCTCCTCTGCTGTCGCACTTGTACTTATATTATTTTCGCTAAGCCAGCTTTTTATTTCCTTATCATATGTAAACGAAAACTCCTCACCTGACAGTTCTATCGGAAAGTCACTTTCGTAATCATCATCATTTTTTTCAAATATCGCAAGCAAATCCGTAACTATCTGATTTATCTCGCTGTTTTCCATCGTACCGGCACTCATCCTAACGGAAAATATCTGCTCATTGCCAGCAAGCAAATTGCCGTTTCTGTCGTATATGTTGCCTCGTGGCGACTGAGTATATATACCCTTTATGCTGAGCGAATTAGCCGCATCGCTCCACTCAGAATTTTGAATAATGGACAATACAAAAAGTCTCAGCACTAATATTATTGCTAAGATAAAAAATATTCCTATTACTTTTTTTTCGGTAGTCGGGAAATATTTTTTTAAAAACTTCATATAATCTCATACCTTTCACGCTTCGATCTTCTTGGTCTTGCCATAGCCTTCTTAATCATAGGAAAATACATGATGTACATAAGTATGGTATTCCAGATGATCGCAAACGGAATGAATTTCAAAGCCCTTATAAAGCTTATGCTTTCGCCACCTATAGCCAAAATAAGGCATGCCAAAAAATGATATGCTATCGTGCCGGCTATAGCAAGCGGTAATATCGAAATCTTGCTCTCATTGTTAAAAAAATGTTTATACAAAAGCGTGCCGAGGCTGAATAAAAACAATGTCAAAGCGTATATTCCCACATACTTGCCGGCAGCAAAGTCCAATAAAAGCCCTGCTAATGTCGCGCAAATAATGCACCTATGCTCATTTTCAAATAAAAATGTTATCACAAGTGCAAAACAAAGTACTAAATTTGGCGCTACGCCATTTATTGTAAACATATTAAAAAATGTCACCTGCAATACAAATGCGATTAAAAATGTCGGAGCTACCGTATACCACTTCATTTGAATATCGCCACCTTCTTCATCGACTTGAAATTGGCCGACGGCTGCACCTGTACAAGCCTAAGCTGCTTATCGCTGTCATATTCAACCTTTGTAACCTTGCCTATGACAATACCCTTTGGATAATGTCCCATGCCCGATGTTACAAGCGTATCGCCCTCTGCTATGTTTGAAGACTCATCAACCAGATAGCCATTTAGCTTTGTTTTGCCCTCTCCGCTGAGTACGCCAAGTACGCTTGTTTTATTTTGGACCATAAAGCTGATATTTTTGTTCGCATCAAGTATCGATGTAACTGTCGCTGTATTTTTACTTACCTTCGTAACTTCGCCCACAATACCGTTGCCGTCTACTACGACATCGCCCTTTTCGATGCCTTTATTTGTGCCAACATCTACCGTAAAAGTCTTATATATCATGGAATTATCCGTTGCGATAATATTTGCCGCCACTGCCTCTCCGCCATCACTAAAAGGCTCAAAGTCAAAGGCCTTTGCTAACTTTTGTAACTCGTCATATTCGCTTTTTTGCAGTGAAAGATTATTTACACTTTCCTTAAGGTTGGCATTTTCTTCCTTTAGGCTCTCATTTTCTTCTTGGAGACTTTTATACTTAAATATGCCGTTGAAAGTATTTTTTACTCCCCCGGCAAATGAAGCGAATGGTTTTTCGATCGTCGTTACAACTTTTCGAACACCATTCCCTATGAAATTAGAATTACTCCCGCTTGCAAATGAGCCGACTATTATCATAATAAGCACGACAACTATGCCCACAACAGTCGAAAACACTTTATGCTCTCTTATCCATCTCATGCTCTAAGATTCCTATCTTATCTCGTTTAAATGAGAATTATCTAATCTTGATTTCGGCATATGTTCTCAGTCTCTCGATATTATCAAGGCTCTTGCCTGTACCGATCGCCACAGCCTCATAAGGATTTTCGGCTATGCTAACCGCCATACCTGTCCTCATTGAAATAAGCTTGTCAAAATTTTCTATCAGCGAACCGCCACCTGACAGTGTCATACCCTTTTCGGCAATATCTGCGGCTATTTCCGGCGGTGCTTTTTCGACTGTAGTCTTGATAGCGTCTATTATTGTATCAACCGACTCTGTCAAGGCTTCCTCCATATCCTTATTTGTCACCTCAAATGTAGTCGGCAGACCGGATACCAAATCTCTGCCTCTTGCATTTACCGTCCTTAAAATCGGTTTGCCTTCGCTATCCTTTTCTACAAATGCACTTCCAACAGAAACCTTTAACTCCTCAGCAGTTTTCATACCGATAAGTACACCTTTTTTCTTTCTGATGTAAGCGATAACCGCCTCGCTCATCTTATCGCCGGCATATCTGAGAGATGTAGTTACTACAATACCTCCAAGCGAAAGGATCGCTACATCCGTAGTACCGCCACCTATATCTGCAATCATAGAAGCCTCGCTGTCCTCTATGTCAAGTCCTGCACCGATTGCCGCAGCCATAGGCTCATCCATAACAAATACTTCCTTGCCACCGACTTCACGCACTACCTCAAGTACTGCTCTTTTTTCGACCTCGGTAACTCCGCTTGGCACGCCTACGACAACTCTGAGCCCTGTAGGCTTTCTTTCTTCTGTTGCCTGTCTTATAAATATCTGAAGCATCTCCGCTGTCATATCAAAGTCGGAAATAACACCATCCTGCAACGGCTTTATAACCTCAATATTTCTTGGCGCTTTGCCATACATCGCCTTTGCCTTAGTGCCTGTTGCAATTATCTCTCCTGTATATTTATCATAAGCAATCGCAGTTGCCTCATTTAAGATAACGCCCTCCTGCTGATTGTAAATAATCGTATTTGCGGTTCCTAAATCAATACCTAAATCTTTTCCTGCAAAACCCATAATCCTTCTCCTTTTATTATATTAAACCCGTGGCTTTGAGGCTTACATATGTACCGTCTCCGACGATTATATGATCAAGGACCTCTATGCCTAAGATTTCTCCTGCCTGTTTAAGTCTTTTTGTTGTTTGTATATCATCATCACTTGGGGAAGGGTCCCCACTCGGATGATTATGTGCAAAAATTACCGCTGCCGCACTTCTCTTTATCGCAGCCACAAATGACTCTCTTGGATGCACCGGACTTGATATGAGATCCCCGATTGAAACTGTTTCATCTGAAATGATCACACCTCTTGCATCCAAAAGAAGCACCTTAAAAACTTCTTTTTTTAGATAACGCATCTGCCCCATGAGCATATTTGCAACATCCTCGACCGTTTCGATACAAGGTCTTTCTGTTATGCTTTTTTGCATCATCCTATTGCCAAGCTCGACAGCCGCTAAAATCGTGCAAGCCTTTGCCGTGCCTATGCCGTCAAATGCCGCAAGCTCCTCCGGCGAATACTGTGCAATAGCCCTGATGCCTTCTTCATTGCTGTGAAGAAGCTCCTCTGCGATATCCATTACGCTCTTTTTCTTGTTGCCGCTTTTTATTAAAATTGCTAAAAGCTCTGCATTTGTCAATGCCTGCCTGCCAAGAAGCAATAGCTTTTCGCGCGGTCTTTCTTCCTTTATCATTTCTCTTATTTTCATCATTTCCCTCCGTTTTAGAAGGGCAAATTGAAACCGGAAATGAATATAACAAATCGAATTATATATTACCACCAAAAAGGCTTTTTTTCAAGATTTGCATTCCTAATATTGGGAATTTATGTCTTGCATTTAAATTATTACAAGACCCCTATCTAAGCTGTCGCCAAGATTTACAAATTTATAGTCTGTCTTTTTATTTTTATCTGCCAGATATATTATTTCATCAGCCGTAAAGCCTCTAAATAAAAAAGTTACTGTGCTTTTTTCTGATTTTTTAAGGTCCGGCATTATCTTTATTTGTGATCGGTCTGTTAGATCATTTATGCCTAATATCTGCGACAAGATTTTTTGGCGGAAAGCATCAATTGTGACATCAAATGGCTTTCCCATACTTTCGTTATATGACAGCATATAAAAACCTTCGTCTATGTACATTTTAAATGAAGCGTCGCAAGCCTCATCGCTTTTTGTCACTTTTTTTACTTCAAAGCCGGCTTGCTGTATCTTTTTCAAAAATTCTACTATACTGTTGCCGTTTAGATTATCTATAAGCACTCTTGTACCGACAGTTTTGAAGTTCTCGCCCGAATAAAGATGAGCTATAACGGAGCTCTCTTGCGCGTCGCTTCTTTTTGGATTTTTTTGACAGTTTAAATCCTCCGCTACATAATAAAGACGATCCATTTTCTCAAAAAGCCCTACTATACCATTTATGACATTATCATCCTTTATTGCCCAAAGCTTATGCACGCTACCGTCATATGAAGTCACATCATAGTCAGGAGCGTTATTTGTCATATATCCGCATACAAGCTTTTTTGTCTGCTCGTTTTCCTTATATATAAATGCCATATGGCAACTGCCCTCAGGCAGGTCAGAAATACCGGTGCCAAAAATCTCTCCTACGATAGCAATCCGAGATATTTCTGCTTTTTGGTCATAGATATAGAGCATAGGCTTTGATTCGCAAAAAAGCCTGCCACCTTCAATATCCTTTTTTATTTCCTCATATGTATATGTCTTATCAATTGCATTTTTTGCAAATTCGTATGACGGTCTAACCGCTCTAAAAGGTCTTAATGCAACCATTATCTCACCTCGGAAAGAATTGTTGAAACTACCTCTTGTATATTCATTTTTGTTGTATCCAAAATCCTTGCGTCATCCGCCGGTTTGAGCGGATTTAATTTGCGCGTTGTATCCTCCTCATCACGCTTTTTAATATCCGCTAAAACATCCTCAAATGTTACATCTTTTCCTTTTTCTATAAGCTCTTTATATCGGCGTGTTGCCCTTTCCTCTGCTGTAGCTGTCATAAAAAATTTGTATTCGGCATCCTTTATGACATTTGTGCCGATATCTCGTCCATCCATCACGACACTTTTTGAAGCCGCCATCTGCTTTTGCAAATCGACTAATTTTTTTCTTACAGCCGGAAGTTGCGAAACCTTTGAAGCTTGCATCGAAACCTCCGGAGTCCTTATCTTGTCGTCTATGCTTTTGCCGTCGAGTATGATGCTACCATTTACAAAATCAATATCCGTCTTTGGCAAAATTTCTTCTATTTTTTGCTCATCGTCAGCCTCGATGCCAAGTAGGATTGTTTTATATGCAATGGCTCTGTACATTGCGCCTGTATCTATATATTCAATATCTAATTTTTTAGCTACCTGTTTTGCTATCGTACTCTTGCCTGCACCGCCTGGGCCATCTATTGCTATCCTTTTTTTGTCTGTCATTTTTTGTCACCTATAAGACTTTCTATTTCCGAGATAAATGTTCCTATGTCTGTGAATTGCCTATAAACGGATGCAAATCGCACATATGCCACCTCATCAAGCTCCTTTAATTTTTCCATTACAAGCTCGCCGATAAAAGTGCTTTTTACCTCTTTTTGCATAAGATTGTTCAGACCTTTTTCGATCTCATCGACTATGCTTTCCATATCTGCAAGCGAGACAGGTCTTTTTTCGCACGCCTTGATGACGCCATTCATAATCTTATTTCTGTCAAAGGCTTCTCTGCTACCGTCCTTTTTGACTACTATCAAAATGACTTCTTCCCTTTTTTCAAAGGTTGTAAAACGCTTGTGACATTTTTCACACTCACGACGCCGTCTTATCGCATATCCGTCTTCTACCTGTCTTGAATCTATAACCTTTGTATCAAAGTGTTCGCAAAATGGGCATTTCATATACTACCTCCGTTAAAACCTTCACTCTTTATCCTTTTTTGCAGCGAGCATATCTAAATTCTCTTCGTCTTTTTTTAGATGTGGCGATGTACTGTTTGAATCAGTCAGCACAACATATATGTATAGGAGCGCAACAGCTACAAGTCCAAGTGTTTCTATATATAAATCTCTGCTCAAAAGCACCGCTGCAACGCCCATAACTCCGCACATGCCATATATGCACAAAACCGTCCTTCGCTGTCCCATACCTGCCCTAAGCAGTCTGTGATGCAAGTGGTTTTTGTCCGCTTCCATAATAGATTTGCCACTTATCGCACGCCTTACTATAGCAAGTATCGTATCTATAACAGGCAATAAAAGTGCTAAGCTCGGTATCAATACCGCTACTATTGTCGCGCCCTTAACCGTACCGAGTATCGAATATGCCGCAAGCATAAATCCCAGATATTGCGAACCACAGTCGCCCATAAATGTCTTTGCAGGATAAAAATTATATGGCAAAAATCCAAGTGCCGCGCCTGCTATGGCAAGCATAGGAAATGCTCCTATATAAAAACCAAAAATATATCCTACATAGGCTATACAAAGCGCCGCTATCGCCACAACGCCGGCAGCAAGTCCGTCAAGCCCGTCGACAAGATTTATCGTATTTGTTATTGCGACAATCCAAACAACTGTTATTATGTAGCAAATAATTGTCGAAAATGTTGTAACTCCCTGATCGAAAAAAAAGGATATAAATCTTATGCGCGTACCGAGTGCAAATGTTACGCTTGCCGCAACTATCTGCCAAAAGAGCTTTACCTTTGGGCGCATATCCCTCAAATCGTCTATAAGTCCTACCACAAATATGATAGCTCCGCCGATAATAACTCCGACCATCGGATTTAGCTCGCCATTTGTAAAAAATCCATTTTCCCACTCAAGACGCGCCATACCGCTTACTTTATCAACTGCATTTTCTGTAAACATTCCTGAGGCGGTTGCAAATAATAAAGTAGTTGTTATCGCTACGAACATGGCGATGCCGCCTATTCTTGGTATCGGTCTTTTATGGACTCTTCTGTCGTCTTTTGGAATATCCATAGCTCCCACTTTATGAGCCAATTTTATAGTAAAAGGTACCAATATCAATGTTATTGTAAATGCCAAAATATATACTATCGCACATAACCATCGTACGCTTATTATCATCTAAAAATCCTTTCCTCCTGCATATCATTATGCTCTTGGATGTGTTTTGTCATATACATCTTTTATCCTGTTTTTTGTCACCGATAAATATATCTGTGTTGCCGATATATCCTCATGTCCCATCAGTTCCTGCAGTGATTTTAAATCCGCACCGTTTTGTACCATATGTACCGCAAACGAATTTCTGAGGATATGTGGTGTTATTTTATCTTCAAGCCCTGCTTTTTTGCCATATGTCTTTAAAATTTTCCAAAGACCTTGTCTTGTCATCCTTTGACCATAATAATTTACAAACAGCGCTCTCTCATTTCTGTTATTTTTTATAAACATATCGCGTGCAGTCTCAAGATAATTTTCGGTCGCTTCTCTTGCCGGTCTGCCAAGAGGCACTATCCTTGCTCTGCCTGTTTCACCTGGGCATGTAAAAAAGCCTATCCTGAGATTTACATCTTCTACATTTGCAGCGATGAGCTCATTTACTCTGACGCCTGTAGCATACATTATTTCCAAGATAGCTCTGTCACGCTTGCCTTTCATTGTCATATCGGGAGCTACGAGAAGTCTTTCGACTTCGTCGACTGTCAAATACTCTATCTTTTTTCTCTCAACGCGAGGTGATTTTATATTTTCGGTCGGATTTGTTTCCTTTATACCCTTTGCAACAAGATATTTATAAAAAATCCTAAGCGCCGCAAGCTTCCTATTTAGCGTTGATGATGATTTACCCTCGTTTTTTAGCTCAAGAAAATATGCCACAAGCTGCGCATTTGTGACTTCAGTCAATTCCAAACCGCAATCGCTCTTGCAATATTTTTCGAATGCAATCACATCCCTTTTATATGCTTCAAGCGAATTTTGTGACATGTTTTTTTCGTTTTTTAAATAATCTACAAATCTATCAATTAACATTTTTCTTCAAACCTTTCTATTGATAAATTGTATATTATATGTGCTGTTTTGTCAAAATAGTTATGTTTTATGTAAACTCTATTTTTTCTTTCCAGAAAGTCTTATTTAGCACTTGTTTTAATGCCTTTTTAAACGCCTATTTTGACATTTATTTCCATAAAAATATGCTACCTTTTTCCTTTCCTTCTTTGGCATCTAAGATAATATTTTTTTTGTAGCCATTTAATAGAATTGTAGGAATATCATACTTTCCTGCCCTTTGTGCTGCCTCTATCTTTGTTTTGATGCCACCTGTTCCAAAATCACTGATACCCTCTATGTCTATATTTGTCATAAGCTCATCTATATCATCTATTTCTTCTACAAGCCTTGCATCCCCATAAATCTTCGGATTTTTATCAAATATACCATCTATGTCACTCAAAATAACAAGCGCATCTGCATTCCAAATATTTGCCGTAAGCGCGCCGAGGTTGTCATTATCACCTATTTTCATTTCCTCTATACATACGCTGTCATTTTCGTTTATTATCGGCACGATACCCTCATCTATCAAAGTAAATAGTGTATTTCTTATGCGCAGCTCGCGTTCGCTGACCGTAAAATCCTCTCTTGTAAGCAAAAGCTGACCGACATGCATATCATATTTTGCAAAATTTTCTTTATATGCCATCATCAGTTCTACCTGCCCTATCGCGCAAAGCGCCTGCTTATAGTTTAGATCTGTTCGTCTGCTCCATTTATTTATAGCGCCAACGCCACATACTCCCGCACCGCTTGAAACCATCACAACCTGCTTGCCCTCCTGCATAAGAAGTGCAACTTGATTGACTAAATTTTCGATTGCATCCCTGTCCGGCAATCCATCACCCGTCGAAATTACATGGCTACCGAGCTTTATAACGATTTTTTTACTGTTTTGCAAAACCTCGCTTATCGCATTCATCATTTTCCTCCTTGCATATAGCTTTTTATATTTTATATGCTAACCCTTTATGGCGTAAGCTATATTTCCATTCTATATGCTTTCCTTTATGACTTCAGTTATATTTCCTTTTTTCGCGTGAAAATATTTGTCAATATTATAAATAATATCATAAATCCAAGCATAATTGCACTATTTTTTAGGATAGGGGTAAGCGCTTGTATATCCATATTTTCGAGGGTACTAAGACGCTCGTTTGTATCGATGTAGTAATATGCCGGCAGTATATGCGCAAATCCGAGCACAGCACTTGGCAAAAGCTCTCTTGGTACAAATCCCCCGCCTAAAAATGCACAGCCGAGCGCTATGACATTTACAATGCCATTTATCGCATCCTTATTGCTGATAACCGTTCCTATAAAAAAGCCTATCGAAAGTGCACATATCGTAAAGATTAGCGCATTTGCTGCAACAAGCATACCATTTTTTGTCATCATCGCATCCTTCATGAGGATTATGCTTGTTATCACACATAAAGCCCAGAGCAAAATCGAAAATATGCTGTTTGCCTCTAGGAGCTTTAAATTTATTTTGCTTATATTTGTACTGCTTACAAGCGTCCTTCTCTTTATGTTTTTGTTATTGAAGCTTGCAAGCACCATACTTGTTATAAGGATTGCGCCCGCTAAAAGCGTATATGATGCAAAGTTGTAATATTGTGCAAGCTTTGACAAATTTTGTGTATCGAGATTTGAAAGCTTGCTTACCTCCACCTTTTGCGAAAGCGTATCATCTATATTTTTTATCAGTTCGCTTTCGCTATCACATATATCGACATAGACGCTCGCAACGCTCATATATCTGTTTAGTAGCATTTCCGAAAGATAAGCATAAAAATCCCCGCTTTCCTTTGTTTCAATCGTTGGATTTTTGCCCGCTAAAAAATCCTCACTAAATCCTTTCGGAATATGTATAACATATCTTACATCCCTAAAAAACAGAGCATCGTCTATTGCTTGTTGCGTATTTTGTATATCTGCAAGCTCGCAATTTGCTCCCATATAATCGATAAGATTTTTTGTAATACCCTCTTTTTTATCGTCATTTATTATATATATGCTCGGCTTACTTGCAGTAAAAGAAGCCGTATTATCACCTGAGGTTGCAAACATTACACCAAAAAACACCAGCAGAGCAATATATATAATAATTGGAATCCTGCAGCTTTTTACTACCCTTGTAAAAGCTTTAAATACTGTCATATTTTTGCCTCCTTAAGCTACATATCGATATTGCAATCATCACGAAAGCAAAAATAAGCAAACTGATTATATCTCCTGTAAATCTCGACGGCGAATCATAATAATAAAGTGCATAATAACCGTCGGTAATCATATTTGCCGGATTTATCTTATTTAAAATCGGAATGTTCGTATCTATCATATACCTCATCTCAACGCCCATCATTCCTGCAAAAACGAACATAGCATTGTAAAGCCTATGACTATACCTATCTTTGTATTTTCGCTCGTTTTTAAAAGCGCCGCAATCGCTATGCCAAGAGTAAGCCCCGCAAGACAGCCTAAAAGCGCAAGCACTACCACAAGCAATATATTCTCGCCATAATCCACATCAAGCGCAAATATCGTATATATAAACAGTATTGCTATGCCTATAACCTGCACAACAAAGCTCGCACATGCACTGCTTATTATGAGCTTGCTCTTTTGAGTCGGCGACACAGCCATACGCATTCCCTTTGTGCCCATATTCGGTAAGGCTCTGTTTACAGCATACAGCCCGATTGTCGCACCATAAAGGCATGTCATCGCAATGAGCGTATAAAATTCTATCATCATATAATCAAGATTTTTATTTTCCTCTTGCTTTATATTTTTATACTCCTTTTGAGCTATTTGCAGTCCTTCATTATAAATTTGCTCCGCATCTATATTATAATCACCTGCTTTGATTTTTTGGGCAATCTGCTCCTCTGAAATTGCCTCTATCATATCCGTAGTTTGCATTATTTGCTCCGCAGAAAATTTAAATATAGTTTCGTTTATACCATTTGCTTTTATCACAATCCGAGGCTCGTCCGCTACGACAAAATACCCTGTGATTTCATCATCCTCAAGCAGCTTTTTTGCCTCGTCCTCTGTAATATATTTTGTATTAAACAGCTTCTCATCTGATGTTTCATCGCTAAGCGAATCAAAAGCATCTACCAATATATCATTTGTTTCGATATTCTTATCTTCGACGACGGCAATATCTATCGCCTTGAAACTTTCCTTTTCGGCAATGTCGGAAAATGCAAGATAAAAAAGCGTACCTAAAATAAGCGGGAATGCGAAGGTCCAAAAGATCAGCATCCTGCTTTTAAAAATTGTTTTTAGGCAATATTTAAAATTGTGCCAAAACATCAGTCCCTAAGCTCCTTTCCCGTAAGCTCCAAAAATACATCATTTAAAGTAGGCTCATCCTTTTCTGTAGCCACGGATGCCTTTAGCTCATCGCTTGTCCCTTGCGCTATGATCTTTCCCTTATCAAGAATGATAATCCTATCACAAATGATTTCGACTTCCTCCATATAATGAGTTGTATAAACGATAGTCGCTCCGTCCTCCCTCAGCTTCTTGATACCGTCAAGTATACTATTTCGGCTCTGCGGATCGACTGCTACTGTCGGCTCATCCAGGAAAATAAGGCTCGGCTTGTGCGCTATACCGCATGCTATATTAAGCCTTCTGAGTAAACCTCCCGAAAGTTTTTTGGGAATGAATTTTTTGAAGTCACAAAGTCCGACAAGCTCTATGGCATCTTCTACATAAGATTTTCTTAGTGCTTTATCTTTTATATAAAGTCCGCAAAAATAATCTATATTTTCATAAACGCTGAGCTCATCAAAAACCGCAACTTCCTGAAAGATGACTCCTATTTTTGCCTTGAGTTCGTATGCGTTTGGTTTCATTTCCTCGCCAAAAATCTTGATGCTGCCACTTTGAAATTTCAGAAGTGACAGTATACAATTTATCGTTGTTGATTTGCCACTGCCATTTGGTCCGATCAATCCTAAAATTTCTCCTTTTTTGACCTCAAATGAAAGAGCGTCTATCGCCTTTAGCTCCTTGTAGATTTTTGTTAGATTTTTTACTTCTATTGCATTTTCCATTTTTGCTCCTTTTGTTTTTCGCCTGCTTGCGTAGCTATTATAGCATATATATAAATAAATATAAATATATACGCATATTTGTTTATATTTATTTATTTGCGTATATTTATAGCTTCTGGGACTACATTTGCCGGCAAAGTAAAAGAGCTACCCTCTCTTGCGGTTCTCGGCACAGGCAATTACTTGCGCTCACTCGCAGGTTCGCGGAGTGTCAGCAAAACTCACACCGCAGATGCTCAAACATTGCTGACACTTATCCGCTCGCCAAGCTCGTTTCGCTGGCAATTGCAAGCTGTGCCTGCGAAAGTGCAAGAGGGGGTAGCTCTTTTACCTTGCCGGCAGAATTAGCCAAATTATAAGGTTATAGGAGGGTTATAGGACAAATTTTATCCTATAACCCCCCCCATAACCCTGCAATCAAGCTTTTTGCAAAAAAAATGAACACAAAGTGTTCATTTTTATTTCATATGTTCTTTATATCTGCCGTCATTATAGTGCTTGCGACAAAGCGACACATACATATCATCTCCGCCTACTAAGATTTGTTCGCCCTCTTTTACAAACTTGCCGTCTACTATCCTTGCGACCATCGTAGCCTTTTTGCCACACCAACAGATAGTTTTGATCTCCTCTATCTTGTCGGCATAAACAAGCAGATAATACGATCCCTCAAAGAGTTCATTTCTGAAGTCGTTTTTTAGTCCGTAAACCATTACCGGCACATCGAAGCTATCGACAATCTCAACAAGCTGCAATATATGCTGTTTTTTTAGGAACTGTCCTTCGTCAACGAGCACACAATCAATTTGATGCTTTTCATTTTCGCGCATAAAGATATTTAAGATATTTGTATCCTCTGATACAGGTATTGCCTGTCGCTGGAGTCCCACTCTTGATGTGATAACACCTTCGCCAAATCTGGTATCTGTTTTAGATGTCAGACACAAAACGCGTTTGCCACGCTCCTCATAGTTGTATGCAACCTTTATGAGCTCTATCGATTTACCGGCATTCATAGTGCTGTATTTGTAAAAAAGCTGTGCCATGCTTTCCTCCCAAAAATTTAGTCCCTATTTTGTACAAAAAAAAATGGTGCCCAAACCTGGAATCGAACCAGGGACACGAGGATTTTCAGTCCTCTGCTCTACCAACTGAGCTATCTGGGCAAAAATTTGGTGGGCCATCAGGGACTTGAACCCCGGACCTGCCGGTTATGAGCCGGACGCTCTGACCAACTGAGCTAATGGCCCAAATTTTTAAAAATGGTCGGGGTGGCAGGATTTGAACCCGCGACCCACTGGTCCCAAACCAGTTGCGCTACCAAACTGCGCTACACCCCGAAATTTTACTATCTAACCTGACAAAATATATGGCAGGGGTAGTAGGACTTGAACCCACGGCACATGGTTTTGGAGACCACTGCTCTACCAACTGAGCTATACCCCTATAATGGCGGAGAAGATGGGATTCGAACCCATGCGGCCCTTGCGAACCCTAACGATTTAGCAAACCGTCCTCTTCAGCCTCTTGAGTACTTCTCCAAATCTATAGTACCTTTGGCGGAGGGGGTGGGATTCGAACCCACGGTCCCTTGCGGGATCACTGGTTTTCAAGACCAGCTCCTTAAACCACTCGGACACCCCTCCCGGTGGATTTTCTTAAATAATTGGTGACCCATCGGAGACTCGAACTCCGGACACCTTGATTAAAAGTCAAGTGCTCTACCGCCTGAGCTAATGGGTCATGCTTGGCTGGGGTAGCAGGACTCGAACCTGCGAATGACGGAGTCAAAGTCCGGTGCCTTACCACTTGGCTATACCCCATCGTACCATCCATTCTAAAAAATAATGGTGAGCCCACAGGGATTCGAACCCCGGACACACGGCTTAGAAGGCCGTTGCTCTATCCGACTGAGCTATGGACCCACGCTGTGTATATCCATCTGCTTAGGTGTATATCCATCTGCGTGCAGACGTTTTTTAAAAATGGAGCGGATGATGAGAATCGAACTCACGTCATCAGCTTGGAAGGCTGAGGTTCTACCATTGTACCACATCCGCAAAACATATTTTATCTTTAGATAAATGGAGCGGAAGACGGGATTCGAACCCGCGACCCTCGCCTTGGCAAGGCGATGCTCTACCCCTGAGCCACTTCCGCATGTTTATTATTGGTGGAGGGGAGTGGATTCGAACCACTGTAGACTCAGTCAACGGATTTACAGTCCGCCCCCTTTAGCCACTCGGGCACCCCTCCATAAATGGAGCTGGCAGAGGGACTTGAACCCCCAACCTGCTGATTACAAATCAGCTGCTCTACCAGTTGAGCTATGCCAGCAAATATGTTTTATATGTAATTTTTAAAAAGAATGGCGATCCGGATCGGGTTCGAACCGACGACCTCCAGCGTGACAGGCTGGCATTCTAACCAACTGAACTACCGGACCGCATATGGCTTTTGCTCAGCAACTTTTACCTGCAAAGCAAAAGATAATGGTGGGCGCTATAGGGCTCGAACCTATGACCTCCTGCTTGTAAGGCAGATGCTCTCCCAGCTGAGCTAAGCGCCCTAACCTAAGTTGCTTTGTGAACACATTTATTTACTATATAGTAGTTGTAATGGTTTGTCAACACCTATGCAAGCATTTCCAACACTTATCTGAAAGTTTTTGAAATTTTTTTCTCAATAACCCTTGCTGTGCCATTTGTAATGCCTGCGACACGCTCCATTATACTATCAGCATTTTCGGGTTCTGTCAATAAGTCAGCGACAATTTTTTCTGTATATTTAACATTATCTATCGAAAAGCTTTCGCTTTTGCTCAAGTTTTGCAATTTTTGCAGGTATGTATATTCAAACTCTACCGTAAGAGCTACAACCTCGACAGCCTCGCAAATCGTTGCCTCCTCTATTGCAAGCTTCGCACTGCTCGTATATGCTCTGACAAGCCCTCCTGTGCCGAGCTTGACGCCACCAAAATAGCGAGTAACAACGATGACGACATCTGTAATATCCTCTTTTACGAGCATCTGCACTATCGGAGCCCCGGAAGTCCCCTGTGGCTCGCCGTCATCGCTGCCCCACTGTATTTGCTTTTTGTCGCCTATAACCATTGCAGGCACATTGTGAGTCGCATCCTTATATTCTTTTTTTATCTGCGCTATAAATGCATCTGCCTCTTCCTTTGTTGAAACAGGCTTTATATGAGAAATAAAGTGCGATTTTTCAATCACCTGCTCAGCCCTGGCTTCTTTTTTTACAGTCCTATAAAGTATCATTTTATAAAATGTACCTGTCTAAATCTTCAGCATCTATCGTATCTTCAAATCGCTTTGCAACATATTCCTTATCGATGATGATTTTATCCTCTGCTACATCAGGAATATTAAAGGATACTTCCTCAAGGAGCTTTTCTAAAACCGTATGAAGTCTACGCGCTCCGATATTTTCGGTTTGCTCATTCATCAAAAATGCTATCCTTGCGATTTCCTTTATCGCATCATCTGTAAATGTTATCTCTGTACCCTCTGTTTCGAGCAGGGCCTTTTGCTGCTTTATAATTGCATTTTGAGGCACAGTCAGGATTTTGAGGAAATCCTCCTCTGTCAAGCTTTCGAGCTCAACCCTTATAGGGAATCTACCCTGAAGCTCCGGTATGAGATCTGTTGGGCTCGCCGTCTGGAATGCCCCGGCGCCGATAAATAGGATATGATCCGTCCTGACAGGGCCGTGCTTCGTGTTTACAACACTTCCCTCAACTATAGGCAAAATATCACGCTGCACGCCCTCACGTGAAACGTCAGCTCCGACTCTGTATCCGTTGCCCGAAGCAATTTTGTCTATTTCGTCTATAAAAACTATACCATTTTGCTCAGCATTTTTGAGTGCGTCATCAACCACCTCATCCATATCGAGAAGATTTTGTGCTTCCTGCTCCCTTAGGATTTTGCGGGCTTCGCTTACTGTGACTTTTTTTCTCTTGGTTTTTTTAGGCATCATATCACCGAAAATATTTCCGATAGCAATCGACATACCTTCGTTGCCCATATCAAGCTCGTTGCCCTTTGGAGCTGTTACCACCTCTATTTCTATGATCTGCTCCTCAAGCTGTCCATTTCGGAGTTGCTGTCTTACCTGCTCCTTTGTAAGCTGTGTATCCTGCTCATCTGCCTGATTGTTTTCGTTTGCCTTTTTTTCTTCTTCAAGCTTCGCCTCATACTGCTCTTTTTGGCTTACAAAACCGCCACTATTCATCAAAAATGCAAACGGATTGCTACTCTGCGTTGATTTTTTACTTTTGTCTTTGCCTGCCGGCACAAGTGCATCGACTATCTTATCCTCTACAATCTTATCCGCAAGATCGTATTTTTCTTGTAGCTTAGCATTTTTAGTCAGCCTAATCGCAGATTCGGCAAGATCTCTTATCATCGAATCAACGTCTCTGCCAACATATCCGACCTCTGTAAATTTTGTTGCTTCAACCTTCACAAAAGGTGCGTCCATAATCTTTGCAAGTCGTCTTGCGATTTCGGTTTTGCCGACTCCGGTAGGTCCCATCATCAAAATGTTTTTAGGTGTTATTTCCTCTTGGAGCTCTTCTGATAAAAGGCTTCTCCTATATCTGTTTCTGAGTGCGACAGCAACTGATTTTTTCGCCTCGTCCTGACCGATGATATATTTGTCGAGAACCTCTACTATTTCCTTCGGTGTCATATTATATAATTTATTCACCATCTGTCGCCTCCTCTAATTTTTCAATTGTTATATGGTCATTTGTATATACGCAAATTGAAGCCGCTATTTTTAGCGATTTTTCTACGATTGAAGCCGCGTCAAGATCTGTATTGTTAAATAATGCATTCGCAGCCGAGTAAGCATAGTTACCGCCTGAGCCTATGGCAATATAATCCTGATCAGGTTCGATAACTTCACCATTGCCCGAAATAAGGAGCATACTCTCGCTGTCAACTGCAATCATAAGTGCCTCAAGTCCGCGCATTCCCTTATCGCTTCTCCAAAGCTGAGCAAGCGAAACGGCCGCCTTTTTTAGATTGCCATTGTGCTCCTCGAGCTTTTTTTCAAATTTCTCTGTTAGGGAAAAGGCGTCTGCCACAGAGCCCGCAAAGCCTGTTAAAACTTTATCTTTATATATTTTTCTGACCTTTTTTGCATTGTTTTTCATTATAGCGGTTTCGCCCATAGTCACCTGCCCGTCTCCGCCGATACAGATGTCGTTTGGCCCTCTTCTAACCGCACAAATCGTAGTTGCATGGAATTCTGTCACTGTTTATACCTCCGTTTTTTCTTTATAATCACATTCGCTATTTGAGCATACAAGCCCCTTAAAAGTCTTCGTCTTTTTCTCAGTCAAAAGCGCACCGCATTTTGGGCACTTTTTATTTACCGGCTTATTCCAGTAGGAATTATCACACTCGGGATATCCGCTACAGCCATAAAAAACCCTGCCTCGCTTGCTCTTTTTTTCGACTATTTCTTTGCCACATTTTGGACATTTAACGCCGATTTCCTTTACGATTGCTTTTGTATTTTTGCACTCCGGATATCCGCTGCAAGCGAGAAATTCCCCGAATCTACCGTGTTTTTTTACCATAAATTTGCCACACTTGTCGCATTTTATGTCGGTCATCTCATCGCTGTCTATCTTTTCGATGCTCTCGTCTGCAACCTTTAATTCCTTTTCAAAGTCTACATAAAAGTCTCTTAAAATTTGCTTCCAGTCATCTATCGTAATGCCTACCTCGTCAAGCTTATCCTCCATACTTGCCGTAAATCCGACATCCACTATTTCCTTGAAATATTCCGAAAGCAGATTTGTAACTGTAAATCCAAGCTCCGTTGGAATGATGCTTTTGCTCTTCTTCCTTATATATCTCCTGTCGGAAAGTGTAGCTACGATTGGTGCATATGTGCTCGGTCTTCCTATGTTTAGCTCTTCTAATGCTTTTACAAGTGAAGCTTCCGTAAATCGAGCCGGTGGCTGTGTGAAGTTTTGTTCACCCTTTATCTTTGTACTTGTCAGCTCCTCACCTTCCTTTAAAGCAGGTAAAAGCGTTTCCTCGTCGCGATCTGTTGCCAAAACCTTTAAATATCCGTCAAATAGCAATTTTGAGCCTGCCGAGTGGAGCATATAATCACCGTTTGCGATATCCGCCGATATTGATAGATACTCTGCTTCCTTCATCTGACTTGCTACAAATCTGCTCCAAATCAGCTCATACAATTTATATTGGTCGGCAGTTAAAAATCCCTTTATTTTCTCAGGCGTAAATTCGACATTTGACGGTCTTATAGCCTCATGCGCGTCCTGCGCCTCTTTCTTTTTGTTTGCATATACCGTGCCGCCATAATATCCTTCGCCATATTTTTCTGTTATAAATGCCTTTGCCCTTCCTCTTGCTTCACTCGAAATCCTCGTAGAATCCGTTCTGATATACGAAACAAGTCCAACTGTTCCATGCCCTTTTATTTCTATACCCTCATAAAGTTGCTGCGCAACCCACATTGTTTTCCTCGTATTGAAATTTATCTTATTTGTCGCATCTTGCTGCAGACTGCTTGTGGTATATGGCGGTCTTGGTCTTCTCTTTCTGTTTTTTTCTTCGACCTTTGCTACTACAAATTTACCGTCCTTAAGCTCTCCGATCACGGTATCATTTTCTTCGCTATTTTTTATTGTAATTTTTTTACCTTTATATGTAGTCAGCTTTGCATCAAATAGCTTTTCCTTTTTAAAGGTAGCTGTGATATTCCAAAACTCCTCCGGCACAAAATTATTTATCTCATTTTCTCTGTCGCAAATTATTTTAAGTGTCGCTGATTGTACTCTGCCTGCGCTAAGGCCCTTTCGTACTTTCCTCCAAAGAAGCGGACTTATCGAATATCCTACAAGCCTGTCAAGCACACGCCTTGCCTGCTGTGCATCTACAAGCCCCATATCGATCGCTCTTGGATTTTTTACTGCAGTTTTTACAGCATCCTTTGTAATCTCATTAAATACGATACGGCAAGGCTCACTTGGATCTATACCCAAAATATAAGCAAGATGCCACGATATAGCTTCCCCCTCCCTATCCGGGTCTGTTGCTAAATAGATTTTGTTTGCATTTTTTGCTTCCTTTTTAAGTGACTTGATAATATCTCCCTTGCCTCGGATATTTATATATCTCGGTTCAAAATTGTTTTCTATGTCGATACCCATCGTGCTCTTTGGCAGGTCTCTGACATGTCCGACAGAAGCTACCACCTTATAATTACTGCCCAAAAACTTACTTATAGTCTTTGACTTTGATGGTGACTCGACTATAACGAGATTTTTCTTTCTTGTCGTTTTCTTTTTAGCTTGTGCCATAAATTTGCTCCCTTTATGAATTAAATTTCTTATATCGCAAAATTGTATACCCTTTCTTTTGTTTTTGCAACCATAATAAAAATTTCGGGTAAATGACAAAATTTCAAAATAATAAAAGCAAAAGTGTCTTGAACTCTCAAGACACTCCTAATCCCTTTTTCGATTGCGTACTGCAAACAATATAGCAATTAACAGTAGCACCAAACTTGCTACTATAATACTACCAAAGAAAATCAACGTTTCTTTTGGCGTATGCAACTTCGTAGCGAGCTTTTCGCTCGCTGACGGGTCGATCTTTTCGACCTGCACCTCTTGTTTTGTAATATCGGCATCATCCTCAACCTTTTGTACATTTTCTTCCGTCGCCTCTGCTACGACTGTTTTAAATGTATCTTTGTCGGATGAATTACCGCTCAATACAATTGGTATAGCAGCTATACATGCTATTAGCAGGATTGCTACAAATCCAATTATAATCTTCTTTTTCGTATCCATGACAAAGATTGTACAGGATTTTTTGTCTCAAGTCAAATTTAACTGCCGTGGTATAGTTTTATAATATAATCTATATTCAATTATATTATATATCTATCCGTTTATCTGAGCTTTATCGGATCTGCCTTTAATCCGTCGAGCGACACCAATTTGTATGTCACGCCGTTTATATTAAAAGCTTCTCTGTTTCGAGCCGCATCAGCAGCATGCAAATGGCCATATACGACCTGCTTTACAAAATATTTCTCAAAGAGCTCTGTAAAGCCCGAGAGCTGTTTTTTATCATTTGTCGGCGGATAATGTAGCACGCCTATTATCTCTTTTCCTGTCTTTTGCCCCTCTCTAAGCGAATTTTCAAGGCGCAAAACTTCTCTTTTATAGATTTTTTCATCCTCTGCGCTAAAGCTGTCGCTACCGGGGCACACCCATCCGCGAGTACCGCATATGCATACATCCTCTGTTTCGTAGGCTGTATTTTGCAAAAATATTATATCGTCAAATAAGGCATTTATCTTGCCTATCGCATTCCACCATAAGTCGTGATTGCCTTTTATACAAACCTTTTTGCCGGGGAGAGCATGCACCCACGCCAAATCAGCCATAGCCTCATCAAGCTTCAATCCCCACGAGATATCGCCTGCAACTATGACTGTATCATCATCTGTTATCTTTTGTTCCCAGTTTTGCTTTACCTTATCAGGATGATCCTCCCATTCCTTGCCAAATACATCCATTGGCTTATCTATTCGCTCATCCTGCGAAAGGTGCAAATCTCCTATCGCATATATACTCACTTGTCAGCCTCTTACTTGCGTGCATAAAACTAATCGACATTGCTACTCTCCAAAAGTGCAGTCGGTTCTTCAACATCCTTTAAAGCTCTGTTTATCTGCCTTGTTCGCACTCCAACCAATGTTTCAAGTTCTTCATTTGCCTCGACGATTTTTTTCTTAACCTTGCTGAGCAGTCCTTCAAATGTGGCAAATTCCTTCTTTGTTTTTGCAAGAATATCCCAAACCTCACTGCTTCTCTTTTGTATTGCAAGCGTTTTAAAGCCCATCTGTAAACTGTTTAAAAGCGCCGCCATATTCATAGGTCCTGCCAACATTATTTTGTATTCGCGCTGTATCTCCTCGGCAACTCCGGTCCTTATAACCTCCGCATAAAGTCCCTCTGTCGGCAAAAACATCACCGCAAAATCAGTCGTAAGCGGAGGATTTACATATCCTTGATGGATTTTCCTTGCTTCCTCCTTTATCGCAACTCTAAGCTCCTTTATTGTCCTTTCTATTTCTGTCTTATCCGCCTGCTCATATGCCTCTTTAACTCTCTCGTATTTTTCCGATGGGAATTTAGAGTCTATCGGCAAATATACAAAATCATTTCCGCCCGAAGCTCCCGGCATCCTTATAGCAAATTCAACGCGTTTATTTTTTCTTGCCTCGAAATTTTCTACATACTGCTCAGGCGCCAAAATCTGCTCCAAAATGGCGGCAAGCTGTATCTCGCCCACAATACCTCTCGTTTTTGTCCTGGAAAGGATATTTTTTAGATCTCCCACGCTACCCGCAAGCGTTTTCATCTCACCAAGCCCCTTATGTACCGCCTCAAGACGCTCCTGTACATTATTAAATGATTTGGCTATCCTCTCCTCTAATGTTTTTTGCAATTTTTCGTCAACTGTTTCCCTTATACTCTCAAGCTGCCTTGTATTGCCCTCAAACATTTTTTCAAGCTGAGTTGCAACCTCTCGTGTCAGCTTGTCGAGCCTTTGCGACATTTCCTCAAGCGTTTCCTTTTGACTGTCTATCGAAGCCTTTTGGTTTTTTGCTACCGTATCGCCAAACAATTTGATATTATTTGCAGTAGTCTCTATCGTTTCCTTTCGTGCCTCGGAAATCATAGTCGCAAGCTCGGCTTCTTTTGTTATTTGCCTTTCTGCTATCTCCCTGTTTTCTTTGCTTGCCCTTGATGTCGCCGCAATATTTTTTGCAATAAGCACCGCTACTACGATAATCCCTATTATTAGGACTGCAATGCCTAAACCTAATATGATTGTATTTTGCATTTTTTCTCCTTATTTAAAGTACTATCTCACTTTGCACGAGATCAAAAACAGCAACAGCATCCTCCAATGTCTTGCCTGTATATCCGCTTTTATCTACAAGATATCTCGCCTTTTTGCCATGTCTTAAATCCGCCAAATCATTTGCCATTATGTAATCCATATTGTTTTTTTTGCACAGCTTTTGTGCCACCTCAAAAAGCTCTTCCTTTGGCACATTTTCGAGGAGCTTACAGCCTATCAAAAGCGTGTTTGGCATCCATTCCCTGAGGCTTGATATTATTTTTGGTGTAAGTCCAAGCTTGACTGTCAAATCAGACTGATAGCTGCTTATTTTGGAACTGTTGTCTATTTTGCAGCTCGGATTTTGCATAATGGCAAGTATATCATCAGCCGATTTTATACTCTCAATATTTGCAAAAATCTCCTCTGCCATATCCTGCATCAAAAATGAAAAATCCGCCTTATAATCTCCAACTGCCGACGCATGTATGCATACATCAAAATTATTTTTGCCGGCCTGCTCCCTTATCTGCTCTATCATATCATCTGTCGTTTCGGCAAGCACAAGGTTTACATCTTTAGGTATATCCTCTCTGTATATGCTCTTGTTTAATATAAGAGTTACATCATACCCATTTTCTAAAAATGTCTTTGCAAGCGCCTTTGAAAAACTTCCTGTCGACATATTTGTTATCTTCATTACCTCATCTATCGGTTCATTTGTAGGTCCGCCTGTAATAATTATCTTTTTCGTATTTTCCATTTTTATTCCTTTCTTCTTGCCCGTTGCTCGTTGCCTTTTGCTTATTGCTTGTTGCAGTTTGCTTGTTGCTTTATTATTTTTTGTTGCTATTTCGTCCTTAGTTCTTTAGCTCAGTTGATTTTATTATGTCGCGAATCACCTCGCCTGCGATCATAAGACCTGCGACTGCCGGCACATAAGAAATCGTCCCCGGCGGTGACTGTTTTTTTATCGGTTCCTCCATCGAATATACGACCTTTACATCCTTTATATCCATCTTTTTTAGCTCTCGCCTTACAGCTCTGGCTAGTGGACATATACTTGTTTTATGTATATCATCTATCCGCAAAAGCCTGTCATTTAACTTGTTACCTGTACCCATAGAGGATATTATCCTTACATTTTCGGCTTTTGCTCTGCAAATGATATCTATCTTTGCAGGCACATCATCTATGGCATCTATAATATAATCATACCGTGCAAAATCAAATTGTGACCTTGTATCTTTATCATATTTTATGTGACGCGCATCAACATTTATCTTATTATTTATATCACTTATTCTATTTTTTAAAACCTCTGCCTTTGAGATACCTATCGTTTTTTGTGTAGCTATTATCTGCCTGTTTATATTGGAAGCTTCTATAAAATCACAATCAACTATCGTAATATTTCCAATACCTGCCCTGCACAAAGCCTCCGCAGTATATCCGCCGACGCCACCAAGCCCAAAAAGCAGTATGTTTGCATTTTGTATCTTGCTCAAGGCGTCGTCTCCGATAAGCCTTGCTGTCCTTTCATAAATTTCATTCATTTTTTGTCCCTTTTGTATAGATAAAAGCCATAAACTCTGCGTTCTTTGCTATCTTTGCTATTTTTATTTTTCGTATTTTTCTTATTTCCTTTATTTTCCTTATTACCCTCGCAATCCCTCAAGTATGCTTGATATCATCGAAGACGGATATCCAAGACCGGCGAGCCTTCTTGCCGTTTTATCCAATGCTTTTTTCTTGATTTGCCACAGCTCATCGCTTTCTTCAATATCATGTAGATCATATGCGCCAACTTCGCTACCACTTACGCTTTTGCTTTTAGCATTGCATTTCAAATTGCTTTCAAAACATTTTTTTGCTTCCGCCTCGGCATTTTGGCGCTCAAGCGTATTTATGTCAACTTCGTTTTCGTCCTCAAAGATAAAGATGCCTTGATCTATATCCTCGCCCGATACGCCTTTGTTTCGTAATTCATATTTTATCTTAAAAACAGACTTTCTTTTGCCGAGCGCATATCTAAAATATGTGGCCGCATATGCTTTGTCATCCAGATACTTGTTTTCTTTTAGTATGCTGATTGCCTCATCTATTTCTTCCTTCAAAAAGCCTTTTTTTATTAAATATTCATAAAGTTCTTTTTCACTTCTCGGTCTTGTCGCAAGATGTCTTGCTGCCTTTTCCATTATCTCCACAAATACTTACTCCGATTACTCCTATGATTATAAACATACTGCAAATAAAATGATACATATAAAATGGTTCGCCGAGTATAAAAATACCTGCGACGATTGAAATTGCAGTGCCCACGTTGCCAAATATCGTAGCATTGATAGCAGGCAATTTAGAAAGCATATATGACAAAAGCTGAGATGTTATAAGTATACATCCGACTCCAAGATATGCCGTACCTATCAAAAATTTAGTATCCTTAAGCGGTTCAAAATAATCGCCGAGGTTGCCTGTTTTTATACCTATCGCCACAGTGAAAATATTAAATATCAAAAAGCCCAAAACGGATATAACCATCGAAATATCAAATGGCGTGAAGTTATTTCTGAGATAGCGCATACCGATGTTTGATATCGCCATCGAGACATTTGCAAGCATAAGATATATAACGCCCTTATAGCTAAATTCGAGCTGGTTTGCTCCAGCCAAAATCATATATATAAGCGCCGCTATCGTAACTACTACAAATATATTTTGTTTGAAATTGCTATGCTCCTTCAAAACGACCGCCGCTATTATCTGTACTATTATAGGTGTAATGGCAAATATGATAGAGCCGACTATCGATGTTGTATAAAAAATACCGACAACCTGAAATATCATAAAGCTTATGTATGAAAGTGCCGTAATGACCAAAATTCCCTTTTTTTCGACCTTGCCCTTATTCTTTTTTATATTGCTTTTAAATATGCCAAAAATCCAAACCAAGAGCGCAAATATAAAAGCAAAGTTATATCTGTATGTCAATATTGCAAGCTGATTGCCATCACCCTGACATTGTTTGATTCCTAAAAAAGAAAAGCCTGTCAATATTGTAAATATTACCGCTGCGATATATGCACTCAATAAATTTCTTTTAGACATATATCGTTCTCCTTTCTGTAGCTTGCCACGGCGCATGCAAGATTGGATGTGTTTGGAATGTCTATCCTCGTCATATATACATCGCCTATCTTGTCTCTCAGCTTGCCACCTGCAACCGTTTCAATATTTTTTATCGTATGAAAAATGCTCTTGCCAAGCAATTTCGTATAAGCCTCTTTATATGTCCAAATGTCAAAAAAAGCTCTCGTGCCATTTTCTATTATAAACGAATGTTCGTTTTCTGTAAAATACTTCTCTGCAAGTTTATGAAGTTTTTTCGCATCGTCATACTTTTCGCCTCGCCCTAAAAGCACTTCTTGCACATCTATCCCTATCTCCTTGTCATCTATCGCACATACAAAAATCTCGCCCGTATGGCTTATATTGAATTTGATATTTGCATCGATATTGCCGTCATCCATATATGGCTTTTGCCCGTCCTTGCGGATGATCTTTATGTCATCAGTACCGTCTGTTTTTTTCGCAAATTTTATATTTTTTTCTTGGCAATATAAAAGGATGGCTTTTTTTAAAAGCTCGTCGCTGTTTTTGTTGTAGGATTTATTTATAAACATATGTATTGGGGTTACATCTTTTTTTGCCATTATGTTGAGCTCCTTTTTTAGATGTCAAAACGACAGTCGCATCTGATGCCATGCGACATTTCCATGCGTAGACTTTTCAGAGAGTCCTTCATCCTCAAAGCCAAATTTTGCATAATAATGAACCAGTTTTTCTTTACAGGTAAGCACAAGTCCTTTTCTTCCTTGGTTCCTGGCATCATCAATAGCACGGCATATTAGTTCTCCGGCTCGTCCTTGCTTACGGTAATCCGGTAGCGTATTGACCCCAAAAATCATCTGCCACGCACCATTTTCGTTGTGCATAGCCGCATTTTCGTACATTTCATCTGTCAAATCCGGTTCATCTGTAACAAAACCATCCACAAAAGCGATCAACTTCTCTTCATCGAACATCAACCAAAAGTGATTCCCGTAATACTTAACTCTAGCTACAAAATCCTTTTCTGTTGCGGCTTCAGCAGGCGGAAAACATTCTGCTTCAACTGCAGCAATTGCTTCGATATCTTCTTCTGTGGCATATTTTATAATCATATGATTTCCCTCTAACTTTCGGTTTTTAATAAAAACTCGCACCTTTCACAGTGCGAGCTTCTAAGTCCATTTTAGATTTTATTCTGCTTCTGTTGCTTCTGTTGCCTCGGCTACTTCTGTAACTTCAGGCTCCTCAGCTATCGGAGCTTCATCTATAGCCTCTGCTTTTTCTTCCTTTGCAGGTGGCTGAGTAGTCTGCTTGATGCTCAAGCTGATTCTCTTTCTTTCCTTGTCGATATCAAGGATCTTAGCCTCAACTTTATCTCCGACACTTAGCTCATCATTTATGTCAGCAACTCTCTTGTGAGAAACTTCAGAAATATGTACAAGTCCGTCAAGTCCCGGCTCAAGCTCAACAAAGCAACCGTATTCCTTGATCTGCACAACTTTGCCTTCTACAACCTGACCAACCTGATAATTTTCGTCGATTACTGTCCAAGGTTCAGGAATTGTCTGTTTCAAACCAAGTGAAACCTTACCTTTTTCGGTATTCATCGAAAGTATCTTAACATTGATTGTCTGTCCGATTTCTAAAGCTTCCTGAGGATGTCTCAGCTTGCCCCAAGATATCTCTGAAATATGTAGCAAACCGTCAAGTCCTCCGATATCAACGAACGCACCGTAGTCTGTAAATCTCATTACCTTACCTTCTACGATATCGCCAACATTGATGCTGTTCCAAATTTCTTCAAGAGCTTTTTGTCTTTCTTCCAAAAGCCTTGCCTTATGAGAAAATACAGCCTTACCTCTTCTCTGATCAACTCTTGAAACCTTTACTGACAAAGTCTGACCGATAAACTCTGCCGGATTTTCTACAAATCTATCAGAAAGCTGTGACAAAGGAATAAATCCCTGTACCTGCTTGTAGCTTGCGATAACTCCGCCATTGACTTGTCTAACTACGTTAACATCTATTAAAGCTTTATCTTCATAAGCCTGAGCTATTTCTTCCCAGTGCTTTGTAGCCTCTAATTTCTTCTTAGATAGTAAAATAGTTCCGTCGCCATCATCTGTCTTTAAAACCTTTGCTGTGATCTCGTCTCCCTCGTGGAAAGCATCCTTTAGCGTCTGTCCTTCCTCAAGCGTGATCTCGCTTGCAGGAATAGCTCCGTCCTTTTTACATCCAAGATTTACTATGACTTCCTTGTCTGTAACCTGATGAACCTTTCCTGTAACTAACTCACCACCTCTTGGCAGTCTTAGAGATTTTTCAATCTCGTCCATGTAATCGAGCATGGTCTCTTCTCTGGTGATATTCTCACTCATATTTGCAATAACCTCCTTAATTGCGTTTTCGGGCGTCGATGCACCCGCCGCTACTCCTATTTTAGTATATTTTGCGGTTTCTTTCAATGGTAAATTTGCTATATCGTCTATAAAATAGGTGTTTTTGCAATTTTGAGCGGCTATTTCATAAAGCTTCTTTGTATTAGAGCTTTTTTTATCACCGATAACTATCATCGCCTCGACATTTTGGGCCGTTTTTGCGCATGCCTCCTGCCTTTTTGAAGTGGCGTCACAGATCGTATTTTCTATCTGTATTTCTCCGTTGTCATCTTTTATTTTTTTGACAATCTCATCAAATTTTTCTTTTCGTATTGTCGTCTGTGCAACTACAAAAATATCGTCCGCTTTTATATCGGTTGGTTCATTTAATACGATAGCGCTATCCTCGCACCAACCGTTTATTCCTTGAACCTCAGGATGATTTTTATCACCGACTATGACAACGCTCTTGCCTTTTTTATGAGCGTCAAAAACAAGCTTATGTATTCGTTTTACATAAGGGCAGGTCGCATCTACAATCTCGATACCTTTCGCTGCCGCCTCATCGTAAAAACTCTTTTTTATGCCGTGAGAGCGAATTATTACCTTATCACCTGCTTGCAAGTTGTCGAGCGTATCTATGATAAATACTCCCTGTTTTTCGAGATCATCTGTAACCATACTATTATGAATAAGCGGTCCCATACTATATATTTTTTTGTCAGACTTTTTTGCTTCATTTTGCGCTTTTTCAATCGCCTGCTTTACGCCGAAGCAAAAACCACTATGCTCTGCTCTTATAATTTCTCGCATTATTATCCCCTATTTCACTATTCCAAGCTATGCTCGGTATGTTATTTTTTCTTTTTTATTTCCTCAAGATATCTTTTAAATGCCTTTTCCGTACCGTTTGCGGTAGGCTCGTAATATTTTTTGTTTGCCTTGTATAATGCATCCGGCAAATATTGTTGCTCCACATATCCGCCATAATCGTGCGGGTATTTATATCCTATGCCGATACCTCTTTTTTTAGCTCCGGAGTAATGACTATCCTTTATATGCAGTGGAATGTCAAGTTGGTCAAATTTTTCTAAGTCGCCGGTTGCCTCAAGAAGTGCCATATATGATCTGTTTGACTTTGGTGCTGCCGCCATCGTTATAACAGCCTGCGCCAAATTTATCTGCGCCTCCGGATATCCGACCATAAGTGCAGCCTGCACGCAAGCATTTACAATACTTATTGCCTGCGGGTATGCCATTCCCACATCCTCACTCGCTATGACAAGAAGTCTCCTGCCTATCAGCTTTATATCCGCACCGCCCTTTATAAGCCTTGCAAGATAATGTATCGCCGCATCGGGGTCCGAGCCCCTTATCGATTTTTGCAATGCCGATAAAAGATCGTACTTGTCATCCTCTTTGTTATAAAAATATGTCTTTTGCTGCGTAGCTTCTGCAACTAAACTTTCGTCAATCTCTTTTTTGTCACCCATATTGTCAATGATAAATCCGAGCGTGTCGAGTGCAACCCTCGCATCACCTGCGCTCATTCTTGCCAACAGCATCAGCACATCATCGTCACATTTTATTCCCAACTTGCCAAAGCCAAGCTCCTCATCCGTCAACGTCCGTTTCAATATTTTTGAAATGTTTTCCGGAGTATGCGATTTGAACTCATAAATACTGTGCACTCTGCTCAAAATGGCATTGTTAATGGCAAAATATGGATTTTCGGTGGTGCTACCTATAAATGACAAAACTCCGTCCTCGAGTGCCTTTAAAAGCGAATCTTGCTGCAATTTATTCCACCTGTGAAATTCGTCGATATATACATATGTCTTTTGCTTCTGCAATCCAAAAAATTTTAGCTCTGCATTTTCTATTATTTCCTTTAGCTCCTTAATACCTGTAACGCCCGCATTGATTTCTATAAAATCAGCGTCCATCTCCCGAGCAATAATCCGAGCAAGCGTCGTCTTGCCTGTACCCGACGGGCCAAAGAAAATCGCATTTTCAAATGTCTTATTTTTTATGGCATTATAAAGGAGGGAGCCCTCATACAAGAAGTGCTCCTGTCCTACAAATTCATTTAGCGTCCTTGGGCGCATTTTAGTCGACAACGGAATCATTGCAAATCTCCGAAATAGATGCTTGAGATAAGTATCATAACGCCGTTAATAACAAGATAAATACCTGCTACAACCGTTACCGCAATCATTGCAACAAATACATTTGTGCACATCAATATGCCAAAGATGAGTTGCAATATTCCCTCGCATATTGTGCTACCATATGACAAACCTGCCTGTTTTCGGATACGTGCCATTGAAAATCTGTCAAATGCCATCATAAATGCATATATTGAGATGATAATACCTATTGTAAACATAGTTACCGTTGAATTCATAAGTACATAAATACCTAAAATTATCATCAAAATAGGTACAAGTATGTATCCCCATGATTTTTCTGTTTCCTTTGTAACAAATATCTCCTGTATAAGCTTGACTATACCCATAATCACCAGGCCTATTCCGACGATTGCATTTAACAAAACCTCGCTCTGCACCGGTCTGAATGTAAGAATAATGCCAACCACGATAGATACAACTCCTACTGCAATGCCGAATGTTTTTACTTTTTTAATAAGATTCATATTTTTCCCCTTTCAACATTTCTTTTTTGTATTATAACATTAAAAATTTAAAAGAAAAATAAAAGAAAAGCAAAAGGCAAAAAATATTCTCTTGCGCGCATCACATCATACACTGATTGATTCTCTTGCGCTGTTCGCTGACAAAGGCTGCCATATCTCTGATACTTCTGTTAAATTTATTTAGGTCTCCCTTTACGCTTATTAAATATTCTTTTGTCTCTTCATCGCTCCTTTGCACCAGCTCGTCTAAAAAGCAATTTAAGTTTTCATTTAGCTCTCCATTTTTAGCAGGAATATATGCAAGCTTAACCTTCTTTTTCTTATTATCATAATAAACAGTATCTACGCTTAGCGTCACTCTGTTATGCGGTATAAAAAATTCCACGCTTTTATTAAGTGTCAAAAGCGTTTTTTCGAGTATTTCAAAGAGCTTACTTGGCGATAAAGGCAACATATCACGCAGAGAAACATAACCATTGCAGTTATATGTGATTTTCTTTTTATCATCCTTTTCTGTAAATCTCATAGGGACTATAAAATCACACAACCCCGAAAAAAGCATCCTCTCTTCGAAAACTTTCATATCATTTTTTTGTATCTCTATTTCATAATTATTTTTTCGTAATTCCATTTCATCCTCCTTTACACTTGCTGCAAGGCGTATAACCTTTTTCTATGGCAATTTCCTTATCCACCTCAACGATATTTTTTTCTATCGTTTTGCAGTCACCTTTGTGATAAACTTTGCCATACGCCTCAAAGATATATACGCTGTCTCCGATATTGCACTTTTTTGATTTGCAGGTATCACAAGGCAAATATTCCTTTTTTAAACCTGCGGTCAATACCTTTATTGTTTTTTTAGGCTTTACATATGTACACTCTTTTGTATGATATCTCCTGCCGTCCTGTGGGAAGAGATATACGATATTTTCACTTTCTTCCTTTTCCATATTTTCATATCCAAAGCTGCTTTTTTGCGATTTGTCCCCGATAAATTTCCTGCCCAAAAAGCTAATCTGCTCCCTGACATCTTTTTGGATCGGTATAGGCACAACAATTTTCAATCCAAAATCCGCATCAACGCCTATAAGATCCGTATATCCCCCGAGCGAAAACCCCGATTTAAAGCCATCAACCTCTACTCCTTTTGCATCCGGTCTTTCGTCCTTGATACGCTCCTTTAGCCTGCTTGCAAGCGTCAAATCCGTGCCGTATATATACGAATTTATGAGTGCAAGCTTCATTTCATCCGCGCCCATATATACTACATCCTCCTTTAGCTCCGCCGCCTTACACATACTGCCTATGGCGATCACAAGAGCCAGCACAAAAGGCACTATTATTGACGCTTCTAAAATATAATGTCCGTCTTCATTTTTTATTTTTCCCTTTATAACCCGCAGAGCCTCTAAAGCATTGCGCTCTTTAATATTTTTCAACATATTTATATTTTCTTCCGTTTATCTTTGCATCAAAGCTATATCCTGTGCATGTAGTCTTGATGAGAAAACTTTCATCATATGTCCCCTGAATATACAACTGCATAAGGTCCATAAAGCGAGTCAGCTTAGTTTCCTTATCTGTAAAATACAAAAACACTCTGAGATAATCTTCATAATCCAAGCCTGTTTCACAATGATTGTCAATATATCCGTCCTTCGCACCGGTCGATATACTTCCGATATCAGTCGCCCATGTTTCTCTTGTTTTGACTATTGGTAGCTTGCCGTCATTTTCTAAAATCGCAACATCATTTTGCGCTTCAAGCAGCGCCCAGCCCTCTGCAATCATTATCGTCGCAACGCCGACGCCAAAGCCTGTTGTTGCGGCAAGCGCCGTCACCTCCTCAAGAAGAGTCGGAGTCGTAAAAATCGTCGCAAAATTGATAACATTTCTAAGCAATTTAATTTTATTTTTTACCTGCGAATAATTTTCCTTATCATTTAACTCGCCTGCCAAAAGATATTCGATTTCGTTCTTGAAAAAGGTCTCTGTGTCGTCATTTTTATGATTGTTGCATACTCTCATCAGATATTCATTTACAGCCACCGTCCTTTTTGTAGTATCAAAAAATTTATCTGCATCTGCAAATACATCTGCAATCGCATCTATGCTCACATCCGAGCCGCTTTTAGCACCTGACGGTAGCATAGATATGATTTTTTTATTTCTGAGGACAGCGTCATCTTCTCTTTGATCATTTGTATTTTCCTTTGTCAATAAGTCCTTTCCAAGCAGGAATAAAAAATACTCCTCTATCTCATTTTCTATATTTTCGATATCAAACAACGTATATCCCTGCAAACTTGCACTTATACTTTCGATATTTAAATCCGGATCATTTTGCAGCATATAAAATCTGAGTCCGTTTTCTATTTTTAAAGGTGTTGTATCCATCGCCATAATGCCATATCTTTCCTTTAGCGGAATACAATATTGCGACAGGACAGATCTCGAAGATAGTGATAATAGACTGTCTGCTCTGCCTGTTTCGGCTTTTTCCTTTGAAAATGTGACAAGCATAACCGCCAACATCACAACCGAAGCCATAATTATCGCAGTAAATACAGTCGTGCTACCCCTCTCATTTGAGCACCTCGCCCAAAAGGTCCTTATATCTTGTAATCTTTTTTTCATCAATGACATATATCCTTGCCTCTATCTCTTCTCGCATCTGTTTTTCGAGCAAAAATCCCGCAGGACCTGTTATAGTCTTTGAGGCACTTTTGCAACTGACCCCTCGCACATTGCCATCCGAAATAGCATAATCTCTGATAGGCGATCCTTCCAAGATCCTTGTCTGCGTTTGTTCTCCTGCAGCTCTCGTCATATTTTTGTGCATATCTACCGATGCAAAGACAGCATTGCAAAGATATGTACTTATCGCCACAGTACATAGCACCGCTAAAATAACAATAGGCAAAACTATAACCGCCTCAACTATAGACGAGCCGTCTTCATCTTTTATGATTCCCCTAAGAATATTTTTTATGCTCTTTGCGCTCTTTAGTGTCTTTAGGGGTTTTGTTATATCCCATATTTTTACATTTGATCCAGAAAATTTTTTCATTTTTGCCTCACAAAATCCATAGCCATATCAAGACTGCTAAAATCCGTTATTTAGATTTGTAAATGTCTTATTTACAAATGAAGTTATTTCGGTCTTAAATATCAGACCCAGTATTATGGCAAGTGCGATAAGTATTGCAACCTGTATCATTTCCATACCGCTGTCTCCCATTTTTTTATTTAGCCTTGTCAGTGTGGCAGGCATACGCATTTTTTTAATTCTCTTTAACATTTTTTCTCCTCTCCTTTCACATTTTGACATCTCTATTTTTATGTTTTTACATTTCCATCATTGCCGGCGCTATCGTTATGATTATGAGGATAACGAGCATTATCATAAGCGGTGCTATTATTTTTGTTTCGGCGAGTCTGCCCTTTTCCTCCGCATCTTTTTTCTTTGCAAACCACATCGCATTGCTCTCAAGCTCGAGCTTATCGGCAAGGCTCGTTCCCTTATTTATACCGTCAGAAATGATATTGGTCATTCTTATAAATTCTCTTATCTGCGTCCGCTTTGCAAAATCCTCAAGCCCTTTATATATGGAGATTTTGCTCGCCTCCGAATCATTTTTGATCTTCGTCATTTGATTATAAAAGTACGAATCGTTTTTCCAGCGCCTTTGATTGCTGTCAGACACAGCTTTTTCAAATGCCGTATCAAATACAAGTCCTGCTCCAAGAAGTAATGTAAGCCTGTTTATAAATGCGGGAAGCTCATCTAATACCGACTTTCGGGCTACTCTTTCGGCTTTTTCTGCCTCGCCAAATCGCTGCCTGTATATCGCATATAATATGATTGCGACAAGCGGTATCAACGCCATATTTTTTATGCTACTCTGTTGCTTTTGCCAATAAACAGGCGTGCCATCCGATAGTTTGCACGGAAGCACAAGCTTATTGCCACTCCCTTTTGCAACGCTTTTTACAGCCTCATCTATCTTGTAATTGACAGCAAGCTCGATATTTTCATCCTCCATATCTATAATGCCTGCCTTTTTTGTATCTTCATTTTCAGTCGTTATGAGATTTACATTTTTTTCTATCAATTTGCCATTTTTTGCCACATACGCCCTTAGCGGCACGCTTCCTGTTGTATCGTCACTCCTTTCGACTGCTGTAACAAAGCCTTTTTCGTCCTCCTCGATAATCCTGCTTGTAGCTATCTGCGAATAAAGCGTCCATACAAGCAATAAAAAGAGCAAAATTATACATAGCAGATACTTATTTTTATTTTTCTTTCGTATATCATCTATCTCTCTTTCATAATCGCCACCCCCATATATCTTTAAAAACTTATCTTCAAGATATCCTTTCTCGCCGAGATACTTTTCTTTTATATAATCAATTTTTTTATTCAAAGTTTCTTTTTTCATATATCATCCACCTCGGTCAGCTTAAACATCCACACGCAAGCTACTATAAATCCAAAAAGTGCGATACTCATGATGATCCTGCCCATTATTGTTTCGTAAAGCGGGCTCAAATAATCAGGAGAGATGAGATTTAAAAATATGATTATGACAAGTGGCATAATGCTTACTATACGAGCCTCAAATTGCTTTTGTGCCATCAGAGTTTTTATTTCTCTTTGCATCTGCATTTTGTCAAGTATCACGCCCGTCGTATTTGATATAACTCTTTGAATATCTCCGCCTGTTTTTTGGCATATGTTATATACCTCTACAAAATTCCTTATATCCTCATTTGCGCTGCGCTCCGCAAAATCATAAAGCACATCCTCTATCCTTTCCCTGCTCTCACTTATGCTCTTATTTATTCCATTGAGCTCATTTACCATAAGCGCATCTTTGCCATAAATCATTTCCAAATTTTTTTGCGCCTCCAAAAGCGCTTCGCTCATATATCTGCCGGATGCTACGCTACTGCTCAGCGAATACATCAGGTCCTTAAATTGACGCCTCATCTCTTCCTTTTGCCTGCCGAGCAAATAATCAGAATAATACTTTTCGGCAAATACAAAAAACAGTCCGAAAATCAGCGATAAAATGATACTTCTGTAAAACAGATATGCAAGCAGAGTGCAACTTACATATGCCACGGGAATAAATTTCATCCTTTCCCCTTTACTCAACTTGTATTTTTTATAATCGGTTTTCATCGCTCACCTCGTGATTTTCTATACTGAGCTTTTCCTTATTTATAAGCTCGTTTTTTGTCCTCACAAGCTCGCCTGCTTCAAGCACAAATAATTTATTTAAAGCAAGCCTGCCATCCTCATTTATAAATATCTCCGAAATTTCCGACACCTTTCTGATGTTATTTTTAAATCGCTTTATATGGATTATGATATCAAGCCCCTCCGCTATTTGTTCATCAATCGCCCTAAGGGGGAAATTCGCTTCCTGCATATAAAGAGCTTCCATACGCTTTAGCATGCCCGCAGAGGAATTGCCGTGACCCGTGCAAAGACCACTATGTCCGGTATTTAGACCGTTTAGCATATCTAAGAGCGCCTTGCCATCTCTTATCTCACCGATGATAATCCTGTCCGGTCTCATCCTGAGGCTTGTCTTTATAAGCTCATTTATCTGTATATCATTTCTACCGTCACTTGTAGTTCTGCTTTCCATCCTAACCAAATTTGATATGCCTATCGGTCTCAACTCGGCACTGTCCTCAATGATGATGACTCTCTCCCCCTCCGGAATACATCCCGTAAGAGCATTTAAAAATGTAGTCTTGCCACTCGATGTGCCTCCGGAGATAAAGAAATTATATCCGCATACGAGTAGCCTTTTTAAAAACATCGCCGCCTCGTGGGTTACCGTTTTGTATGCGATCAAATCCTCCATCGTTATATTTATCTTTGGAAATCTCCTTATTGTGAGTATCGGCCCGCCAAGCGCTACATTTTTGTATACCGCATTTACTCTCGCACCGTCCCTTGTGCGTGCGTCGACTATCGGCACCATCTCATTTATTTCCCTATGAACGCTTCCGGCTACTCTGCGAATGACTTCCTCAAGCTCCTCAATATCAAAAAATTCGTCTTTAGTCCTTTGGATTTTGCCATCCTTTTCGATAAAAATATTTTTATATCCATTTACCATAATTTCTGAGACGCTCTCATCATTTATATATGGCTCTAAAATAGAAAGATCGCTATTGACCGCAAAAAATACTCTGCGCACAACCTTATTTATCTCATCTATATCAAGCTCTGCAAGCTCACTGCTCTCAAGAGCTTTCTTTTCTATAAATGAAAACATCTCCTCATTCGAAAGCTCCATCTGATTTATCGATATTTCTTTTCGTATATTATTTGTGAATTGTTTTGTCAGCATTTTTACCTTCTTTTTTTGGAATACTTTTACATTTTTGTAATGATATGTTACTACAAGCGTAAATAAAAAGCAAGCACATTTTTACAAAATCTGTAAATTTTTTTATAAGCACAAAAAGGATGCTGTGTTTTGAGGTGCCTTTGCAGACGCACTATCACATCTATACGGCGTCGAAACAGCGCCGATAAGCACTGCATCCATTTTGCGCCACTTGATAAATAATGATAGCAAAAGGCAGATAGCTATTTGCCATCTGCCTTTTAAAGAAGTTAATTATTTTGGGTATCCAAACTTTTTTGGGGACAAGGATTTTGAGAAAAATCCTCCCATAATATGGTTAATTGGGGTCTGGAATTGG
>CAVHCP010000002.1:0-127722 GCA_963634825.1 uncultured Porphyromonadaceae bacterium | reverse complement strand
ATTTATATAACTGCACGCAAAAGCCATACGCCAATCTTGCGCCTCCGCAGGCACAGGAGCAATATCAAGCGAAATGCATGTGGCGAGCGGTTAAGCACTGGCAATGTCTGAACACCAAAGGTGCGAGTTTTGCCAGTGCTCCGCAATGCCTATGCATGAGCGCAGTATATTGCCTGTGACGAGGACAAGCGCAGGATTGGCGTATGGCTTTTCGCGCAGTTATAATAATAATTTTCAAAAAACATATAAAACATACTTGACAACTATGTTTTAAATCCGTAAAATGTGGTATATAGATTTCAAGGGTGAGCATTACACCACAAAAGCAAACCTACAGCAGATAAAAAAATTAAGAAAGTGAGGGGTAAATCATGGCAAAAATTTATAAGGGCGTACCTGATTTAATCGGTAACACACCAATTATCGAACCGGTAAATCTCGAAAAAGAGCTTGGTCTAAAAGCGACAATTTTACTAAAGCTCGAATATCTAAATCCGGCAGGCAGTGTCAAGGATCGTATCGCAAAGGTAATGATCGAGGATGCTGAGGAAAAAGGTATTCTAAAGAAGGGAGCGACTATAATCGAGCCGACTTCCGGCAATACAGGCATAGGCCTTGCCTCAATAGCGGCGGCAAAGGGATATAAGATTATTTTGACAATGCCTGAGACTATGAGCGTAGAGCGAAGAAATATTTTGAAGGCATACGGAGCAGAAATTGTTTTAACCGATGGAGCAAAGGGCATGCAGGGCGCGATAGACAAGGCAGAAGAGCTTGCAAAGGAAATTAAAGGAAGCTTTATCCCGGGACAGTTTGTAAATCCTGCAAATCCTAAGGCACACAAGGAAACAACAGGTCCGGAAATCTGGAATGACACGGACGGCAAGCTTGATATCTTCATCGCAGGTGTCGGTACAGGTGGCACGCTTACAGGTATAGGCGAATATCTAAAAGAAAAAAATAAGGACATAAAAATAGTAGCACTTGAGCCTGCAAGCTCGGCAGTGCTTTCTGGAGGCAATGCGGGTGCGCACAAAATACAGGGCATTGGCGCAGGCTTTATCCCTGATGTGCTTGACACAGCTATCTATGACGAGGTCTATGATGCTGATAACGAAGAAGGCTTTGTAGCGGCAAAGCTTCTCGCAAAGCATGAGGGTATACTTGTAGGTATATCATCGGGTGCTGCTTTATCGGGAGCAATCGCCTTGGCAAGACGTCCGGAAAATGAGGGAAAGACAATAGTTGCACTCTTGCCGGACAGTGGAGACAGATATTATTCAACTCCACTTTTCACAGAATAGGTGTATTAAAAGGAAATGTGAAATAAGAATAAGAAAGGACGTGACAGGATGGGAAAGATAAAAAGAAAAGACAGAAAATTTAAGTTTGAAACATTGCAGGTACATGTGGGACAGGAAGTGCCCGATGCGGTGACAGATGCAAGAGCAGTGCCAATTTATCAGACTTCATCATATGTATTTAAAAATTGCCAGCATGCGGCAGATCGTTTTAGCCTAAAGGATGCGGGCAATATATATGGCAGACTTACAAATCCGACCGAGGATATCTTTGAGCGACGAATAGCAGCACTTGAGGGCGGTAGTGCGGCGCTTGCAGTAGCTTCCGGCGCCGCAGCTATAACATATACAATCCAAAACTTGGCGCAACAAGGAGATCATATAGTTGCCGCTAAAAATATCTATGGCGGCACATTTAACCTGCTTGGTCATACGCTTGTTGATTATGGCATCACAACAACATTTGTGGACCCCGAAAATTTACAGGAAATTGAGGATGCCATCAAAGAAAATACAAAGGCTGTCTATATCGAAACGCTTGGCAATCCAAATTCGGATGTCGTAGATATTGAGGAGATCGCAAATATAGCGCATAGGCACGGTATACCGCTTGTTGTTGATAATACATTTGCAACACCTTATCTTATAAAACCTATCGAATATGGCGCAGATATCGTCGTGCATTCGGCAACAAAATTTATAGGCGGTCACGGTACAAGCATCGGCGGTGTTATTGTCGAGGGTGGCAACTTCGATTGGAAGGCTTCTGGCAAGTTTGATTCACTTACAGAGCCAAATCCAAGCTATCACGGCGTCAGCTTCACAGAGGCGTGCGGTCCTGCGGCTTTTGTGACAAAGATCAGAGCGATTTTGCTCCGTGACACGGGAGCGACCATCTCGCCGGTAAATTCATTCATCTTTTTGCAAGGTCTTGAGACGCTTTCGCTGAGAGTGGAAAGACATGTCGAAAATACGCTAAAGGTAGTAGAATATTTAAACAATCATCCGCAGGTCGAAAGGGTACATCACCCGGCGGTAGATCCTGATCCAAGACAGCAGGAGCTCTACAAGAAGTATTTTCCAAACGGCGGTGGCTCGATATTTACATTCGATATAAAGGGCGATTCGCTAAAGGCACAGAAATTCATAGATGAGTTAGAGCTGTTTTCACTGCTTGCAAATGTTGCAGACGTTAAGTCGCTTGTCATCCATCCTGCGACTACAACTCACAGCCAGTGCACCGAGGAAGAGCTTTTGGAGCAACAGATAAAGCCAAATACAATTAGGCTTTCCATCGGCACCGAAAATATTGATGATATCATACAAGACCTTGATGAGGCATTTAAAGCGATAAGCTAATGAAAGGAAGACAAATTGAAATTTTCTAAAAAAAGCAGATATGGGCTTAGGGCGATGATAGATCTTGCGGTACATTCAAAGGATGAACTTGTACCGCTTGCAAGTATTGCAAAGCGAAACGAAATTTCATTGCAGTATTTGGAGCAGATATTTTCATCGCTTCGTAAAGCTCATATTGTAAAGAGTGTGAAGGGCTCACAGGGCGGATATTATATAGAAAGAAATTTGGCAGATATAACGATTGCAGAAATTATACTTGCTATCGAGGGGAATTATGAGCTTGAGAAAGAAGAAAATCCGCAGGGACTTAGAGGCGAACAGATCGTTATACAGTCGCTTGTAATCGACAGGATAAATGATGCAACGGGGCAGATTTTATCGGAAATAACATTGCAGGATTTGGTTGGAAGTTATATAAATTATCAGGATTCGCTTCATGGAATGTATTACATTTAGAAAAGTTGTGTTATAGGGGGAAATTTGGCGGGAGAAAGAGACTATATCGCTCTTACACTTTCGCAAGCACAGCTCGCAAGTGCCAGCGAAACGAGCTTGGCGAGCGGTTAAGTGTCAGCAATGTTTGAGCACCGAAGGTGTGAGTTTTGCTGACACTCCGCAAGCCTGCGAGTAAGCGCAAGCAATTGCCTGTGCTGAGAACTGGAAGAGCGGTATAGTCTTTCTCCCGTCAAAACATCTTCCTACAAACAAAAGTCGCGTTATAGGAAAAAGCAAACTGAAAACAATAGGCGAGCAGACATTTTTGCCTACCCGCCTATTGTTTTGATTTGAAAAGATGTACGTTGTTATATAAGTGGTTTATACAAATGACTTAAGGATTTCAACTACAAATATAATGTAGCATAATAAATGTTGCCTGTCAACAAAAAAATGCAAAAAAAAATGTATAAAACAAACAAAATTGCAAAAAAGGATAAAAAATAGTAAAATAGGAAAGAACAAAAGAACAAAAGAAGAAAAGAAAAAAAGGAAAAAGGAAAAAGAGGAGTTCGATATGGCAATAGAAAAAGTAAGAGAATATTTTAAAACATTAAATATAGACGAAAAGATAATGGAGTTTGATACATCAAGCGCAACGGTAGAGCTTGCGGCACAGGCAGTTGGTACGGAGCCTGCAAGGATATGCAAAACGCTTTCGTTTAAAACTCCGGACGAAAGATGTATATTGATACAGACTGCAGGCGATACAAAGATTAAAAATAAAAAATTTAAAGAAAAATTCGGCTTTAAGGCAAAGATGCTATCGGCAGATGAGGTTATCGCATATACAGGTCATGCGATAGGTGGAGTATGCGCATTTGCAATCGAAAGAGATGATGTTGATGTATATGTTGATGAGAGCATTAAACGATTTGAGACGGTATTTCCTGCTTGCGGTAGTAGCAACAGTGCTATAGAACTGACTTGCGAAGATTTATTTAAAATTTCAAAGGCAAAGGAATGGATAGATGTCTGCGACATCATAGAAAGCGTGTAGGACTTAAGCCCTGCACCGAGATTTAAAGCTTTGAGCTCTGAGTCATGAGCTTTGAGCCTTGATAACTTCCGCGTAAGCGCAATTCTCGATGGATTCCGTTGAGAATTGTTCTTTTTTTATAGCTCCAAGTCGGTGCAACCAAAAGCGGTCTTGGCACATCTCCGGTCAGGCGATGAATTGTAATATCGCTAGGTACGACTTCAAGCAGATCGCATACGAGATTTACATATTCGTCGATGCTTTCAAAAGGTACATAGTCAGGATATATCCTTTCCATAGGAGAGCCTTTTACAATATTTAACAAGTGTAGCTTGATACCAAAAGGCTTGCGGCTACAAACATAAGCCAACGATTTATGCATATCTGCCTTGCTTTCGCCCGGAAGTCCGAGTATCAGATGAGTAACATATTTGATATCAAGGATCTGCAATGCGGAGACGGCTTTCTCATAAATGTCAAGCGAATAACATCTATTGATATTACGAGCTGTTTTTTCATGGATAGTTTGCAAACCAAGCTCGACCCATAAAAAATATTTATCATTTATCTCTGCGAGCAAATTTAAAATATCATCATCAAGACAGTCGGGGCGAGTTGCTATCGCGACGCCTACTATATTTTCATGCGAAAGGGCATCATATATCTTTTTTCTCAAGACCTCAGAGGGCATATATGTTGAAGTGTAGCTCTGAAAGTAAGCTATATATTTGGATATATTTGGCCATTTATCCGACAAAAGCTTTATTTGAGAATCTATATCGCTTGCCATATCCCCGGAGCCACTTTCCGAACAAAAAATACATCCGCCAACGCCCTTGCTTCCGTCTCTGTTTGGACATGTAGTGCCACCGGGAAGCGAAAGCTTAGCTATTTTTGTACCAAAATGTTTTGTGAGATAATCATTGATTGTATATATTCGTTTAGTATTCATAAAAAAATCCCCAAAAGATAGTTATTTGACAGTAATTATGATATAATATTTCCTTGTAAAAGTACATCTATTTTCGGAGGAAACGAAATGATAGCCGACAAAAAAGCATTTGGCGCAGCTTGCATAAATGTGGCAAAAAGCAGTGATGATATGGCATATACGAGCATAAATTACCAAAAGGAAGTTGCCTGTCCCTCACTTTTGCTCCACAGCTGTTGCGGTCCGTGCAGTACGGCTGTTATAGAAAGCTTGATAGATGATTATAATATCACGATATTTTTTTATAATCCAAACATTACAGACGATGAGGAATATCAAAGGCGCAAGGAAGCACAGCTTGAGGTTTTTGAGAGGTTCAATACTTCGGTAAATCATAAAAATAAAATAGCATTTATCGAGGGCAAATATGAGCCAAACAGATTTTTTGAAATTGCAAAGGGCTTAGAAGACGAAAAAGAGGGTGGCAGGAGATGCTATAACTGTTTTTTGCTAAGACTTGAGGAAACAGCACTCTTTGCAAGATTAAATAATTTCGATATATTTACGACAACCCTGACAGTAAGTCCGCATAAAAGCTACGATATTATAAGCAGGATAGGTAAAAAATTAGCTGTCAAATACGGAGTTTCATATCTTGACGGCAATTTCAAGAAAAAAGACGGTTTCAAAAGGAGTGTTGAACTCTCAAAGAAATTTGGTATATATAGACAAAATTATTGTGGATGTGAATTTTCCGATTGGAGGAAAGAAAGATAAAACAAAACAGGAGGGCAGAATCATGGCAAAATTATTTATTCCAAAAGATTACACACCAATCATCGACTACATGGAGAGTCAAAGAGCAATCAAAAAGATAAAGGATTTTTTCCAGCAGGAACTCGCATATGGTCTAAAGCTTCGCAGAGTTTCGGCACCGCTCTTTGTAAGACCGCAAAGTGGACTAAATGACAACCTAAACGGAGTCGAAAGACCGGTTGATTTTACGATAAAAGATATGGATGAGGCAGAGGTGCAGATAGTGCAGTCCCTCGCAAAATGGAAAAGAATGGCTCTCGGTAAGTACGGGATCAAACCGGGACACGGCATCTACACAGATATGAATGCGATAAGGCGTGACGAAGAGCTTGACAATCTTCATTCCATATATGTTGACCAGTGGGACTGGGAAAAGGTTATCAGAAAAGAAGACAGAAATTTCGATTATTTAAAGCAAGTAGTCGAGAGTATATATGTTGCACTAAAAAATCTTGGAGATTTTGTCAACAGACATTATCCGGAGCTAAAAACAGAGCTTCCAAACGAAATTTATTTTATAACTACACAGGAGCTTGAGGATTTATATCCTGATTTGACACCGTCCGAAAGAGAAAGAGAAATTGTCAGAGAAAAGAAAGCAGTATTTTTGTCTCAGATAGGTGGCAAGCTAAAATCAGGCGAGCCACACGACGGCAGAGCACCGGATTATGATGACTGGGAGCTAAATGGCGATATACTTCTCTGGAATGAAGTGCTTGAGGATGCTTTCGAAATATCATCAATGGGCATCAGAGTTGACGAGGAGTCTATGGCAAGACAGTTAAAACTTGCAGGCGAGGAGGAAAGAGAAAATCTTGACTTCCATAAGGCTATTTTAAATAAGGAATTGCCATATACAGTTGGCGGGGGCATAGGCCAGAGCAGACTATGTATGTATTTTTTGAGGAAAGCACATATAGGAGAAGTGCAGGTTTCTGTATGGCCTGATGATATGATAGAAAAGTGCTTTGAGAATGATATATTCTTGCTTTAGTGATGCAATATGAAGTATGTACAAGTTGCGATAGACAATAAAAATGACAGCACCGATATGCTATATACATACGGATGCATGCTTGATGATATTGAGGTCGGCAATAGAGTATATGTGCCATTTAATCGTGGCAATAAAATAAGGCAGGCGTATGTATTTGCCGTAGATGACACATGTGAACAAGACTTTAAAAATCTAAAATATGTCGAGAGCATAGATGATGAGATAAAGCTGAGTAAAGAGGCAATAGAAACTGTCAAGTTTATACGAAAGCGATATTTTTGCAGGTATATAGATGCCATAAAATTATTTTTGCCGGCGGGAAGCAAGGCGAAGAGAAGGCAAAAAAAAGAGCCTGCGGATCTGTTTGACGGCGAAAGCCAAGATATAGAGAAGCTGACAAGTGAGCAGCAAAATGCGCTTGAGCAGATTGTGGATTCCATAAAAAAAGGCAGTCCAAATACATTTTTGCTCAGAGGTATTACGGGCAGTGGCAAGACAGAAGTATATATGCGCAGTATAAGCGAGTGCATCAAATATGGCAAAACGGCTGTTATGATGGTGCCTGAGGTGTCGCTTACAAATCAGATAATCGACAGATTTATAGATAGATTTGGACGAAAAAACATAGCGATTTTGCACAGCAAGCTATCAAGTGGCGAGAGATATGACCAGTGGCAAAAGATAAGAAGTGGCGAGATACGGATAGTTATCGGCACGCGCTCGGCTGTATTTGCACCTGTCGAAAATATAGGGCTTATGATTTTGGATGAAGAGCATGAGACGATATATAAATCCGATATGACGCCAAAATACAGTACGCATGAGGTGGCAAAAAAGAGAGCTTCATTTTATGGCGGTAGCGTGATACTTGGCAGTGCGACGCCATCGATAGAAAGTATGTATTATGCAAGGCGCGGTGATTACAGGGAGCTGGTTTTAAACGAGCGATATAACAAAACGCCTTTGCCTAAGGTTTTGCTTGCAGATATGCGTGCTGAGCTAAAAAGCGGTAATCGCTCGGTATTTAGCAAGGCTCTTTATGACGAAACAAAAAAAATACTAAAAGAAGGCAAGCAGGCAATATTTTTAATAAATAGAAGGGGATATTCTTCATTTGTTTCATGCAGGGCTTGTGGAGAAGTCATTAAATGCGATAACTGTGACATACCGATGACATATCATAAAACTCAGAGTAGCGAAGAAAGCTTAGTTTGTCACTATTGTGGCAGGAAAAAGAAAGTGCCGAAGGTATGCCCTGTTTGCGGTAGCAAGTATATAAAACACTTTGGCGCAGGTACGCAGCAAATTCAAAAGGAAGCGCAAAAAACTTTTACTGCGGCTAGCGTAGACAGACTTGATTTTGATACGGCTCAAAAAAAGGGCGAGACAAATAGGATTTTAAAGGATTTTGCAAAAGGCAAGACGGATATTCTTGTAGGCACTCAGCTTGTGGCAAAGGGGCTTGATTATAAAAATGTAGGACTTGTCGGTATACTTGCAATAGATACGATGCTAAATTTGCCGGATTACAGAGCATATGAGAGGACTTTCCAGCTTGTGGCGCAAGCGGCAGGCAGGGCAGGCAGAGGCGAGGAACAGGGCAAGGTGGTTGTTCAGACATATGAACCTGACAATTTTGCGCTCGTATGCGGAGCAAGCCAAGATCCGCAGATGTTTTATGACAAGGAGATAAGACTCAGAAGGCTTATGAAATATCCGCCATTTGGTTTTTTTGCACAGCTAAGCATACTCGGTAAGGACGATACTAAGATAAAGGAAATAGAAGAGCTTTGTATGGAGCGGATAAAAAAAGAAGTTTTGCTAACTGACAATGCGCTCGTGGGTACTAAAAAGTATATCAAGGGCGAAAGCGACCTTAGAGTAATGCTATTGTATAAGCTATCTGAGGAGGTAAAGGATTCTTTTGTAGCGATCGCAGGTAATTTAAAGAAATATATGAGAGAAAACAAAACGGGATGCAGTCTTATAATCGACATAAATCCTTATACCTTATGGAGGAATTGATATGGCACTTAGAAATGTAGTCAAAAAGGGTGATAAGATTTTGGCTCGTCAATGCAGGGAAGTGACGGAGATAAACGACAGAATACTTACACTTATAGACGATATGACCGAAACAATGCGCTATGATATGGGCGTGGGTATAGCAGCACCACAGGTTGGAGTTGCACGACAGATTTGTATCGTCGAGCCCGAGGAGGGTGATTTGACGGAGATGATAAATCCTGAAATCTTAGAAACCGAGGGCGAGCAGCTCTCAACAGAAGGATGTTTATCTGTACCCGGATATGTCGGCGATGTTATAAGGCCTGCAAGTATTACAGTAAAATATTTAAACAGAAACGGCGAGGAAATAACAGAAACTTTTACGGATTTTGCAGCGATAGTTGTAAGTCATGAGACTGACCATCTAAAGGGTATTTTGTATACGGATAAAGCTACAAATATTAGGGAGCCCGGTACTGATATTAAGACTGATATTAAGCAAGAAGAAGAATAGTAATAACAATAGCACAGAAAACAACAATGAAATACTGCGGTTAGCATTAAGCCAAAGAAATTAGCAAGGTGGATGATAGATGAAAATAGTATATATGGGTACGCCGGACTTTGCTGTTCCTGCGCTAAGGGCACTTTTTGAGGACGGTCAGGAAATAGGCTATGTCGTAACAAAGCCGGATATGCAAAGAGACAGAGGCAAAAAGATAAAAGCTTCACCTATAAAAGAAATAGCAGAGCAGCTTGGGCTAAATATACTACAGCCGGAAAAGATAAAGAACAATAAGGACTTTATAAAAAAGCTAAAGGAATATGCGCCTGATTTGATAGTAGTTGCGGCTTATGGCAAGATTATACCGCCTGAGATTTTGGAAATTCCAAGATGTGGATGTATCAACATTCATGGCTCGATACTTCCAAGGTGGAGAGGTGCGGCTCCGATACAAAGAGCTGTTATGAGTGGAGATAAAACGACAGGTATCAGTCTCATGTATATGGCAGAGGGGCTTGATACGGGAGATGTCATAGAAGTTGCAGAGACTGAGATTGGCAAAAAGACATCGCTTGATTTGCATAATGAGCTTTCACAAATGGGTGCGGAACTGCTTATAAAAAATCTAAAAGACATAGAAAGTGGCAAAGCAAACAGAAAAAAACAGGATGACAGTCTTGCAACATATGCCAATATGCTTTCAAAAAAAGACGGAGAGCTGGACTTTAGCAAGAGCGCACATTTGCTCGAATGTGAGATAAGAGGTCTTGCACCGTGGCCGGGAGCATATACTTATAAAAACGGAGAGCTTTTTAAGATTTGGACAGCTGATGATATTACGGCAGATGAGTGGAATGCTAAAGTAGACGATAAAATATTTATTGGAAACAATATGCAAGCTAACACTTTGAAAGAGCAAAAAAACGGCACTGTTTTAGGTCTGTCAAAGGATGCTATTGCTATAAAAACGGGCGAAGGTATCTTGCTTGCAAAGGAAGTGCAGGCTGCAGGCAAAAAGAAAATGAGAGTTGAGGATTATATAAGAGGTCATAAGATTGAAATAGGAACTGTTTTAGGATAAAATTATTCAAAATGGAGGAAACATATGGGATATGGATTTTATGGATTTTTTGGACCTTATGGATTATTATTCTTAGCGGCAATATTGCTTAGCTTTTATGCGAGCGCAAAAGTAAGAACAAATTACAATAAGTATTCGGGCGTGACAAGCAAGACAGGAATGACAGGTCAAAAGGTTGCCCGCACTATACTTGACGCGAATGGACTTTATGATATAAAAATTGAGATTGTACCGGGCAATATGACAGATCATTATGATCCGTCAAAAAAGATTTTGAGACTTTCTCCCGGCGTGCACGACGGCAATAGTATAGCATCAATAAGCATAGCCGCTCACGAATGCGGTCATGCAATACAAGATAAGGAAGCATATACTTTTTTAAAGGTGAGAAATGCAATAGCTGTGCCGGTAAGCTGGGCGAGCAATTTGTCGTGGATATTGATACTTATAGGAATAATATTGACAACAACATCCATGTATATGCAAGGCAATTTGTTGCTTGATATAGGCATAATAATGTTTTTTGCGGTATTGGTATTCCAGCTGATAACTCTGCCGGTAGAGTTTGATGCGAGCAACAGGGCGATAAAGCAGATGCAGTCTGAGGGCATTATATTCCAAGAGGAAGTGCCTTATGCTAAGAAAATGCTTTCCGCGGCGGCGCTGACATATGTTGCGGCACTTGTCGTTGCGATAGTCCAAATGCTGAGATTGCTTGCAATTAGAGGTAGGAATTGATGGATATAAACAGAAAAGTAGCATATAATGTGCTTATTGCAATTGAAGCAAAAAAACAGTATTCGAATATAGCACTTAACAATCATTTAAAAAGAGAAAAAGAAGCAAATGCTGCTTTTGTAAGAGAGCTCGTATATGGAGTCTTAGAAAACAAAAAATTGCTCGATTATGTTATATCAAAACTTATAAAGGGCAAGCTAAAAAATGTAAGGAGACAGGATTTGACGATTCTCAGAATGGGAATTTATCAAATTGCTAAAATGGATTCGGTACCCGATTATGCGGCAGTTGATGAGGCTGTTGAGCTTGCAAAAAGGTATGCTAGGGGCAGAGATAAATTTGTAAATGGTGTTTTGCGTTCGTATATAAGAGACAGATATAGCATAACCTTACCGAAAAAGGAAGACAATTTAGTAAAGTACTTTTCTATAAAATATTCCTGTGAGGAATGGATTATCAGGCTTTGGCTCGAGGAATACGAGCCGGACTTCGTCGAAGGTCTTCTTGTTGCATCTAATGCGGTGCCACCTGTTACGATAAGAGTAAATAAAGGAAAGGGAAGTAAAGAGACAATCAAAAAGGAGCTTGAGGCTGAGGGCATAAAAACAATAGATTGTGCAGTTGCAAAGACAGGACTCAGAGTACTTGAGGGCGAGGTTATAAATTCGAAAGCATATAGGAAGGGTCTATTTTCTGTGCAGGATGAGGCGTCGCAGATAGCTATACAGCTCCTTGATCCAAAACCCGGAGAACTTGTTGTGGATGTTTGTGCAGCTCCCGGTGGCAAATCCTTTGCCAGCGCCGAGCGCATGGATGCGCACGGCACCGTTCTTGCCCAGGACATCTATCAGGGCAAGACGCAGGAGCTGCAAAAAGAAATAAAAAGACTTGGGCTTAGCAATGTCAAAACTAAGACATGGGATGCGACAAGATTGAGACGCGAGCTTGTAAAAAAAGCCGATAAGGTTATTGTAGATGCACCATGCTCAGGGCTTGGCGTGATAAGGCGCAAGCCGGAAATAAAATATAAAAAGAACAATGAAGAGATGGCGTTGCTACCTATAAAACAGCTGACTATTTTAGAAACAGCGGCAAAGTATGTAGCAGACGGTGGTTATTTGATGTATTGCACATGTACGATAAATCACTACGAAAATAGAAGAGTCACTGATGATTTTTTAAGAAAGCATAGCGATTTTAAGACAACAAACAGATTGCAGCTTTTGCCAAATTTAAATAATACAGATGGCTTTTACATATGTATCATGCAGAAAGAGGCAAAATAGATGATTAGGGTAGGTTTTAAAAGTAACCGAGGCAAAAAAAGAAAAAATAACGAAGATTCGTGCTTTGTCATGCCAAAGGAACAGGTTTATATAGTCGCAGACGGTGTAGGTGGCAACAAGGGTGGCGAAAAGGCGAGCGAAATAGCCGTTTCGACTATCGCGGAGGCTCTAAAGGATGTGGAGCTTATAGGTAAGAGCGAGGACGAAATTCACGACATTATAGATGATTGTATAAATCTTGCAAACAGAAAAATACTCAGCTATGCAAGCGAGCATAAAGAAAATGAAGGTATGGCAACTACGATAGTAATGTGCCATATAAATGAGGATAGGGCATATTTTGCAAATATAGGAGATAGCAGAGCATATCTTATAAGGGCAGGAGAAATATTCCAGCTGACTGAGGATCACAGCTTTGTAAATAACCTATTAAAAAAAGGTCTTATCACGGAAAACGAGGCGACGACGCACGAAAAGAAAAATATGATAACAAAAGCGCTCGGAGCAGAGGATCACATTGAGGCGGATTATTATCAGCTTGAGACAGAATCCGAGGACATTATACTTCTTTGTACGGACGGACTTTACAATGAAGTGCCAAAGGACGAAATGAAGCTTGCGACACAAGAGGTAAAGGATATGGATAAGCTCGCAGAGCTTTTGATAAAAATGGCAAATTATCACGGCGGAAGGGACAATGTGACCGCAGTTTGTTTAAGGATAGAAGGAGGAAACTTTAATGGGTGAAAAAAATGTTCTGGCGGGGCGCTACGAATTGATAGAAAAAATAGGTGACGGTGGTATGGCCATCGTTTACAAGGCAAAGGATAGACTTTTAAAACGCCTTATTGCCGTAAAAATACTAAAGCCCGAATTTGTGCAAGATGCAAAATTCGTAGAAAACTTTAGAAGAGAATCACATGCGGCAGCAAGCCTTTCGCATCCAAATATCGTAAGCATTTACGATGTAGGACAAGAGGGAAATGTAAATTATATAGTTATGGAGCTTGTCAACGGCAGGACATTAAATGAGCTTATAAAAGAAGAAGCTCCTATGAGTCATGTCAGAGCAACAGAAATAGCAAAGCAGGTAGCATCAGGCCTTGCGGCGGCGCATAAAAAAGGCATCATCCACAGAGATGTCAAGCCTCATAATATCCTTATGACAGAAGACGGAGTTGCAAAAATAACAGATTTTGGTATAGCAAAAGCCGTATCAAATACAACTATTGTAGATGCAACAAAGGAAAATGTGATGGGTTCGGTACATTACTTTTCGCCTGAACAGGCAAAGGGCGCTAAGGTAAACGAAAAATCCGATATATATTCACTTGGCATTGTATTATACGAAATGCTCACAGGTAGAGTACCTTTTGACGGAGACAATCCTGTAACGGTTGCGCTTATGCAGATCAATGAGCCACCGACATCACCAACAATATATAACCACAACATACCGCCGGCACTTGAGAGAATAGTAATGAAGGCTATCAGAAAAAATCCGTCGGAGCGATTTGACTCGGCAGATGATTTCATAGAGGCTATCGACAATATGGGCGTTGTCGAAAGAGTTGTAGGACCGGCTGTATATACAACAGCATTTGATGATGATGACAATACGCAGGATTATCTGCAAAAAGATGAGGAAAGAGCACTGAGAAATCAGGTCTTAAACACTCCGACAAAAAAAGCAAAAGCAAAAAAGAAAAAAACACTGATTATAATCATAGCAATAGTAGCTGCAGTGGCGGTTGCATTAGGACTCGCATTTGCACTTGGGCTATTTAATAAAAAAGATATAGAAGTTCCTGATTTTAAGGGCATGACAGTGGAAGAGGCCGAAGATAAGGCAAAGGATCTAAATATAAAGATCAAGGTAGACGAATATGAATTTTCTGAGGATTATGATCAGGACGAAATAATGTCACAGGATCCTGAGGAAGGTACGATGGTGGCAAAGGATGCTACTGTAACGGTTAATGTTTCAAAGGGTGCCGAGACAGGGGCTGTTCCAAATCTTGTCGGCAAAACAGAGAGCGAAGCAAAGAAGATTATAGAGGAATACGGATTTAAAGTAGGTACAGTTACCGAGAAAGAAGATACAAAAGAAAAAGGTACTGTTATCTCACAAGATCCTACAGCCGGAGAAGAAGCTAAGCAGGGAGACACAATAAATATCACTGTAAGTGATGGCAAAGGCAAGGAAATGGGCACTATACCGGATCTGCTTGGTATGGGCGAATCAGAAGCAAGAGATGCGATCAAATCTGCCGGTTTTGAGGTCGGTACAGTAAAAACAGTATCAAGTCCGGAAGGTAGCAAGGGCATTGTTATAAGACAAAGCTACAATCCAAATCTATCTATTAAAAAGGGAACAAAAATAAATATAGAGATAGGCGATGGCTCGCAAAAGTCAGAAGATAGCGGATCTGGTAGCGGAGACTAAAGCATGCGAGGACTTATCGTAAAAGGAATAGGCGGCTTTTACTATGTCAAGGATATGGCGGGCAATATAACACAATCAAGAGCCCGAGGCATATTTAAAAATGAGGGCAGAATGCTATATGTCGGCGATGAAGTCGAGTATGAAATGGCTGATGATGAGGATGGCATTATTACAAAAATATATGAGCGAAAAAACGAATTCATCAGACCACCAATAGCAAATGTTGATACTCTTGCGATTGTCATATCAGCAGCAAAGCCAAAGGCAAATTTATATATATTGGATAAATTTTTGGTCATGGCAGAAAAAAAGCATACAAATGTTATAATTTGTATAAATAAATGTGATGTGGCAGATGCTACAGACATAGATAAGATTGCTGATATATATACCGGTATATATGATGTAGTAAAAACAAGTGGCAAAGACGGACAGGGTCTTGCGCAACTAAAAAAGCTGACAGCAGGCAAAAGAGTAGCTTTTGCAGGACCGTCCGGAGTAGGTAAGTCAACGCTTTTAAATAAGCTTGACGAAAATTTAAATCTTGAAACAGGTGCCATAAGCAAAAAGACGAAGCGAGGCAAGCATACTACAAGACATGTCGAAATATTTGAAACAAGCTTTGGCGCTTTGATATATGATACGCCGGGCTTTACATCATTTGACATTATGGATATTGATATAAGGGAGCTTGCTGACTTATATCCTGACATAGCAAGATATAAGGGCTTTTGTAAGTTTGATGATTGTATACATATAAACGAACCTGATTGTAGCGTTTTAAAAGCCTTAGAAGAGGGCAAGATAAAACAAAGCAGGTTTGACTCTTATAAGAAACAAATTGAAGAAATAAAAGGAAAAAACAGATGAAAAAATTAGCACCATCTCTTTTATCGGCAGACTTTTCGAAGCTTGGTGAGGAAGTAGCAAGGATAGAAAATGCAGGAGCAGACCTCATACATATAGATGTTATGGACGGTCATTTTGTGCCAAATATAAGCTATGGCGCGCCGGTTATAAAAAGCCTGATAGGCAAGACTAAAATGCCATTTGATGTACATCTTATGATTGAGGATGCAGATAAATATATTAGTGATTTTGTGACGGAAAATACAGAATATATAACGGTGCACCAGGAAGCATGCACACATCTTGACAGAACTATCCAGCTGATAAAATCATATGATATAAAGGCAGGAGTTGCAATAAATCCGGCGACACCGCTTGCTACACTTGAGTATGTGCTAAACGAAATTGATTTGGCGCTCGTTATGTCGGTAAATCCGGGTTTTGGCGGACAAAAATTTATAGCCGAATCACTTAGAAAAATAACAAGGCTTGCCGAGGTTAGAGCAAAAAGAAATTTGAGTTTTGAAATAGCTGTAGACGGTGGCATCAACACAGAAAATGCACAGCTTGTAAGTGAGGCAGGAGCCGATATATTAGTTGCAGGAGCGGCTGTATTTAAAGCAGACGATATAGAGAGGAAGGTAAAGGAGTTCACAAGGCTTTTACATTCCTAAGAAAGAAAAGGTAACGCTATGGACAAAAAATTAAAATTGTTAATCCTATTTGGCGGTGTATCTAACGAGCATGAGGTGTCACTTATGAGTACGGCATCTATATTGCAGGAGATAGACAAAGCAAAGTATGAGATAACGAGAGTCGGCATTACAAAAAAAGGCACGTGGCTTCTCACAAAGGCTACGCCGGATGAGATAAAAAACGGCGAGTGGGAAAAGAGAGCAGATAACACGCCTGTAACTATAAACTTGACGGGCTCATGTAAGGGGCTTAGGACGTTTGACGGCACAGACATACCTATAGAGTGCGTATTTGCTGTAATGCATGGTAAAAATGCGGAGGACGGCAGTATGCAGGGACTATTTCAAATTGCGGATATCCCAATCGTCGGACCGCATCTCAGAGCTTCTGCTGTCGGCATGGACAAGGTTATGGCAAAGCTTATTGCGGCAACAACAGGAGTTACGCAAGCTGAGTATTATGCGACAAACAGATACAAATTTGCGACAAATCCGCTTGGGGAGCTTGCAAATATAACAAATGCCTTAAACAACGAATATCCATTTTTTGTAAAGCCGTCAAACAGCGGATCTTCTGTGGGTATTTCAAAGGCAACAGACGAAAAGGAGCTTTTTGAAGCTATCAAGAATGCGGCAGAGGTAGATGACAGGATACTTATAGAAAAAACTATCACGGGACGCGAAATAGAGGTGGCAGTGCTTGGTAATAGCGAAGCGAGAGCGAGCAGGATTGGCGAGATACTTTCGGCAAACGACCAGCTGTATGATTACGAGTCCAAATATGTAAATGCCGCATCAAGGACGGTAATAGTAGACGATTTGCCAAAGGATGTAGAGGCGAAGATAAGACAGACGGCAGTTGATATATATCACGCATTTGACTGCAGAGGCCTTTCGAGAGTAGACTTCTTTTATACGGCAAAAGGAGAGCTTATATTTAACGAGATAAATACCTTGCCGGGGTTTACAAGCATAAGTATGTATCCGCAGCTTTGGCAAGATATGGGACTTACATATAGTGAAATTGTAGATAAATTGATTGAATATGCAATGGAGGAAATTTAAAATGGCTAAAGAAAAAATAAACTTTGAAGATGAAGCGATGAGAAATCAGTACAGACATACAACATCTCATATTTTGGCGCAGGCTGTAAAAGTGCTTTGGCCTGAAGCAAAGCTTGCAATAGGTCCTGCGATTGAAGACGGCTTTTATTATGATATCGATCTTGATTACAAGCTCTCGGAAGATGATTTTAAGGCGATCGAAAAGGAAATGAAAAAGATTATGAAAGCCGGATATCCTCTCGAAAGATTTGAACTTCCAAGAGATGAAGCTATCAAATATATGAAGGAAAGAAATGAGGATTATAAAGTTGAGCTTATCGAAGATTTGCCTGAGGGCGAAGTAATTTCTTTTTATAAGCAGGGCGATTTTGTAGATTTATGTGCAGGGCCGCATATGGCAAAGACAAGCGATATCAAGGCTGTCAAGCTTACAAGTGTTGCAGGAGCATATTGGCGCGGAGATTCAAACAGAAAGATGCTTCAAAGAATTTACGGCACAAGCTTCCCATCACAGGAGGAACTTGACGCATACATCAAGAGGATGGAAGAAGCTAAAAAGAGAGACCACAGAAAGATAGGCAAGGAAATGGATCTGTTTGCACTATTTGAAGAAGGTCCCGGATTTCCTTTCTTCTTGCCAAACGGTATGGTACTGAGAAATGAGCTCGAGAACTTCTGGAGAAGCGAGCATAAAAAGAGAGGATATGTTGAGATAAAGACACCTATCATCCTAAATGAAGCATTGTGGCATACATCAGGTCACTGGGATCATTATAAGGACAACATGTATTTTACAACTATCGACGATGAAGCATATGCGATAAAGCCGATGAATTGTCCGGGTTCTTGCCTTGTATATAATAGAAAACCACACAGCTACAGAGAATTTCCTATGAGAGTAGGTGAGCTTGGACAGGTGCACAGACACGAGCTGTCAGGCGCGCTTCACGGATTGTTTAGAGTTAGAACATTTACACAAGATGATGCACATATCTTTATGTTGCCTGAGCAGATAAAAGACGAGATTAAAGGAGTTATCGACTTTATCGATTACATATATAAAGATGTGTTTGGATTTAAATATCATATCGAGCTTTCAACAAGACCTGAGGATTATATCGGAGAGCTTGAGCTTTGGGATAAAGCTACAGAGGCACTAAAGGAAGCCGTAGAAGAAAAAGGACTTGATTATGTAATAAATGAAGGCGACGGAGCATTTTACGGTCCTAAGCTTGACTTCCACCTTGAGGATTCTATCGGCAGGACTTGGCAGTGTGGTACTATACAGCTTGACTATATGATGCCGGAAAGATTTAATCTCGAATATACAGGTCACGACGGCGAAAAGCACAGACCTATTATGATCCACAGAGTTATATTCGGATCGATCGAAAGATTTATCGGTATTCTGACAGAAAATTATGCGGGTAAGTTCCCTGTATGGCTTGCACCTGTACAGCTAAAGCTACTTACAGTTACAGAAAAGAATATACCATATGCAAATAAGCTTGCAGAGGAGCTTGATAAGCTTGGCATTAGAGTAAAGGTTGATGACAGAAACGAAAAGATAGGCTATAAGCTTAGAGAAGCAAGAAATGAAAGAGTTACTTATATCGCTGTTATAGGTGATAAAGAAGAGGCTTCCGAAACACTCAGCCTAAGACATAATATCAAGGGAGAGATCGGAGAAATGAGTGCCGAGGACTTTACGGCGCACATACTCGACGAGATAGAGTCAAAGGTTGCATATGAGCAGGAATAAACTTTTCGCTTTAACAAGTAATCTTTTCATTAACAACATAAGAGGTATTGCAATTTTAACGAATAAATGCTAAAATGTTAAAGCATTATAGATAAGACGAGAGTGGGCAGTTGCCCACTCTTTACTTTTGAAATTGATTGTTAAAAGGAGCACAGATGGCTAAAAAGAAAATAAAGGAGCTTGTAGAGGACATTTTAGCGGAGTATCTTATGCAAAATAATTTATTCCTGTGGAATGTCGAATTTACAAAGGAAGCGAAGGATTGGTTTTTGCGAGTTTATATTGATAAGGACGATGGATATATTGATATCACGGATTGTGAGGGTGTGAGCAGATTTTTGAGCGAGGCACTCGATAAGGATGATCCGATAGAACAAAATTATTATTTAGAGGTTTCATCGCCGGGTATGGATAGACAGCTTATAACTGATGAGCATTACAAAAAATACATAGGGCATTTAGTTGAGATGAAGCTTTATAAGGCGCTAGACGGTCAAAAAAACATCTCGGCGATATTAGCGGGCGTAGATGATAAAAATTATTATCTAACAACAGATGATAATGATATAAAAAAAGATATAGCAATAGAAAAATCACAGGTAGCAAAGACGAAACTTGCGATAGTAATATAAAAAAGAAAGGAATGAACAATGAATCAAGAATTTATATCAGCAGTAGAGGAGCTCGAAAAGACAAGAGGTATTTCAAAGGAGATGCTTTTTGAAGCGATCGAATCAGCACTCGTTTCGGCTTATAAAAAGAATTATGGCACAAATCAAAATGTATCCGTAGATATCGACAAAGACACAGGTGATATAAATGTATATATGTCGATGGATGTAGTAGAGCAAATTGAAGATGAAAGCTCACAAATTTCGCTTGCTGAGGCACAGGAAATAGATCCTGACTATGTTGTGGGTGACGTCGTTGAGTATATGGTCACTCCAAGAGATTTCGGAAGGATAGCCGCACAGACAGCAAAGCAGGTTTTTGTGCAGAGGATCAGAGAAGCCGAAAGAACTATGATATATGACGAATATATCGAAAAGGTCGGTCATGTTATGACAGGTATAGTACAGAGAAAAAGCAATGGAACTATCTTTGTAAATATAGGCAGAACAGATGGCATACTTCCTGTAAGAGAGCAGGTAAAGGGCGAAAAGATTGAGCCGGGAGACAGGCTAAAGGTCTATATTATGGATGTAAAAAATGGCAGCAGGGGTGCACAGGTATTTTTATCAAGATCTCATCCGGGACTTGTAAAAGGCTTGTTTGAGCTTGAGGTGCCGGAAATAGAGGATGGTATTGTCGAAATAAAGAGCATTGCAAGAGAAGCAGGCTCAAGGACAAAGATTGCGGTTTATGCTAAGGATGAAGGGGTAGATCCTGTCGGTGCATGCGTCGGCGCACGAGGTATCAGAGTTCAAAATGTAGTAGACGAGATCTGGGGCGAAAAGATAGACATTATAAATTGGAGCGAAGATCCTGCCGTACTTATAAGCAATGTACTTGCACCATCCGAGGTAGAAAGCGTAGATGTAAATGAAGAGGAAAAAATGGCAGAGGTTGTAGTACCGGACAGTCAGCTTTCACTTGCTATCGGTAAATCGGGACAAAATGTAAGACTTGCCGCTAAGCTTTGCGGTTGGAAGATAGACATAAAGAGCCATTCGCAGCTTCTTGAAGAAGATGAAGATATAGTTGAAGTCGCAGATGCGCCGGAAGAAGATATAGCAGAAGTCGCAGAAGTTGCAGAAGTCGCAGATGTGCCGGATGAGGCAACAGAAAGCTCAGTTGACGACACAGAGGAGATAAAAGAGTGAAGAAAAAAAAGACTCCTATGAGGAAATGCGTAGGTTGTAACGAGTCCAAGCCAAAAAAAGAGCTGATAAGGATTGCCTGCTATGAAGGAAATATAACGGTAGATATTACCGGCAGAGCAAAGGGCAGAGGCGTATATGTGTGCAAAAATGAAAATTGCCTAAAAAATGCGATAAAGCGCAAGGCTTTTAATAGGGCATTTGGAATGGACATAGACGATATGCAAAAGGAAATACTCATAGAGGAAATAAAAAAATATGAAGAAGATAAATAGCTATATGGGATTTGCAAGACGCTCCGGCAATATGGTGGCCGGAACAGACACCTGTATAACATATATGAAAAAAAATAAAATAAAACTTCTTATCATAGCTTGGGATATCGCAGCAAATAGCAAAGAAAAAATCCTTTCCGCTGCAAAAAAGACGAATACGCCATATAGGATATTTGGTGAAAGTGATGAGATATCACATATGAGCGGATATATGGGTCGCACGACATTTGGAATAACGGATGACAATTTTGCGGATATCATAGCAAGGGAAATTGACAAGTATGAAAAATGAAAGGAGGGTTCTTATGACAGTAAAGATCGGAGAATTAGCAAAGAAATTAAATATTACAAATAAAGAGGTTGTTACTCAGGCGCAGTCTATGGGCATAGCTGCAAAAACAGCAAGTAGCTCGATATCTGATGAGGAGGCAGTCGCTATTGAAAATGCACTTGTAAATGCAAACGAATCAAAAGAAACAAAAGTGGTGCAGGCAGAAGCAAAAAAGACGGTTACCTCAGAGGAGAACGAACCAAAAATAAAAGTAAAGGCGGCTAAGGTTATAATGCCTGCAAATTCGGCAGGAGGGCAGCAGACAGCTCAGCAGGGTCAAGCTAATACTGCCAAGAGTGCGTCAAGTGCAGGTATAAAAAGAATGCCGATAGGCAGACCTATTACAAAGGCAGAATCCGAAAACAGGAGAAGACCGGCCGGCAAGCCTATAACTAAAAAGGAAAAGGTCGAAAAAGATGCTATAGCAGCCAAGGAAAAAGAGGCTATTATGGCTAAAAAAGCCGCGGAAGAAAAAGCAAACGAAAAAGCGAAGGAAATCGAAAAGGAGCAACAGGAGGCAAAGACTGTTAAGGCTGAAAAAACAGAAAAGATAGAGAAAAAGCAGGAGACTTTTGCAAGACCTAAAATAGTTAAGCGTGCTGAGGATATAAAGAGAGAAGAAAAAGAAAGAAAGCAAAAGGAAAAAGAGCGAGAAAGAGATAATCTTGCAAGTGCTGTGATGCCGTCAGAGTCGCCTCAAAAAGGAGACAACAGAAAATCCGCTAAAAAGGATAAAGACAGAGAAAAAGAAAGAAACAGAGAAAAGGACAGCAAAAATGCTCGTCGCAAGGATAAGAGAAGACGAGACGATGGACTGACTAAATATGCAGAAGGTTCACTCGAAAAGAAGACAAGGAAAAAAGCACAAAAGAAAGCAAAAGCAGAGGTAGAGCCGGAGGTTGAAGCAGAACCAATTCCGGTTGGAACAAAAGTTATAAACATTCCTATCACTGTTGCAGGATATTGTGAGCAGGTTGGCGTATCTGTATCACAGGTTATTATGACGCTTATGAAGCTTGGTATTGTTACAAATATCAACGCAAATCTTGACGAGGATACAGCACTTATACTTAGCGAGGAGCTTGGAGTAAGCGTTGTTATCGGACAGATTGAGGAAGATGAGATTGATGAGGGCTTTGAAGATTTCGAAGATAAGGAAGAACAGCTCGTATCAAGACCGCCTATTATAACTGTTATGGGACATGTTGACCACGGTAAGACATCGCTTCTTGATGCGATAAGAGCAACAAATGTAACAGCCTCAGAATCAGGTGGTATCACACAGCACATAGGTGCATCCGAAGTCAGATTAAAGGATCATAGAATAGTATTTTTGGATACGCCGGGTCACGAAGCATTTACTGCTATGAGAGCAAGAGGTGCGGATATTACAGATATTGCGGTGCTCGTAGTTGCGGCCGATGACTCTGTAAAGCCACAGACAATAGAGTCGATAAGCCACGCAAAGGCAGCAGGCGTACCTATGATAGTTGCGATAAATAAAATGGATAAGCCGGGTGCTAATCCGGATATGGTAAAAACAGACCTTGCCGAAAACGGAGTTTTGGTCGAGGATTGGGGCGGAGATGTTATAAGCGTACCTGTTTCTGCTAAAACAGGCGAAGGTATCGAAAATCTGCTCGAAATGATACTTCTTCAGGCGGAGGTGCTTGAGCTAAAGGCAAATCCAAAGAGACTTGGTCTTGGTACAGTCATAGAAGCAAGGCTTGACAAAGCGAAGGGATCTGTTGCAACACTTCTTGTTACAAATGGTACTGTCAAGACAGGTCAGAGCATAGTAGCAGGTAATACGTCAGGCAGAATACGTCTTATGACAGATTACAAAGGCACAACAATTAAGAAAGCAGGTCCTGCTACTGCCGTTGAAATACTCGGACTTACCGACGTGCCTGCGGCAGGTGATGATTTCCATGTGGTCAAGGATGACAAGCTTGCAAGGGAGATTGCCGACAAGAGAAAGGCTAAGCAGAGAGAAGAAGTACTTGCAAGAAATGCAAGCTCAACGCTCGAGGAGCTATTTAGCCAGATAAAAGAAGGCGAAGTAAAGGATCTAAATCTGATCGTCAAGGGCGATGTTGTGGGCTCTGTCGGCGCAGTTGTTTCATCTCTTGAAAAGCTTACAAATGAAGAGGTTAGGATAAAGATAATCCACTCAGGCGTTGGCGCTATCACAGAGACAGATGTCACACTTGCAAGCACATCGGGTGCAGTTATTATCGGCTTTAATGTAAGACCGACAGCAGGTGTACAGTCGATTGCCGACAGGGAAAATGTACAGATAAGAACATACAGAGTTATCTATAATATCATCGATGATGTTGAAAATGCGATGAAAGGTATGCTTGATCCTGAGTTTAAGGAAGTTGTTATGGGACAGGCAGAAATCAGAGAGACTTTCAAGGTGCCAAATGTAGGCACTGTCGGTGGCGCATATGTTACAGACGGTAATATTGCAAGGAATGCAAGCGTGCGTATAGTAAGAGACGGTATCGTTATTCACGAAGGCAACTTGGCTTCGCTAAGAAGATTTAAGGATGATGTTAAGGAAGTACAGCAAGGATACGAATGTGGTATCGGTATCGAAAACTTCAATGACATCAAAGAGGGCGATATTATTGAATGCTTCAAAATGGAAGAGATTGCGCGCGATTAGTCATTCCATAAAGGAATAGAGGATGCAAAATGAAAAAAAATTATAGAGCCGGCAGGCTTGGTGAAGAAATAAAAAAAATAATAAGCGATTTGCTTTTAAGGGAAATAAAGGATCCAAGACTTGATGGTAAGCTTGTAAGCATAACAGCGGTAAAGGTCAGCAGTGACGGATCTCATGCGACAGTATATTTTACATATCTTAGCATAGGAGAAGGCGCAAATAAAACTGAGGCAGAAGCAGTGGCTTTAGAGCAGGCAGAGGTACTCGATGCGCTAAGTAGTTGCAAGAGCTTTATACGCAAGGAAATCGGTAAAAATGTCAAGCTTAGACACATACCTGATATAGTATTTAAGTATGATACATCATCCGAATATGGCATGCACATCGAGGAGCTTATAAGTACAATTTCAAAAAGTGAGGAGTAGATATGATAAAAAACAATTCCTTTGAAGAAATCGCAGACATCCTAAAGCAAAAGGATACATGCCTCATATTTACACACATTGTAATGGACGGAGATGCCATAGGATCATCTGTGGCACTTTGTCTTGCATTGCGAAAACTTGGTAAAAAAGCTTATCTTGCAGTTGAGGATGATATGCCTAAAAATCTGAGATTTTTGGAAAATGATTGCCTTATAAATTATGAGAGCATAGATTTTGTGCCTGATGTAGCGATTGCACTTGATTGTAGTGATGCAAACAGATTTCCGAAAAGAGAGGAGCTATTTAATAGTGCATCGCTCAAAATATGCGTAGATCATCATAAGACGGCAGATGGCAAGTTTGATTATGCTTATATAGATTCGGAGGCAGGAGCGACAAGCGAGCTTGTATTTTATCTCATAATGGCGCTTGGAATTACAATCGATAAAACAATTGCAAGGTGCATATTTGCCGGAATAACAACGGATACAGGCAATTTTCAGTATTCGAATACGACAAAAAAGACGCATATGATAGTAGCAAGCTTGTATGATGTTTGTGATAGCTTTAACGATGTAAGCGTTGCGCTTTACGAAAATGAGTCATTTGCAAAGATAAAGCTTCAAAGTGAGATTTTAGAAAATGCCAAGCTTTTTGCTAGCGGTAAGGCAGTTATTTCATATGTGACGCAACAAATGCTAAGGGATTGTGATGCAGTTATGGATGACAGCGAGGGCACTGTTTCGAAGCTTAGGGCGATAGAAAATGTAGAGGTTGCCGTCATGCTGAGAGAAAAAGAGGCCGGTACGATAAAGGCTTCGCTACGCTCTAAAACATATGTGGATGTTTCCGAAATATGCAAAGGATATGGCGGGGGTGGTCACGCGAGGGCTGCAGGATTTACATGTGAGGGAGCTCTTGAAGAAGTAAGCAAACAAATTGTAGCTGACATCGAAGAGATACTTTAAAATTAAAAATTGAATTCTAAATATTTATAAATAAAAGCAACATAGACAAAAAGTGACAACAAATAATAATATGTATATAAATGGTATCATACCAATAAATAAGCCACAAAACTGGACATCTCACGATTGTGTAGCGGTCGTGAGGCGTGTTTTGCATATAAAAAGAGTTGGGCATACGGGCACACTTGATCCTATGGCGACGGGCGTTTTGCCTATTTGCGTAGGTACGGCTACACGCATAACAGAATATATGGATCGCAGTTTCAAGGAATATAAGGCAACTCTAAAGCTTGGGATAACGACGGATACGCAAGACATTTGGGGTGAAGTGCTTTCAAAATGCGATATACCTGATACAAGCGACAAAAAGGTAAGAGAAAAAATCAACGAGATATTTGACTCATTTAAAGGAGAAATATCGCAGATACCGCCTAAGTATTCGGCGATAAAGGTTGCAGGTAAAAAGTTATATGAGTATGCAAGAGAGGGCAAGGAAGTTGAGATAAAGCCACGAAAGGTTTTCATAAATAGGATAGAGATTTTAAATATAAGTGGCGATACGATTGATTTTACAGTTGAGTGTTCTAAGGGCACATATATAAGGAGTATCTGTCATGATATTGGGGAGAAGCTTGGTTGCGGTGCGGCCATGAGCGCCCTTGTAAGGACGAAGGCAGGAGGTTTTTTGCTCAAGGACTGCATAGATATTGAGGATATAAAGGAAATGACTGCAGAGGAGCTTAGAGGGGAGTTATATAAAACTGATTATCCTCTTTCCTGCTTTGATAAGATTTTTCTTTCCAAAAAACAGGCAAGGGATTTTGTAAATGGTAAAAAAATCAGAGAAATAGAGATTGACAAAACTAAGATAAAACAATGCCTAAATAATATAGGCAATACTGATAATTTTGAGGACAAAAAAGAAGATAAGAGCTATTATACGATATATTTTGAGGAACTTTTTTTGGGAGTAGCAACGCTTCAAGATGGATTTCTTAAAGCAGATAAGGTTTTTGATGTGAGGATGCAAAATGAAGATATATAATTCACTTGATGAGATAAAGGACATAGAGCCAACGGTCATAGCGCTTGGAAATTTTGACGGTATACACCTTGGGCATCAGGCAATTATAAAAAAAGCAATATATGATGCGAAGGGCGAGGGCTTCAAAAGCGCTGTATTTACATTTGATAATCATCCGAGAAATCTTCTAAAAAATAGAGAAAATGTAAAAAGCATACTGTATAAGGATGACAAAATGCGTATAATCGAAGCTCTTGGCATAGATTATATATTTAATATTCCATTTACGGAAAAAATAAAAAAAACACAACCGATTCATTTCATAGATGACATTTTGATAGGCAGGCTAAATATGAAGGAAGTACTTTGTGGCTTTAATTATCATTACGGATATAAGGCTAAGGGCGATGTTGCATTGCTCATAAGCGAGGGCAAAAAAAAGGATTTTGGAGTACATGTAGCTCAGCCGTTTAAAATTGACGGAGTTGTTGTAAGCTCATCTCTCATAAGGCAAAAAATAGCTGAGGGAGATATACTTTCGTGCAATAAATATCTTGGTAGAAATTATGCGATTGCAGGGGAAGTAGTAGTCGGTAACAGGCTCGGCAAAAGGATTGGTTTTCCGACGTCAAATATAAATATTGATGAAGGTATGGTATCACCGCCAAACGGAGTATATATCACAAAATGCACATATAATGGTATATGCTATCCGAGCATTACAAATGTCGGAGTAAAGCCGACAATTGGTACATATCGTAAAAATGTCGAAACACATATCTTTAACTTCGATAAGGAGCTTTATGGCAAGATGATAAAGGTTGAATTTTTAGACAAGCTTCGCGATGAGAAAAAATTTGACTCTGTCGAGGCGCTTGCCGACGAAATAAAGGCAAACTGCATACAGGTAAAAGCGTATCACAGAAAAAACGGAGAAAAAATATAAATGGATATATCAAAAAGACTTGAGCAGATGAGAAAGCTAATGCTCGAAAAAAATATAGATATTTATTTGATACCTACATCTGATTTTCATATGACAGAATTTATATCTGATTATTTCAAGGTTAGGGAATTTCTGTCGGGCTTTACGGGAAGTGCAGGGACTCTTATTATAACAAAGAAAGAGGCTTGCCTCTGGACAGACGGCAGATATTTTTTGCAGGCAGAGGAGCAACTGGCAGATAGCGAAATAAAACTGATGAAGGCCGGTATGCCAAAAACGCCGACCGTTTATGAATATATAGCAAAAAATTTAAAAAGAGGCAATATTTTAGGCTTTGACGGCAGGATACTGCAGGCAAGTACGGCAACTGCTCTTGGCAAATTAGCAAGCAAAAAAGGAGCTAAAATATTTGCAACCGAGGATCTTGCCGGAGAGCTTTGGCAGGACAGACCGCAGCTGCCAAGCGGTAAGGCATGGCTATTGACAGATGAGTTTGCCGGCAAATCGAGAATGGACAAGCTCGATCGTTTAAGAGCTTATATGAAGCAAAAGGGTTATGATGAAATATTTATTTCTGCCCTTGATGAAATAGGATGGCTTTTAAATATGCGGTGCAATGATATACCTTGCTTTCCTGTGACTATGTGTTTTTTACAAATTATGGCAAATGACGCAATACTCTTTATAGATGAAAGCAAGCTGTCAGAGGAAATGAAGGGAGCCTTTGCAGAGGAAAATATAAAGATAAGACCTTATGAGGATGCATTTAGAGACGAAAATAATATTACGAGTCTAAGAGATATAGGTATCATAGAAAAAAGGACAATTGCAAGCGATTTTGAAATGCTAAATTATGCAATTTATAAGAGGCTTTCAAGGAGAGGAAACCTCATAGATGATAACCTTCCTATATCATTATGGAAGGCATGCAAAAATAATACAGAAATAAAAAATACAAAAAATGCGCATCTAAAGGATGGCATAGCTGTTACAAAATTTATTTACAAAATAAAGGAGTGGGCAAGGCAAGCCGGCGAGGCAAATGACAGCTCAAAAATAAAATTCCAAAAATCAATTTCCGAGCCAGATGTATGCGAAATGCTTTTAAAGGAGCGACAAAAGCAGGAGGGCTTTTTGGAGCCGAGCTTTGACACGATCGCAGCATATGGTGAAAATGCTGCAGTTGTCCATTACAACCCGCTTGAGGCAGTAAAAAAGAAATATCTTGAGACAACAGGCTTTTTGCTTGTCGACAGTGGCGGACATTATATGGACGGTACGACAGATGTTACGAGGACGATTGCACTTGGCAATCTGACTGCGGAGCAAAAACAAAATTATACTGCTGTTTTAAAAGGTATGATAAGCCTAAGCAAGCAAAGATTTTTGAGGGGTATGACAGGCGCAGGACTTGATATACTTGCACGAAGCACACTATGGAATCTCAGGCTTGATTATAATCACGGGACAGGTCATGGTGTAGGTCATATACTCGCTGTCCACGAAGGACCTAATGCGTTTAGATGGCGCATATCACAAGGCGAACATGTCGAGCTTGCGGAAGGTATGATAACATCAAATGAACCGGGATTTTACAAGGACAGGGAATATGGAATTCGCATAGAAAACGAGCTACTTGTTAAAAAAGATAAAAAAACAGATTATGGCGAGTTTTTAAAGTTTGAAACGATGACGCTTGTGCCAATTGACACGACCGCTATAGAAGTGGATATGCTTACAGTAGACGAAAAAATATGGCTAAATTTATATCACAAGGAAGTTTATAAAAGGATTTCACCTTTTTTGGATGAGAGAGAAAAGGAGTGGCTAAAAGAAGCAACAGCCGAGGTATAAAAATGAGTGAAGAGAAAATATATAAACACAAAATTTTTATAGTAGAGGATGATGAGGTCATAGCAAGAGCAATAAAAGAAAATCTACAAAAATGGGATCTTGATGCAAAAAGTGTAAAGGATTTTAGAAATGTAATGACCGAATTTGCAGACTATAATCCTCAGCTTGTGATAATGGATATCGGTTTGCCAAATTATGACGGATATTATTGGTGCGATGAGATACGCAAAATATCAAAGGTACCAATCGTATTTTTGTCATCAGCTGACGAAAATATGAATATCGTAATGGCGCTTTCGGCAGGTGCTGACGATTTTATAAGCAAGCCATTTGATATCAAAATTTTGATTGCAAAAATAAAAGCTATACTTCGCCGCACATATGACTTTGCAGGAGCAAACTCATTGCTTAGATGCGGAGATGTTATTTTGGATATCAGCGAATATAAAGTAAAAAACAGGCACGGAGAAGTAGAGCTTACAAAAAACGAATGCAAGATTTTATCTATTCTCATGGAAAACAAGGATACAGTCGTGCCACGAAGTGAAATAATGAAAATCTTGTGGGAAAGCGACGAATTTGTTGACGAGAATACACTTTCCGTAAACATAAACAGACTGCGAAAAAAATTACAAGAGATAAAGGCAGAGGATATGATTGCTACTAAAAAGGGAGAGGGGTATGTAATACATGAATTTTCTTAAAGGAAAAATAATCCCTATAGCGACATTTATATCTTGTGCGTTGGTCTGTCTGATTTTATTCTTTTTATATGGTCTTAGGATTGAGATATTCCTTTATATATTTCTTTTGTGCACTTTCGTGGCTCTGCTTTTTTTGATATGTGACTATATCATATACAGACGAAAATTGAATTTACTAAAAATCATATCAAAAGAACCGATTTTGCAAAAAGAGCTTTTGCCAAAGACAATAAATCCGCTCGAAGAGGAATATATAAATATCATTAAGGCGACTATAGATAAATCCATAAAAAATCTAAGTGAAAAGGATAAAGGTATACAAGAGGCCGAAATATTTTATTCTATCTGGGTACATCAGGCAAAAACACCGATTGCAGCTATGCGGGTTTTGATCGATACAGATGCTAAAAGAGAGTTGCTTTCGCAGGAGCTTTTTAAAATAGAGCAGTATACCGATATGGTGCTTTCGTATATAAGACTACAAAGCAACAATACCGATTATGTTATAAGGAAGGTAAGCCTTGAAAAAATAGTTAAAACCGCTGTAAAAAAGTATGCTTCGCTTTTTATACAAAAAAATCTAAAATTAGAAATATTTGATACAAATATTGAGATTCTTACCGATGAAAAATGGCTTGGCGTCGCACTTGAGCAGATAATTTCAAATGCCGTAAAATACAGCAAAAATAGCGAAATAAAGATATATGCAAAAAATAATATTCTTTTTGTCAAGGATTATGGCACAGGCATATCAAAGGAGGATCTGCCGCGTATATTTGAAAAAGGTTTTACCGGACTAAATGGACGAAAAGATAGCTGGTCTACCGGACTTGGTCTATATATATGCCAAACGATACTAAAAAAGCTGGGCCATGAGATAGATATAAAATCGGAACAGGGCAAAGGAACAGAAGTACTTATCGATTTAAACACACGTGAGCTTAAGGCAGAATAAAGATAGGATTATGGACTTCATTCTGATTTTATTAACAAAGTAAAAATAGCGCATCTTACATAAAAGTAAGGTGCGAAATTATTTTGTAAGGCAAATCAATGGCATAAATAATAAATAAAATGATAAAATTAGCCCGTAGATACAAAAAAGGAGATAATGCAAATGAGCATACTTAAAGCAGAAAATTTAAAAAAGGTATATGTAACTCAATTCGGTGCAAATAAGGTAGAAGCACTGAGCAATATTTCCCTTGAGGTTAAGAGAGGGGAGTTTGTTGCAATCATGGGCGAGTCTGGTTCGGGTAAGACAACGCTATTAAATATTCTTGCCGCACTTGATAAGCCGACAGCGGGCAGCATTATGATAGAAGGCAGGGATATAGCAGGTCTAAAAGAAAGCGAGCTTTCGGCATTTAGAAGAGAAAATCTTGGATTTGTATTTCAGGATTTTAATTTGCTTGATACTTTCTCGATAAGAGATAATATTTTTTTACCGCTTGTGTTATCCGGCAAAGATTATAAATATATGAGCGAAAAATTAGAGCCGATAGCTTCAAAACTTGCGATAGAAGATATTTTGGATAAGTTTCCATATGAGGTATCGGGAGGACAAAAGCAGAGAACTGCAGTAGCAAGAGCTATCATAACAGAACCAAAATTGATATTTGCAGACGAGCCGACAGGAGCTTTAGACAGTCACAGCTCAGATGAGCTGCTTGCCCTTTTTGAAAAGATAAATAAAATGGGACAGACTATATTTATGGTAACCCATTCCGTCAAGGCGGCGTGTTATGCAAACAGAGTCGTATTTATAAGAGACGGCAAGCTCTTTCATCAAATATATAAAGGCGATGATACTTACGAAGAAATGTATAAAAAGATATCAAACATTTTGACGCTTTTGGCAACGGGCGGTGATAAAGATGAATAAGCATTTCTTCGGAAGGATGGCAATATCAAATATCAAGAAAAACAGTGAAATGTATATTCCTTTTTTGCTTACATCCGTATTTATGACAGCAATGCTTTATATTATATATTCGCTCCTGCAAAATCCGACCCTTGAAAATGTCGTTTGCGGACAGGTGCTAAAGGACTTTCTTTTTTATGGTCAGTGGGTAGTAGTGCTTTTTATATGTATATTTTTATTTTATACATTTAGCTTTTTATTCAAAAATAGGAAAAAAGAGTTTGGACTTTATAATGTTTTTGGAATGGAAAAAAAGCATATAGCAAGAGTCCTTGCAATAGAAATCTTAATTATATTTTTAACAAGCGTTATAGCAGGCGTTTTGCTCGGCATACTTTTAGATAAATTGGTCTTTTTATTCGTTTTAAAGCTACTTAAGGCCGATGTCGTATTTGGATTTTATATTTCTACGGAAGGAATCATAAAGGCGGTCATATTTATAGGACTTGTATTTTTGCTGATCTTTATAAGCTGCGTTATAAAGCTTGGTTTATCAAAGCCGATAGATCTTTTGCACGGCAGCAATAAGGGTGAGCGTGAGCCAAAGACAAAGATAGTTATGACGATTATAGGCATTCTTTCGCTTGGCACAGGATACTACATTGCCATTACAACGCACAATATTGCAAGTGCGGTAGTACTTTTCTTTATTGCAGTCATATTAGTCATAATAGGCACATATTTACTATTTATCGCAGGAAGTATCTCTCTTTTAAAGGTACTAAAGCGAAATAAAAAATATTATTATAAGCCGTCGCATTTTATAACTGTTTCGAACATGATATATCGTATGAAACAAAATGCGGTAGGCCTTGCAAATATATGCATAATGTCAACGATGGTGCTTGTTATGATCGCCTCGACATCAACACTTTGGGTCGGTGTAAATGCAACAAGCCAGCGAATGTATCCAAAGGATATATGTTTAACTATGTATGGCGATGAGGCTGTGTCAAATAAAATTGTCAAAACGCTTGAGGATGTTTTGGCTGACGAAAATATATCTTTTACAAACGAAAAAACTTTTGAAACGGTAAACAGAGTAGTCCTTTTGGCAGACGGAGTTGCTCATATCGATGCTAATAGCGAGATGACAATTGCTTCGGACAATTTTGAAGAAGCAGTACAATTTGATGTTATAAAGGCCGACGATTATAAAGATAAACAGATTTCACTTAAGGACGGCGAAGTGGCAATCCTATCAACTTCGGATTATACATATGATGAAGACACTATTTTTATAAATGATAAAGAATACAAGGTAAAAAAAGTAGATGCAAAAAAAAGTGAGCCAATCAGAAATCCTATAAAGGTGATAGGTAACAGAGATTGCATTTTAGTAGTAAAGGATCAAAAAACATTTTCCGAGCTTTGCGATGTAAACGGATATGCCGGTAGCTGGTGTTATACAGCCGATAGCGATATGACATATGAGCAAGGGTTAAAACTGGAAGAAGAGCTTGATACAAAGCTGATAGAGACTATGCAAGATACGGAAAACTTTGGATATTCTCTTGATGTTAAGAGTGTATATGGTGAAGAACTAAAGGCAATATACGGAGGACTTTTATTTATAGGAATATTTTTGAGTCTGTTATTTTTGCTTGGTATGATACTTACAATTTATTATAAGCAAATATCAGAGGGGTATGACGATAAAGACCGATATCGCATAATGCAAAATGTAGGGCTTGAGGATAGAGAAATAAAGAGGACCATAAAATCACAGGTAAAGGCAGTATTTTTCTCTCCGCTTATAGTAGCAGGCTGTCATGTAACCGTAGCATTTCCGATAATAAATAGGATACTTAAATTATTTGGGCTAAGTGGGTTTAATCTGTATTTAATTGTTACTGCAACGACATTTATCATTTTTGCATTATTTTATATGGTAGTTTACCTACTTACGTCAAAAGCATATTACAAAATAGTAAAATAAATATTGACATTTAGGGGAAATAATAAATTTTATGATATGTATTGACATCCGTATTCAAAAGTTATAGGATAGTAAGCAAGTTACAATTTAATAACAAAAGCAATAGAGGTTGCGATGCATCAGAGTACCTTTTGGAGTCGGCGGACTTTGAAGAAAGGGAAAGGTAACCATCGCCGAAGGGATTAGCTTGGCGAAGATAATCCTTGGGCCAGTAGGAAATACCTGCTGTACTCCTCTTTTACAAGGGCTAAGACAGATAAGTTGCCATTGTAAGAGAGAGGCGCTATTAAAAACTTGTCAATATTGTATTGAGAGCCATGTTTTTAATAGCATGGCTTTTGTTTTTTTCTCAGAGATTTAACATAAGAGAGGAGAATTAAAATGATGAGAAGAGCAAAGAGAATATTGGCAATATGCACAGCATTTATATTATGCTTGGGTATGACAGCTTGTGGCAGTTCGAGCGATACAAGCGACAAAGAGGAATTCGTAGTAGGTATGGAATGCAACTATGCGCCATTTAACTGGACAACTACAGAAGAAAGCGATACAACAGTTGCAATAGACGGTGGTAGCGGATATGCCGACGGATACGATGTACAGATGGCAAAAAAGATTGCAGATGAGCTTGGTATGAAGCTAAAGATCAAAAAGATAGCTTGGGACGGTCTGCAGCCTGCACTTGAGTCAGGTGAGATAGATGCCATCATAGCAGGTATGACAGCAGATGATGAGAGAGAAAAAGGAGCAGACTTTACAACTCCTTATTACGAATCAGAAATGGTTATGATAGTAAGAGCAGACGACAGCCTTGCAAATGCAACAAAGCTTTCTGATTTTAGCGGTAAAAATATCGTAGGTCAGATAAGCACAACATACGACGAAGTTATAGATCAGATTCCAAATGTAAATCATGTAACTCCATTAAAAGATTATCCTTCTATGATTTATGCATTACAAAAAAATACCGTTGACGGTATAACAGCAGAGCTTCCTGTAGCAACAGGTGCGACAGAGGCAAATAGTGATCTTAAGATTGTACATTTTGCGGATGGCGAGGGCTTTGAAGCAGATACAAGCGTATCTATAGCTCTAAAGGAAGGTACAAGAGACAGCGATCTTTTCAAAAAGGTACAGGCAGCTTTAGATAAGATCAGCGATGAAACCCGTCAGGATATTATGCTTGATGCTGTAAAGAGACAGCCTGCAAGCAACTAAGTAGCTAAAGTACATAGCAAAAACGACACTAAATGGAGATATAAGAGAAAATGGAATTTTTTGAAACGATAAAGGAAATATTTTTACAATACTATCCGCTCTTTTGGGACGGAGTAAAGGTAACGATGCTTCTTGCACTTAGCGGTACAGTTATAGGCCTTGGCATAGGTCTTGTGATAGGAGCACTAAAGGCGATAAAGCCCGAGCCACGCGATTCACTGATTGTAAAAATTCTAAAAAGGATAATGGGCATTATATTATCCATATATATAGAATTTTTCAGAGGCACACCTATGATGGTACAGGCGGTATTTATCTTTTACGGTCTAAAGTCGGTATTTAACTGGTCACCGATAGTGGCAGGCGTATTTATCATTTCGATAAATACAGGTGCTTATATGTCGGAGATTATAAGATCAGGTATACAGTCAGTTGACAGAGGACAGATTGAAGGCGCCAGAAGTATAGGTATGACAAATGTCCAGACTATGTTTTCAATAGTAATACCGCAGGCGGTAAAAAATTCATTCCCGTCGGTGATAAACGAGTTTGTCGTAAATATAAAAGACAGTTCGATGCTTTCGATCATCATGGTAAACGACCTGTTTTTCCAGGGCAATTCGGCGGCAGGCAGTTTGTTTAAGTATGCGGAGACATTCTTCTTGATAGCGCTTATCTATTTGTGCCTGACATTTGTTACAAGCAGGATACTTCTTTATATCGAAAAGAGAATGAATATGCCTAAAAAACCAAAGAAGGTACCTACAATCGTAAAGGCAGGTGATAATGCATGAGCATGATAGAGATTAAAAATTTGCAAAAGAGCTTCGATGACAGAGAAGTTTTGAAAAATATAAATTTCCATGTAGATAAGGGCGAGGTTATCACAATAATAGGCTCAAGTGGAAGTGGCAAAAGTACATTGCTCAGATGTATAAACCTCTTGGAAATCCCTGACGGCGGTGCAATCCTAGTCGACGGAAAGGATATCCTGAAGGGCGAAATAAATGTAAATCAGCACAGAGCGCATGTAGGAATGGTATTCCAAAGCTTCAATTTGTTTGACAATAAAACTGTTCTTGAAAACTGCGTTATCGGGCAGGTAAAGGTATTAAAAAAGGATAAAAAGGAAGCCGAGCAGATAGCACTAAAATATTTAGATAAGGTTGGAATGCTCGATTTTGCCGGAGCAAGCAGTACTCAGCTCTCAGGCGGTCAAAAGCAGAGAGTTGCTATCGCAAGAGCGCTTTGTATGGAGCCAAAGGTGCTTTTATTTGACGAACCGACATCGGCACTTGACCCTGAGATGGTAGGCGGTATACTAGATGTTATGAAGGACCTTGCAAGCGAGGGGCTGACAATGATAGTAGTAACTCACGAAATGCAATTTGCAAAGGAAGTCAGCTCGAGAGTAGTATTTATGGATGCAGGTATCATATGCGAAGAGGGTACTTCTGAGGAGATATTTAACGCACCTAAGCAGGAGCGAACAAAGGAATTTTTAGCGAGATATCTGACTGCAAAATAATTTTCAAAATATTACGATATTACGGCGGGCCCATTTTCGGTGAGGCAAAAATATTTGTACTTGAAGCCAAAAATATATTGTGGTATCATATTTAGGTATTTAATAACTTACCCATACTGCGTTTTGCGAATTCCTGACGCATAACTCGGTATGTGGCGTATCAAAGAAAAGGAGAAAATAAAAATGATGACTAAAGAAAAAAAAGCAGAAATTATCAAGGAATATGCACTCAAAGAAGGAGATACAGGTTCTCCTGAGGTACAGGTAGCGATCCTTACTTATCAGATCAATCATCTAAACGAGCATTTAAAAATTCATAAAAAGGATCACCATTCAAGAAGAGGTCTTCTAAAGATGGTAGGTAAGAGAAGAAACCTTCTCAACTATGTAAAGGAACAGGATATCGAAAGATACAGAAGTCTTGTTTCTCGTTTAGGACTAAGAAAATAGTTATATAATTTAAGCGAGGTCAAACGCCTCGCTTTTGTTTGTTAATAGCAAATTATTTTTAAATTTATTTTATGAGAGATTTTAACAGGAGGTAGTTGTTAAAATGAAGTACGAAGGTTATAAAACTTACAGAACGGCAGTCGGAGGCAAGCTTTTAGAGCTTGAAATCGGTAAGGTTTGTGAAATGGCAAACGGACAGGTAATGGTAAGATACGGAGATACGGTTGTAAATGTTACAGCTGTTGCATCTAAAACACCAAGACCTGATATCGACTTTTTTCCTCTAAGCTGCAATTATGAAGAAAAAATGTATGCGGCAGGCAAGATACCGGGAGGATTTATCAAGCGTGAGGGCAGACCGAGCGAAAAAGCAACTCTAAACTCAAGGCTTATGGACAGACCTTTAAGACCGCTTTTCCCAAAGGGATTTTTTAATGATGTGCAGGTAGTTGCAACCGTTATGTCAGTAGACCTTGATGCACCATCAGAAATTGCTGCAATGATAGGCTCATCTGTGGCACTTGCTATTTCGGACATTCCATGGGATGGTCCTACAGCTTCGGTGCTTGTTGGAATGCTAGACGGTAAATTTATAATAAATCCGGGTCTTGAGCAGAGAGAAAAAAGTGACCTTCATCTTGTAGTATCGGGAACAAAGGACGCTATTATGATGGTAGAGGCAGGTGCAAATGAAGTACCTGAAGCTACAATCCTTGATGCTATTATGTTCGCACACGAAGAAATAAAGGAAATCATTACTTTCATCGATGAAGTTGTCAGCGAGGTAGGCAAACCTAAGATGGAGGTTGAACTATATAAAGTACCGGAGGAGATCGAAGCCGATGTCAGAGAGTATGCTCAGGATAAAATGAGAGAGGCTGTACATACGGTCGAAAAGATGGAACGTCTTGAAAATATGGACAAGGTCGAGGAGGAAACACAAGAACATTTTGCAGAAAAATATCCAGAAAGCGAAAAGGATATCGCAAATGTACTTTATGCTATTACAAAGGAGCAGGTAAGAAGCCTCATTTTGGATGATAAGATAAGACCTGATAACAGAAAGTATGACGAAATAAGACCTATCTGGGTAGATACAGGTATTTTGCCAAGAACACACGGAAGCGGACTGTTTAAGAGAGGTCAAACACAGGCGCTTTCTGTTGCAACACTCGGCACAATATCAGAAGAGCAGCGTCTTGACGGTCTTACAGAAGAAACAGAAAAAAGATATATGCATCATTACAACTTCCCGCCATATTCAGTCGGTGAAGCAAGACCTATAAGAAGTCCGGGCAGAAGAGAGATAGGACACGGAGCACTTGCAGAAAGAGCAATACTTCCTGTACTTCCGTCAGTAGAGGAATTCCCATATGCAATAAGAGTTGTATCTGAGATATTATCATCAAACGGCTCTACATCTCAGGCTTCGGTTTGTGGTAGCTGCCTTGCGCTTATGGATGCAGGTGTACCTATCAAAGCGCCTGTAGCAGGTATAGCAATGGGACTTGTAGAAAGAGTCGAGGAGGACGGTAGCTCGACTATGGCAATCCTTTCCGACATACAAGGTATGGAAGATTTTCTCGGAGATATGGATTTTAAGGTTGCAGGTACAAAAAAAGGCGTTACTGCAATACAGATGGATATAAAGGTGCACGGACTTTCAAAAAAAGTACTCGAAGATGCTCTAAAACAGGCTTATGAAGGTAGGATGCATATCATGGGCGAAATGCTTGCAGAAATCCCTGAACCAAGAAAAGAGCTTTCACCTTATGCACCTCGCATAATTTCGCTAAAGGTAGATCCGGAAAAAATCAGGATTATTATCGGTCCGGGAGGCAAGACAATCAATGCAATCGTTGAAAAAACCGGCGTTAAGATTGATATTACAGACGATGGCGATGTATATATCGCATCAACAGATATGCGCGGAGCGGAGGAAGCTAAAAAAGAAATCGAGCTTCTTACAAAGGATGTCGAGGTTGGCGAGATATACGACGGCAAGGTTGTACGCATTATGAATTTCGGTGCGTTTATTGAAATCCTGCCGGGCAAGGAAGGTCTCTTGCACATCTCAAAAATGGCTAAACACAGAGTAGAAAAAGTCGAAGATGAGATGCAGATTGGCGATATCGTAAAGGTTAAGGTTACAGATATCGACAGTCAAGATAGGATAAATCTTTCCCGCAAGGAACTGTTATAGTTTAGAAACGAAAGTTTCTTTACAAATATAAAAAGGGGGTTAAAATCAATGAGAGAAGAGAAGAGAAGAGAAGAGAAGAGAAGAGAAGAGAAGAGAAGTTATAACTCTAGTACTAATAGTTTTTGTGGTAGTGGCAGTATTTATTCCTTCAACTGCATTTGCTAAATCAAATGTTAAGGTAACAAAAGCAAAATATGCTCGAGGCTATTACTACCGTACAGTTACTGTGACAGAGACAAAGTGGACAAGCGAAAAATATGTATCAGGTCAGCCCAAAAAAGGAACATATCTAAAAAAAGGCGATTCACTTTCGTATGGAGAAAATGGAGGTAGCGTAAAGGCAAACCTTTCGATGTCTGTCGGTTATGGAATAGGTAGCGTAGGATTTAGTATTCCACTAGGAAAACAAGGTGGAAGCGGTGTTCATGCAGTAAATTTAGTAGCTAAGAGTAAGGGTTATTACAAAGTAAAAGCAAAAAAACAAGTAAAGACAACTGTTATAGTGGTACAGATGAAATCTCAAAAGGCGAATTCTGCTTGGCAAAATTTAAAACCATACAAGACAACAGAAACTATTAGAGCTAATGCTTGGTTAGTAAAACAGTAAGGGAGGCGAGCAAAAATGTCTACAAGGATGAGAAATATTCTTATAGGGATTTCTATCATAGCTGTTATAGCTCTGTGTTGCGTGGAAACAAATATAATGACAAAGAGAGGTTATTATATAGATGCGAAGAATTTTAGCGGATATTATGAAATTGAGCAAACAGATAAGGAACATAAGTACGATGTAAAGACATTAAATGTTTTCTCAAACGACGGTGAAGAGGCTGATAAAAATAAAGTTGTATTGTACGACATCTCACAAAATGAAACGGTGTTATCCTCAGAAAGGACGGATGACGGATATATGGTTTTGAAAGATAGCGAGGGCAATGGTGTTGGATATTTCATATATTTGAATAAAGAATACTATTTATTGTACAAGGGTGATACACCTCTAAAATTTCAAAAAAAATCAGATTCGGTCTTTGAAGTAGGACAATAAAATGTAAAGCTTTTTATTTGTAACGAAAAAACCTGCTTGACAAATATATTTTGTGAGTGCTAAAATGCAAGACATAATCAAAAAGGCAAAGATGGAACCGGTTACTTTAATAATATCCTTACAGAGAGACCGTGCAAGGTGAGAGTCGGTTGGTGAAAGAGGTAACGAATCAGTCCGGAGTCTAAAAGTTAATATCAACAAGTGGCACTTTATATGCTTTTGGCAAAGCAATATCGGCAAGCCAATGGCGATAATAAGATAAAGTGCAAACAGGGTGGTACCGCGGTTAATTTAGAAATCGTCCCTAATCCATAAGGATTAGGGATTTTTTTAATAAGTTTTTTATATAATAAGGAGGAAGGACATGTTTAAAAACTTATCAGACAAACCGATAGCAGATCTGCAAATGGAGCAGGTCGAAAAATGGGAAAAAGAAGACCTTCTTGACAAATGCGTCACAACAAGAGAAGGCAACGAACAATTTATCTTTTACGAAGGTCCTCCTACTGCAAACGGCAAGCCTGGCGTTCACCATTTGATGGCAAGAACACTCAAGGACTCTGTATGTCGCTACAAGACAATGCAGGGTTATCAGGTTAGAAGAAAAGCAGGATGGGACACACACGGACTTCCTGTAGAGATTGAAGTTGAAAAGCAATTAAAAATGACAGGCAAACAAGATATCGAAAAATATGGCATCAAGGAATTTAACGAAAAGTGCAGAGAATCCGTATTTTCTTATGAGAGCCTTTGGCGTGAGATGACAAGACGTATGGGATATCTTGTAGACCTTGAAAATCCATATATTACACTAAATAATGATTATATCGAATCATGCTGGTGGATCATAAAGGAATTTTTTAAAGCAGGTCTCGTTTATGAAGGACATAAAATCTTGCCATACTGCCCAAGATGCGGCACAGGTCTTGCTTCACATGAGGTAGCGCAAGGCTACAAGGAAGTAAAGGTTTTGACAGTTGTTGCAAAATTCAAGAAAAAGGATGCTGACAACGAGTATTTCCTCGCATGGACAACTACTCCTTGGACGCTTGCATCAAATGTATCCCTTACCGTAAATCCTGAGGTTGATTATGTAAAAGTAAAGATGACCTCCGGTGAGCATGAGGGAGATATATACTACCTTGCTAAGGAGCGTGCACAGGCGGTATTTGGCGATGATACATATGAAGTCCTTGAGGAGATGAAGGGCAAAGACCTTGAGAACATACAGTATGAGCAGCTTATGCCATTTGTAAAGGTTGATGGCAATGCGTTTTTCGTAACATGTGCTGATTATGTTACAACTGCAGACGGTACAGGTATCGTTCATACTGCCCCTGCATTCGGCGAGGATGACTATAATACAGGCAGAAGATACAATTTGCCTGTTGTAAATCCTGTGGATGAAGAGGGGAAATATACACAGACTCCTTGGAAAGGCAAGTTCGTAATGGAAGAAGGACTCGATGTTGAGATAGTAAAATATCTTGCAAATGAGGGAAAACTATTTTCAAAGAAAAAGATGGAGCATAACTACCCTCATTGCTGGAGATGCTCAACACCATTGATATACTACGCAAAGCCAAGCTGGTATATAGAGATGAGCAAGCTAAAAGATCAGCTTGTAGCAAATAACAATACAGTAAATTGGTATCCGGACTTCGTAGGCGAAAAGAGATTTGGCAACTGGCTTGCAGAGGTCAAGGACTGGGCAATCTCAAGAAACAGATACTGGGGTACTCCGATACCGATCTGGAGATGCGAGTGCGGTCATATCGAATGCGTTGGATCAAGAGAAGAGCTTGTGGAAAAGGCACAGGAAAACATAACAACAGACATAGAGCTGCACAGACCTTATGTGGACGACGTGCATTTGACTTGTCCAAAATGCGGCAAACCGATGACAAGAGTACCGGAAGTAATGGACTGCTGGTTTGACAGCGGAGCTATGCCATATGCACAGCATCATTATCCTTTTGAAAATAAAGAAAAATTTGATGAGCAGATGTTCCCTGCAAGCTATATATGCGAGGGTATCGACCAGACAAGAGGTTGGTTTTATTCATTGATGGCGATATCTACATTTATAAAGGGTAAGGCTCCATACAAAAATGTACTCGTAAATGATTTGATTCTTGATAAAAATGGCAAGAAGATGAGTAAGTCAAAGGGCAATACCGTAGATCCTTTCAAGCTTCTTGATCAGTACGGTGCGGATTCACCAAGATGGTATTTATTGCAGTCATCACCTGCGTGGACGCCGACAAAATTTGACGAGGACGGACTTGCTGACTTAGTTTCTAAATTCTTTGGAACACTAAAAAATGTATATAATTTCTTTGTGCTTTACTCAAATCAGGACAATATAGATCCAAAAGAATTCGATGTGCCTGTAGCTGACAGACCTGAGCTTGACAGATGGATCATCTCAAGATATAACAAGGTCGTTAAGCAGGTAACAGAATATATGGACGGCTATGATCATATGAGGGCGACAAGAGCTATACAGGACTTTGTAACAGAGGATCTTTCGAACTGGTATATAAGACGTGCAAGAAGAAGATTTTGGACAGAGGGTATGTCGGAGGACAAAAAAGCGGTATATAGGACAACATACGATGTGCTGGTTGGTGTATCAAAGCTTATGGCTCCATTTGCACCATTTATCTCAGAAGAGATGTACGATAAGCTGACAGGCGAAGAGTCAGTACATCTATCCTACTTCCCTAAGGCTGACGAAAGCCTCATAGACGAAAAGATAGAAGAGAGAATGGACCTTGTGCGCACATTAGTAACTCTTGGCAGAGGCATCAGAGAAAAGGAAAAGATCAAGGTTAGACAGCCACTTTCGAGCGTACTTGTAGACGGCAAATATAAGCCACTGATCGAGGATCTCGTACCGCTTCTAAAGGAAGAGCTCAATATCAAGGAAGTCGATTTTGAAAATGTTCTTTCTAAATATATGGATTATGAGCTAAAGCCAAACTTCAAAGTAGCAGGTCCGGTAATGGGCTCTGATATAAATGCTTTTGCACAATACCTAGCAAAAGAAGAACCTGCAAAGGTTTTGGAAAAGAAGGAGTTTGAGCTAAAATTAGGTACTAATACATATAAAGTAACGCCTGAAATGATCGATGTAAGGATCAGTGCAAAAGAGGGCTTTGCCGTTACAATGGAAAATAATGTATTTGTAATTCTTGATACAAACCTAAATCAGGAGCTTGTAGATGAGGGACTTGCAAGAGAGGTTGTTTCAAAGGTACAGCAGTTAAGAAAGCAAAACGACTTTGAAATGATGGACAATATCGAGATATTACTTTCATGCGACGATGAGCTATGGCAGGCGGTTACAAAGCATAAGGAATATATAATGAAAGAAACGCTTGCACTTGCACTTAAAAAGGGTGATGCAAAAGAAGCCTTTGATATCAACGGTCATAAAGCGCTCATAGCTGTAAGTAAAAAGTAGCATATAAAATATCAAGGAGGTTTTTAAATGCCAAGGATAAAGGAAAACGAAAGACCGATTGACAAAAAAGAAAATGCCAACGGCGGTATCGGTTATATCATAAAGCATGAACTGTTAGATGAAACAAAAAGAGGCGAGCATTGCGCACTCTATGGTAAGGTTATTCTAAATAAGGATTGTGAGGTTGGAGTTCACAAGCATGTGGGCGAAACAGAAACTTATTATATCGTAAAGGGAAGCGGCACATATTATGATAATGACGAGACTTATGAGGTTGTCGCAGGCGATGTGACATTTTGCGATGACGGCAGTACTCACGGCCTTGTGAATACAAGCGACGAGCCACTTGAGCTTATAGCACTGATACTAAAAAAATAAGTATTTAATATCAATAATAGTGAAAGAAAAAACTATATCTCTAAAGTATTTGATACAAAAAAGCTTATGTAGAAGCTTCGGGAGATATAGTTTTTTTGTAGTAGATGAAGAAAAAGATGGATAGCTTCAAAAGTTTATATTATAAGAGTTGAGGAAGTAATCGGCTATATGTATAATATTAAAATAAGATGGAATGAGATCGGAAATTGAATGACTGTATAAAATCATGTCACTAAGAATGAAGGCTAAAACTATAAAGAATTTAGAAGAGGAAGTAATTCTGCAAGTTATGAATATAAAAATGAGGGAGAGAACTATGAAGAGAAAAAACTTAATGGAATTCCGAAAAGTATGCACAACAAAACAATTGATGAAATAAAACAGAGTGGAAAAATTAACGATCTAAAAACAGAAAAAGAAATTTTTAAAAATATAATCAATGTTAGAAAAAGCGAAATATCAACGGTAGCATCAAGTGGTTATAGTACAAATAAGGTTGTGGCATATGCAAAAACTTATGCTCTTAAAAAGAATAAAAAATATAAGAGTTTTTCAAAAAATTGCACAAATTTTGTATCACAATCGGTATATGCAGGTGGTAAAAAAATGACAATACCAAACAATTTTTATAAAGACAAAAATAAGTATGGAGCTCAGAATGTAACCAGTAAGTTTTGGTATATGAAATATGTAGATACGGGCGCTGGCACAGCGTATGGTAAAACATGGAAATGGAGTTCTGCTTGGAGTGGGGTAGAAGACTTTGCAAAATATTGGTCTAAAAATGGAGCAACAATCAAGTATTATACTTCAAAAACACAGATACAAAATAATTTAAAACTTGGCGATGTTGTGCAGCTATATAATGGAGAAAGGTGGTATCATACTATAATAATAACAGGAGGAGGTAAGGGAAATTGGAAGTATTCTGGAAATACAAGTGATAGAAAAGACTATCCTCTAAGCAAAGTAAAAACATCAAAATATAGAGTAATTAGAATAAAATAGGCAAAGAGAATGGAAAAGAAAAGGGAAAAGGGAATAAAGACAATATCAATAATATTAATAATAGTTATAGGATTTTTTGGCATAAGAGGTGTGTATGCTTATTCGACAGATGCTAAAGATATAGATGGTAAAGGAGAATTAACAGTATACGAAATCAGCAACACTTTAGATAGTTATTTAAAAAGCCAGGGGAAAAAATGACGCATGGATCGAAAGAATATATAGAGTATTTATCAGATTTGCTTACTTTTGAAGATGATGAGGAAATAAAGAAAATACCGGAATATGAAGAAATCAAGGTTTATGCAAGTATTTATCTGTCGGAATATGACAAAGAAATGATAGGGGCAGATTTAGGATATATATTGGGTTTTTATCCGCGTATGCCCAAAAGTATGAGAGACAAGACATTGCAAGAATTAAAGAATGAGTCTCATTGGAATTTACAAAAGAACTATTAAAATAATCGTATGGGAAAAAATTTTTTTGATAAAAATAAAATAGCTAAAATAAATTTAAAAAATATGAGCATTTCAGAGCTTGAAACATTTTTTGAAGGCATAGAAGAAAAAAAGTTCAGAGCTACTCAAGTTTTTGAATGGATTTATAAAGGAGCAAAGGACTTTGATGAAATGCACAATTTGCCAAACTCCTTAATTCAAAAGCTTGGAGAGGTTACATACCTTTCTTCTCTTTCAATTGTCAAAAAGCAAGAAAGCAAGCTTGACGGTAGCAAAAAATATCTATTTGAGCTCGAGGATGGCAATCGAATAGAGAGCGTATTTATGAAATATAAATATGGCAATACGCTATGTATATCATCACAAGCAGGGTGCAGGATGGGATGTAAATTTTGCGCTTCAACTCTTGACGGCCTAAAAAGAAATTTGACGGCAGGAGAGATGGCTGATCAAATCCTTGCTACGCAGGATGATACAAAAGAAAAAATTGGGCACGTAGTGGTTATGGGGACAGGTGAGCCGTTTGACAACTATGATGAGCTTTGCAAATTTATAAAACTTATAAATAATGAAAAAGGACTAAATATAGGAATGCGCAATATTACGGTTTCTACATGCGGGCTTGTACCTTCCATATCAAGGTTTGCCAAAGACATGCCACAGGTCAACCTGGCTATTTCGCTCCATGCGCCAAATGATGAATTAAGAAGCAGTATGATGCCTGTAAACAAGCAGTATGATATTGCTACATTGATATCTGCATGCAAGGAATATATAAAGCTTACAAATAGGCGTATAACCTTTGAATATGCTCTAGTTGCAGGCAAAAATGATACGCCTGCAGTCATAAATGAGCTAATATCGCTTTTGAAAGGGATGCTTTGCCATATAAATCTTATTCCGCTAAATGAAGTAAAGGAAACAGGCCTTGTCGGCACAAATAGAAAAAATGCAAAGGAAATCGCAAAAGCAATAGATGAAGCAGGCATACCGGTGACTGTAAGAAGAGAGCTTGCAAGCGATATAGACGGAGCATGCGGACAGCTCAGATTATCGGCTAAAAATTGAGAAACCTGCTCGTTAATTGTTGATAACTACTTTGTTAGAGTGTATAATAAAAAAAAGCACACAAAGAAGGAGGAAACTGAGATGGTTAATCTATTAGTGGGCCACAAAGGCGCTGGCAAGACAAAGAAAATGGTGGATCTTGCAAACCAAAAAGTTGAAGAAGTAAAGGGCAATGTAATATTTATAAATAAAAACCACAGACTTATATTTGACCTAAAGCATTCGATGAGAGTTATTTGTATGGAGGATTTTCCTAATATTACAAATAGCGACGAATACATCGGATTTTTATATGGAATTATAAGCTCAAATCATGATATTGAGATAATTTTCATAGACGGTATACTAAAGCATGCTGATGTCTCACTTGGCAACCTGCCGGAGTTTATAGAAAGACTCAAAAAACTCTCAAAAATATATGATATAGAGTTTGTAGTAAGCTTGAGTGCTGAAAAAGAAGAAATGATAGGTGTGGATTTTTCTGACTGTCAGATATTAAATTAAAGGCTAAAAGGCGGCACTTTAAAGAGTGCTGCCATTTTTATGCAAAAAATAAATGTGAAAGAAGATGATTTTGATGAGCAGAAATACTAAGGTATATGGAGGAGTTATAGCTGCCGCATTTTTGTTTGGCACTATGGAAATCGCCCTAAAGATTGCAGGCAATAATGTTGACTCGTTTCAGCTTACGGCGGTGAGATTTTTCTTAGGCGGACTGTTTTTGTTGCCATTTGCAATAAAAGAAATGAAAAGAGAGCATTTAAAACCGACATTGAAACAATTTTTTTATTGGGGATTTATCGGAATAATAAATATACCGGTAAGTATGCTTCTTTTCCAGCTTGGCGTTATGAAGTCAAACGCTTCGACAGCCTCTGTCCTCATTTCTATGAGCGCTTTATTTACTTTGATATTTGCGCGCATTATTGACAAAGAGATAATTTCAAGAAACAAAATTATAGCCATATTTGTAGGGCTCGCAGGCGCATTTTTTATGATAAAACCATGGGATATACAAGAGGGGAATACATTTACAGGTGTATTTTTAGTCCTTGCCGGAGCTGCCGCTTTTGGTCTTTATACAGCGCTTGGCAAGAGGGCAACAGAAGAGGTTGGACTTTTTACGCAGATCAGCTTTAGCTTTATAGAAGGTTCGATAGTCCTTATGATTATAAATCTGATTGCAGGCAAACCAATAATTGCAGGTCTCGGAGATGCTATACTTCCTGTGCTTTATGTCAGCATATTTGTAACAGGACTCGGATATTTATGTTATTTCCTTGCGATTGAATATTCGGATGCAGCAACAGGCTCGGTTACATTTTTTATAAAACCTGCGATAGCACCTATACTTGCGGTTTTGATTTTACATGAGGAATTGCCTTGGAATTCGATAGTGGGCATCATTCTTGTACTTCTTGCTTCATTTATAAATTTGCACGAAAACAAGAAAAAAGATTGATAAAAACAGATAAAATAATTTAAAAAAACTTTAATTTAAAATAGGTTTAGCATATGAACATAGAAGAAATAAAGCAAAAATTACAAAATAGAGAGCTTTCGACTGTAGGAGAGCACAGCTTTTTTTCGGTGCTTGTGCCACTTGTGGAAATTGATAATGAGCTTCATATTTTGTTTGAAGTAAGATCAAGCGTCATAGCAAGCCAGCCAGGAGAGGTATGCTTTCCGGGAGGAGCAATAGAAGCAAATGAAACGCCCAAAAAAGCGGCAATAAGAGAAACCTTTGAGGAAATAGGCATCAGCGAGAAGGATATAAAAATAATAGCTGAGGGAGATAAGCTTGTAACTCAGACAAATTTTACGATGTACAGCTTCATAGCATTCATATCACGAAGAGCATACGAAAATATCAGGCTAAATAAAGAGGAGGTTTCGGAGGTGTTCACCGTACCGCTTGACTGGTTTTTAACAAACGATCCGGAGATGCATTTAGTCGATTTGATACAATTTCACAGAGAGGACTTTCCGTTTGAAAAGGCACAGATAACAGAGGATTACCCTTGGAGAGGCAGCACCGCCGATGTACCGATATATAATTACAAGGACAAGGCGATATGGGGGCTTACGGCTCGTATAACAAGAAATCTCATACAGATTTTGAGGGGAGAAAAGGAATGAAAAAAATAAAGGTAGCACTCGTGCAAGCAGCCGGATTTATGGATAAGGATGCGACACTTGCAAAAATGCAAGGTAAAATACGAGAAGCTGCGAGTGGCGGTACAGATATAATCGTTTTACCCGAAATGTGGAACTGCCCATATGGCACAAAATATTTTAGAGAATATGGCGAATACGAAGAAGACAGCAAAACGAATAGTATGATTTCTAAACTTGCTTCTGAGCTTGGCGTTTATATATTTGCAGGCTCTGTGGCGGAGCTTGCAGGTGATAAGGTATATAATACATGTTACGCTTTTGACAGAAAAGGCAAAATGATTGCAAAGCACAGAAAGTATCATCTCTTTGATGTTGATATACCGGATAAAATCAGATTTATGGAATCAAAAGTTCTTTCGCCCGGAGATAAGCTGACGGTTGTCGATACTGAGTTTGGCAAAATCGGTATTGCCGTCTGCTTTGATGTCAGATTTGCAGGCGAATTCGATATAATGACAAAGCAAATGGGAGCGACAATCTTTGTAATACCTGCCGCATTTAATATGGTAACAGGACCCGGCTACTGGGAACATCTTATGAGGTCAAGAGCCGTTGACAATCAGGCATTTGTTATAGCCTGTGCACCTGCACTTGATAAGGATGCACCATATGATGCCTTTGGACACAGCTGCATTATGAGCCCGTGGGGCGATGCTGTTTGTATGGCAGGCTTTGATGAGGAGATTTTAAAGGCGGAAATCGATATGCAGCAGGTAAAGGAATGCAGAGAGCAGCTTCCAATCTTAAATCCGATTTTAAATTGATACTCGCTATGTTATAATTTACTTAAATTTAAAAAAGGGAGTTAAATGTAATGAAAAAAGCGATAGCAATCTTTATTTCTGTAATGGTAATTCCATTTTTTATGGTTTCATGCCAAACGGCAGAGGATAAGCAAAATGAGGTCGCAGAAAAAAAACCGCTAATTACGGTGGTGACAGATGAGGGAGGTCTTGGCGATCTTTCTTTTAATGATAAAGTTTTGGAAACACTTGAGGATATTCAAAAGGACGAAGACATAGATATAAGATTTTTAGAAGCAACTTCGTCAAACGAATACGAAAAAATATTGACCGAGTCAGCAGATGAGGGTGCTACGCTCACGATAGCAGTTGGTAGCAATCTTGAGGAAGCGGTTAAAAATGTGGCGCAAAAAGAACAGGATAGCAGCTTTGTTGTTGTGGATTCCGATATAAGTGCCGAAAATGTTGCAAGTATAAGCTTTGCAGACAATGAAAGTGCTTTTTTGGCGGGATATGCAGCGGCAAAAAATACTAAAACAAACAAAATAGGCTTGCTTGGAGGAGATGACAGAGCGACAGTTGATTTGTTTTGGTATGGATATGAGTCCGGTGCAAAAGTCGCTAATTCCGATATTGAGATTATAAAAAAATATGTAGGCTCATTTTATGATGAACAAAAGGGATATGATAAGGCTAAGAGTATGTACAAAAATGACAAAACGGATGTGATAATGCATGTTGCAGGCCCGTCGGGTGTCGGTATAATAAAGGCGGCTAAGGAGTATGATTTCTTTGCTATCGGCGCCGACAAGGATCAATCTTCTCTCGCATCTTCAAATGTACTTTGCTCAGCGGTAAAAAATATGAAGGACGGCCTTTCCGAGCTGATAAGCGATGCTATAAAAGGCAAGCTAAAGGGTGAGCATACTTTGTTTAATATGAAAGACGGCGGTGTAGATCTCAGCGACAATGCTGGAAATCTCAAGGACGAAAATCTGCAGGAAGATATAAAGATATTAAAAAAAGCGATTAAAAAAGGCAACATAAAGGTGCCTACAACAGAGGATGAAGCAAAAAGCTTTACTTTGCCTGATAATATCAAGCAAAAGCTTTCAAAATAATCAGAGATAATATAAAAAATTGATAAGTATTTTATAAGATGATATTATTACATAGTTGAAGGGAAGTAAAAAAATGACTCAGGAAAAAAATCAAAATTGCAATAATGATTGTGACAGCTGTAACGAAAACTGCTCGGATCGTATTGCGAATATCGTAAATAATGCTTTTCAGAAAAAAGCAAATCCAAATAGCGATATAAAAAAAGTGATAGCAGTAGTAAGTGGCAAGGGTGGCGTCGGTAAATCGCTTGTGACAGGACTTTTTGCGACTGCAGCCAAAAGATCCGGATATAATACAGCAATTTTAGATGCCGATGTGACAGGACCTTCTATTCCGAAAATGTTTGGAGTAAGCGGGCAGGTCCTTGCAAGTGAGCAGGGAATAGCTCCGGCTGTTTCAAAAGATGGCATAAAAATGATATCTACAAATCTTATACTTGAGGATCCGACAGATCCCGTTGTATGGAGAGGACCTGTTATTGCAGGTGTTGTAGAGCAGTTTTGGACAGATGTGCTGTGGGGCGATATCGATTTTATGTTTATAGATATGCCACCTGGGACAGGGGATGTACCGCTGACGGTATTCCAATCTTTGCCGGTTGATGGTATAATAATAGTGACAACACCTCAGGATCTTGTGTCGATGATAGTCGAGAAGGCTGTTAAGATGGCAGAGAAGATGAATATTCCCGTTCTTGGGCTTGTTGAAAATATGAGCTATATAAGCTGTCCTGATTGCAATAAAAAGATTGAAGTCTTCGGCAAAAGTAACATAGACAAGATTGCAAACAAATACAATTTGCCTGTTATCGAAAGGCTGCCGATAGATAATGAGCTTACAGGACTGTGCGATAAGGGAGAAATTGCAAGCTATGATGCACCTTTTATGGATGCGTTTGAGGCTGTTTTGAAAAACATATCTGAGTAAAAAGATATATAAATATTAAAATATGAGCGAGCGACTGCTCGCTGATGTGGAAGATTAGCTCAATTGGATAGAGTCGCTGGCTTCGAACCAGTCGGTTGGGGGTTCGAGTCCCTCATCTTTCACCAAAAAACCTCGATACAAATGTGTCGAGGTTTTTTTTATTTTTTTATGTTAGCGAAGTAAAAGAGTATATCTCCTCTTGCAGTTCTCAGCACAGGCAATAGCTTGCACTCATTCGCAGGTTTGCGGAGCATCAGCAAAACTCGCACCGCTGGTGCTCAAACATTGCTGATGCTTGTCCGCTCACCATGCTCATTTCGCTAGCAATTGCAGGCTGTGCCTACGAAATTGCAAGAGGAGATATACTCTTTTACTTCGCACAAAAAAAAACTATAAGCAAACTTCTATCATTTTAGAAAAATAGATGCTCAATCAAAATTTTCACACCAATAAGTATGAGGATGATGCCGCCTATAATACCTGCATATTTTCCAAGCTTGCCACCTATTTTATTTCCGCAAAATACCGCCGCAAAGCTGATTATAAATATTGTTGCGCCTATGATAAGCACAGCAGTCCAGATATTTACACCTAAAAAGGCAAAGCTGATGCCGACAGCAAGAGCATCGATACTTGTAGCGATTGCCATAAGGAGGATTTCCTTAAATGAAATGTGACTTGTTTTTTCCATAGACTCTGGGACTTCTTTATCAGATTCCTTTGATTCGCGGAGCATATTTATACCGATGAGCAAAAGCAGGATAAATGCAATCCAGTGGTCAAAGGCGGTTATGTATCGTTCAAAATATGTGCCTGCCCAAAATCCTAAAAGAGGCATAAGCATCTGAAAACCGCCAAAAAAAACAGCGAGTACAAACGCATATAATTTGACATTTGATTTAAGTGATACGCCCTTAGCAAATGATACGGCACATGCGTCCATCGAAAGACCTACGCCTGTCAGAAATATTGAAAATAAACCCATAATTTCTCTCCTAAAATTTAATTCCTTTATGATATAACAAAAAGCTAAATATGTAAATGTGTATGAGCATAACAAAATCAAATGTGACAATGTGAAGCAAGGGGTTTTCCCTTGATTTTCCAACCAAAAAAGAATATAATATAATACATTGCAAAAAAATGTTTAGGGGTTAAGATTATGAAAGAAAAAATTAAAAAAATTATAGCAATATTGCTGGTAATACTTATGGCATTTGGATGGTATGTATCCATAAATGGCATAGGCAATATATCTCCGCTAAAGGACAAGGTAAAGCTTGGACTTGACATAAAAGGCGGAGTATATGTTGTTATGGAAGCAGAAACAAACCTTGAAGGTGAAGAGCTTACTGCAGTAATGGATCAAACAAAAGAGGTTATAAACCGAAGGGTTGACCAGATGGGTATAGCCAATGCGGAAGTCAGAGTCGAGGGAGGCAATAGGATAAGAGTTGAGCTCCCTGGTGAAGACGATGCACAAAATGCGATAGATCAGATAGGCAAGACTGCACAGCTAAAATTTGTAATGCCTGACGGAGGATTTGTGCTTGACGGTAGCTCTGTCGAAAAAGCATCTGTAACACAAAGCAGTCAAAATGCAGGATATGCTGTAAGTCTAAAACTAAAGGATGACGGCAAGGAGGCATTTAAGGAAGCTACCAAAAAGGCGCTTGCGGGCAATATAACTGCAACCATAAAGGATAGTAGCGGTCAAACTGTTTCAAATAAATCGATAGTAATAATGCTCGACAGCCAAGTTATCTCAAGCCCTGAGGTAAATGAAGAGATAAGTGGCGGTGAGTGTGAGATTACAGGCAACTTTACAAAAGATGAGGCAAAGGAGCTTTCGGATCTTATAAACGGCGGTGCACTTCCTGCACCTTTAAAGGAAGTTTCCTCCTCTGTACAAAGTGCAAAGGTCGGACTTGACGCATTTGAGAAGAGCGTGACAGCAGGTATTATAGGCATATGCATAATCTTTTTGATCATGTTATTTGGTTATAGAATCATGGGCTTTGCCGCAGATATTGCGCTGGCAATGTATATTTTGATCATATTTGCAATCATAACGCTTGCGGGCAATGTTATAACGTTGCCAGGAATAGCCGGTTTGATACTTTCTGTCGGTATGGCGGTCGACGCAAATGTCGTCATATTTACGCGTATCAAAGAAGAAATTGTAAGCGGTAAGACGATAAGGGTTGCCGTAAAATCGGGTTTTCAAAGAGCGATGAGCACGGTTATAGACTCTCAGGTTACAACACTTATCGCGGCTATCATCCTATATCAGATAGGTACAAGTGCCGTAAAGGGATTTGCTTGGACGCTTATTATCGGTATTATAGTCAGCTTGCTTACAGCAGTTGTTATCACACATCTATATCTTGAAATCTTTGCAAATACAAAGAGATTTTCGAAGAATAAATTTTTCGGAATCAAGGAAGATGGTACACCTGCATTTGCAATCAATAAGAAATTCCACTTTATCAAGCACAGAAAGGTTTGCTATTGCATAGTTGCTGTAGTAATGGTAATAGGTCTTGGCTTTGGTATATTTAAGGGCTTTAACTACGGTATCGACTTTACAGGCGGTACTATGGTACAAATCGATATGGGAAAAAAAGTCGAAATGGAAAAAGTTGAGGATGTACTAAAGGAAAAGGATATTGATGCCGAGGTAGTATATGCAGGTGAGGATAATTCGCAAATCATCATAAGGACTGTAGAAGCACTCGAAAATACAGAGCGAAACGAAATGATAAAGGATTTGCAGGATGAGTTTAAGTTCGAAGACAGCGACATACTTGCGCAGGAGCTATTTGGACCTACAGTCGGTAAAGAACTCAGAAACAATGCTATCAAAGCGGTACTTCTTGCGGCTCTTGGTATGCTGATTTATATAAGATTTAGATTTAAGGAATGGAAATTCGGTACGGCGGCACTTCTTGGTGTTTTAAATGACGTACTTGTGGTAGTGATATTTTATGCAGTATTCAATATCACGGTCAATAACCCATTTATAGCTGGTATATTGACAGTTGTCGGATATTCCATAAATGATACGATAGTTGTATTTGATAGGATAAGGGAAAATAATGCGCTTTTGAGAAAGCCGGAAGAGGAAATAATAGACCTTTCGATAAATCAGACGCTTTCGCGTTCTATAATGACTACATTTACAACCCTTATTGTTATGGTACCGATGTTTATTATGACAAGCAGTTCGCTGAGGGAATTCATATTGCCACTTATGGTCGGAGTTTCTGTAGGTTGTTTATCATCAATATTCCTATGTAGCCCGCTATACTATGAATTCTCAAAGAGACAAAATAAATCAAAGTATGAGAAAGCACTTTCTGAAGGCAAAAAGAAGAAAAAGAACAAATATGTAGGTGCTACTGCGAAAAACAAAAAAGAAAAGGACGATAAAAACGATAAGATTTTAGTGTAATAAACTAATCCAAAAGGGAAGATATTATGGAGACAAGGCAGGAATTTTTAGATGAAATACTCGAAATAAATCCCAAATACGACAGCTTTTTGATAGGAAAGGCTTATGATGTTGCGGCTAAAATGCACGAAGGACAGCTTCGCAAATCAGGAGAACCTTATCTTATCCATCCGATGGCAGTTGTAAAGATACTTGCTGAGCTTGGTATGGACGAATACACCTTAGAAGCCGGCTTGCTTCATGATGTCGTTGAAGATACAGAATATACAAGCGAAATGCTTGAGGAGGAGTTTGGCAAAGAGGTAGCTTTACTTGTAGACGGCGTTACAAAGATAAGCTCTCTTGCATACGAAAATAAAGAGGCGCAACAGGCAGAAACGCTCAGGAAGATGTTTCTTGCTATGTCAAAAGACATAAGGGTGCTGATAATAAAGCTTGCGGATAGACTTCACAATTTGAGGACTATCAACTATATGACACCTAACAAGATAAAAGAAAAATGCAATGAAACGCTCGATATTTATGCACCTTTAGCAAGCAGGCTCGGTATATATTCGATAAAGTTTGAGCTCGAAGATATATGTATGCAGCATCTATGGCCGGACGAGTACCAAAAGCTAAAAAAAGAGATTGCCGAAAAAACACGCGAAAGAGAAGGCGGTATCAATACTATCATAGAAGAGATCAATACTGCTATTAAGGATACAAATATCAATTATGAGATTTCGGGACGAACTAAGCAAATATATAGTATCTTTAGGAAAATGCGTTTCCAGCGAAAGCAACTTGACGAAATATTTGATTTGATGGCTGTACGTATTATTGTAGATAGCGTTAAGGATTGTTATGCGATACTTGGGACAGTCCATTCCATATGGACTCCTATTCCGGGCAGATTTAAAGACTATATAGCGATGCCAAAGCCTAATATGTATCAATCACTCCATACGACGGTTATAGATGACCTCGGTGATCCATTTGAGATACAGATAAGAACAAAGGAAATGCATCAGATAGCCGAATATGGTATCGCTGCGCATTGGAAATATAAAGAAGGTATAAGTGCTGACACAGAAGAGGTAAAGCTTTCGTGGCTCAGGCAATCGCTCGAGTGGCAAAAGGAACTTGACAATCCGACAGAGTTTCTTGAAAGCCTAAAGATGGATCTTTTTGAAAATCAGGTATTTGTATTTACGCCAAAAGGGCGTGTTATGGAATTACCTGCCGGAGCAACACCGCTTGATTTTGCATTTAAAATCCACTCAGAGGTCGGAGCAAAGTGCGTTGGCGCTAAGATAAACGGCAAGATGGTGACAATAGACCACAAGCTCGAAAACGGAGATATTGTGGAGATAGTTACATCATCAAATGCGAGCGGTCCTTCGATAGATTGGCTAAAGATTGTAAAGAGCGCTACGGCAAGGACAAAGATAAGGCAGTGGCTAAAGCGTGAAAACAAATCCGATGATGTCGAAAAGGGTAAGTTACTCTTAGATAAGTACATCAGGAAAAAGGGCTTTGAGCCAAAGGAGCTTGTAAAAAACACTTTTATAACAAAAGTAATAAAAGAAATGTCATTTAAAGATGATAAGGAGCTCTTTTTGCAGGCAAGTAACGGGGGAACGGTACTTTCCAATATAGGAACGAAGCTTATTTCTCTTTATAATGCTACTAAGGAGAAATCCGAACACAAAGAGACTATCGAAGAGATAAAAAAGAAGCCTGCGCATCAAAAAGTTGACAATAAAGGTGTTATTGTAAAGGGCGTAGGCGGCTTACTTGTCAGACTTTCAAAGTGTTGCAACCCTGTACCGGGAGATGAAATCATAGGATATATTACAAAGGGACGAGGCGTTTCGGTACATAGAAAAGACTGCCCTAATATGGTTGCACTTCCGGAGGAAGAGAAAAAACGATTTATAGATGTCGAATGGGAGCAACAGACAGGTGAGGGCTACGAGGCAGATATAACAATAGTTGCCGAGGATAGAAAATGCTTATTTTCTGACATTTCTAAGACTTGCGACAACGCAGGCACAAGCATTACAAGCGTAAATGCGAAGGCTGATAAGGACGGTATGGCAACTGTCAGCCTGACGGTTTTGATTTCAAATACGGGCCAGATAAGCAAGCTGATGCTTTCCATGAAGAGCATAGAAGGCGTTTATGAGGTATACAGAAGCAAAATCTAAAATGTCAAATTGCCAAATTACAAAATATAATCGGAGAAATTTATGAAGATGATAAACCTGCCGTCAGGTCCGCTGATGGTAAATACATATTTAGTTTGGGATGAAAATACAAACGAAGGATTTATAGTAGATCCCGGCGGATTTAACGAGCGAATAGCAAATACAATAGAAAAAGAAAATATAGATTTGAAGTATATTATTTTGACTCATGGACACGGAGATCATATAGGCGGAGTGCTTCCGATGAAAGAAAAATACGGTAGTAAAATAGTTGCTGCTAAGGATGAGCTTCCGTTGCTTTCGGATCCTGTATATAACATGTCGACAGATTTTGGCAAACCGATCGTTATAACTCCGGACATTTTGGTCGGAGAGCTCGACACGCTAAAGGTAGGCGAAGCGGAGCTTGTATTTATAATGACTCCGGGACACAGCCCGGGTGGCATGTGTATAAAAATGGGCAAAATTTTATTTAGCGGTGATACGCTATTTCAGGCATCTATCGGTAGGACTGATTTTAGGGGCGGATCGCTTCCAACTCTTATTAAGAGCATAAAAGAGAAATTATTTGTTTTGGATGACGATACGCAGGTTTTCCCCGGTCATATGGGTAGGACTACTATAGGCTTTGAAAAGGAGCACAATCCTTTTGTATAATTTTAGATTAAAAAATGTAAAAAAAGCACATCAATATGAGGAGCTTATAAAAGCCTTTTTGAAGCAGGATGAGTTTTTGATAATACTTGATCAAAGAGACGAAAATGCGTCAAATACAATATCGCTTTCAGAGTATGAGGTGGCAAATTCCAAAAATGATCAAGACGACAGCACTAATCCGAAAAATAAACAGAAAAGAAAATATTTTGAGCTTGTATATGATGGCGATAAAAATAAGCTCAAAAGAGAAATTTTTGACATACTAAAAAATGAGCTGTCTATGGATTTGCCTTGGGGGATAATAACAGGCATAAGACCTGTAAAGCTGTTCGGGGAGATAGTAACTTCAAATAATGCGGACATAGAGGACAGCATCAAAGCAGCGGCAGATATTTTCCAAAATGAGTATTATGTTTCTAAGGAAAAGACAAGGCTTGTAGTTGACATATATAAAAGGCAAATTGAGAATGTAGGAGCTCCAAGCAAAAATAGTATAGGCCTTTATATCGGTATTCCATTTTGTCCGACGAGGTGTTTATATTGCTCATTTACATCAAATGTAGCAAGGCGAGAAGAAATTCAGAGATATCTGGAGGCACTATTTAAAGAAATAGAAGCAGTCGCAGAGGAGATAAATAAAAAAAGGCTTCAGATAGAAAGCATTTATATCGGTGGAGGCACACCTACTACACTTGACGAGAACCAGCTAAAGGAGCTATTGCTAAAGATTAACGAAAGCTTTGATTTGGAGGGTGTAAGGGAATTTACGCTTGAAGCGGGAAGACCGGATACGATAACAGAAAAAAAGCTAAAAGTAGCAAAGAGCTTTGGTGTGGATAGGATAAGTATAAATCCGCAGACGATGAATGATGTCACGTTAGAGCTGATAGGGCGAAAGCATACAAGCGAGCAGATAATACAAAGTCTAAAGGCTGCAAAGAAGATAGGCTTTTCTCATATAAATATGGATATTATCACCGGCTTGCCAAAGGAAAGCTTAGATGATTTCAAGCTTACGATAGATAAGATGTTAGAACTTGAGCCGACAAATATTACAGTTCATACGCTTGCGCTAAAGAAAAAGTCAAAGCTTGCAAAAGAGGATGATGAGTACAATTATAAGCATGCAAAAATAGCGGAAGCTATGACGGAGTATGCATATAGTATGCTCAAAAAAGCCGGATATTTTCCATACTACCTTTATAGGCAAAAAAATATGACAGGTAATGGCGAAAATGTCGGCTTTTGCAAGGACAAAGCAGAAAGCATTTATAACATAAGGATAATGGACGAGCATCAAAGCATATTGGCACTTGGAGCCGGCGGCGTATCAAAGCGATACTTTCCGCAGGAAAACAGGCTAAAGCGAGTGCCGAATGTTTTAAATTATGAAATCTATATAGACAGAATTGAAGAGATGATAATACGAAAGCAAAACAGCTTTTTTTAAGGAGGAAATGATATGTTGACTATGGCGCCAAAAGGCACAAAGGATATGATGCCTAAAGAAGCGTATAAATGGCATTATATAGAAAAAATAATTGCGAATATTTGTAAAAAATACAATTTTAAGGAAATCAGAACTCCGGATTTTGAGCATACCGAATTATTTATAAGAGGAGTCGGAGATACAACAGATATCGTTCAAAAGGAAATGTATACATGGGAACAAGGCAAGAGGAGCCTTACGCTCAGACCTGAGGGCACGTCTCCTGTAATGAGAGCTCACCTCGAAAATAAGGTCTATGCAGATCCGCAGCCGACAAAATATTATTATAATATTCCATGCTTTAGGTATGAAAAGCCACAGTCGGGCAGGTTGAGACAGTTTCACCAGTTTGGCGTAGAAATCTTCGGCTCGCACAGTATGATTGCAGATGCCGAGATCATATCGCTTGCATATGACTTTTTGAGTGAGCTTGGAATAAAAAATCTGACGCTTGAGATAAACTCGGTAGGTTGTCCTAAATGTCGCAAAGAGCACAGAGAGGCTCTAAAAAAGTTTTTAGAGCCAAATTATGACAAGCTGTGCGATACATGTAAAAATAGATACGAAAAGAATCCTATGCGTATCATCGATTGCAAGAGCAGTGAATGCCAAAAGCTCATAGAAGGCGCACCGATGATGATCGATTATCTTTGCGATGATTGCAAAAATGATTTCAACCAGCTAAAGGAGCTTCTTGATGCAATTGGCATAAAATATGTTGTAAATCCGGGAATAGTCAGAGGTCTTGATTATTATACAAAGACTGCATTCGAATTTGTAACAGATACTATAGGGGCGCAAGGTACAGTTTGTGGCGGAGGCCGTTATGACAACCTTGGAGACGAGCTTGGTGGCAATGATATACCGGGCGTAGGTTTTGGACTTGGCAAGGAAAGACTGCTCCTTGTGATGGAAGCAAACGGTATTGAAATTCCAAAGGAAGATGATGTGGACGCACTTATTGCATATATGGGCGAAAAGGAAAGAAATGCAGCTCTGAAATTGGCAAACGACCTTAGAAAAGAAGGTCTTGATGTTGAGATAGATTGTATGGAGAGAAATCTCAAAGGACAGTTTAAACTTGCGGACAGAGTCGGTGCCAAAAAGACAATAGTAATAGGCGAAGATGAGCTAAAAAGAGGTATTGTTTCCATAAAAACAATGGCAACATCAACTCAGGATGAAGTGCCTTTTGAGCTTGCAAAAATCATAGAAGCTCTATAGCATAATAATTTAAGTAATAAAAGCAAAAAAATTATAATAAACAAAACAGATACTGGAGAGGAAAATGTCAAATATTTTTAAAAGAACGCATATGTGCGGAGAATTAAATGCAAATGATATTGATAAAGAGGTTATTTTAAATGGTTGGATTGCAAAGAGACGAAACCTCGGAGCATTGATTTTTTGCGATTTGCGTGATAAAAGCGGTATAACACAAATAGTTTTTGATGACAAAATCGCAAAGGAGCTTTTTGAAAAGGCAGATACCTTGCGAAGCGAATTTGTTGTAGGCGTCAAAGGCGTAGTAAAAGAACGAGAATCAAAAAATCCCGATCTTCCTACAGGTGAAATCGAAGTATTTGCAGACGATTTAATTATTTATAGCAAGTCGGATACGCCACCTATCTATGTAAAGGATGATGACAATGTTGATGACAATTTGAGATTGAAATATAGATATCTTGATTTGAGAAAGCAAAAAATGCAGCGAAATCTCACATTCAGAAATGAGATTACAAAATGTGCGAGAGATTATTATTATGATAATGGCTTTACAGAGGTCGAAACACCTATGCTTATGAAGCCAACTCCGGAGGGAGCAAGGGACTTCTTGGTACCTTCGAGGATTCAGCATGGCTCATTTTATGCTTTACCGCAGTCACCACAGCTATTTAAGCAGCTTTTGATGGTTGCAGGTACAGACAGATATGTCCAGATAACAAAATGCTTTAGAGACGAAGACCTAAGAGCTGACAGACAGCCGGAATTCACACAGATAGACCTTGAGATGTCATTTGTTGATCAGGATGATGTCATCGAGGTAAATGAAGGCTTTCTAAAAAAGCTCTTTAAGGATGTAAAAGGGATAGACATAAAGCTTCCGCTTCCGCGTATGACATACGATGAGGCAATGGAAAGATTTGGAAGCGATAAGCCTGATACGAGATTTGGATTCGAATTGAAAAAGTTAAATGACATAGTCAGTGATTGCGAATTTAAAGTATTTACTGATGCGCTTAAAAATGGCGGGGATGTCAGAGGTATCTGTATAGACGGCGGAGCAGAGATTTATACAAGAAAAAAAATAGATAAGCTGATAGAAGCTTCAAAAAGCTACGGTGCAAAGGGTCTTGTGTGGATAAAATTAGCAAATAATGAGATTTCATCATCTGTAAATAAATTTTTCTCACAAGAAGAACTTTTTGAAATTGTAAAAGTATTTGAAGCTAAAGACGGCGATCTTATACTCATATGCTCGGATAAGGCAAAAGTTGTATTTGATACGCTTGGCTTTTTGAGAAGACATATTGCAGGCGAGATGGGACTTTTAGATGATAATATTTATAACTTGCTTTGGGTTGTTGACTTTCCTCTGTTTGAGGAAGACAGCGAAACAGGAGCTCTCAGTGCTATGCACCATCCATTTACTTCTCCTAAGAAGGAGGATATAAGCTTGCTTGATACACAACCACAAAATGTAAAGGCTAATGCTTATGATATAGTCCTAAATGGTGTTGAGCTCGGTGGCGGATCTATAAGAATTCATGACAGAGAGCTTCAAACTAAAATGTTTAAGATTTTAGGCATAAGCGACAGCGAGATAGAAGAAAAATTCGGATTTTTAGTAGAAGCATTTAAATATGGCGCTCCGCCTCACGGAGGACTTGCATATGGACTTGACAGAATGGTTATGCTTTTGGCAGGAGAAAATAGCATACGAGAAGTTATGGCATTTCCTAAAAATCAAGCCGCACAGTGTATGGTTTCCGAAGCTCCTGGCAAGGTTACAGGCCAGCAGCTTGCAGAGCTTGGTCTAAAAAGAGGAGACGATAATTAACTTATGAAAAAAATCGGAATAATGGGAGGCTCGTTTGATCCGATCCATAATGGCCATATAAATTTGGCAATTGATGTCAAAAATAAGCTTTCGCTTGATAAAATAATATTTATGCCGGCGGGCGTCCAGCCTTTTAAGATAGGCAAAAAGGTTACAAGCGCAAATGACAGGCTTGCGATGATAAAGCTTGCAATAGAGGGACTTGACGGCTTTGATGTTTCGGATATTGAGCTTAGAAGTACAGAAATATCATATACATATCTATCTCTTAGGGAGATTAGGAAAAAAGCCGGCGGAAAGGCCGAAACTTATTTTATAACAGGTACGGATACTTTTTTAGATATACTTACATGGCAGCATGCCGATGAGCTTTTGACAGACAATAAATTTATAGTGGGAGATGCCAGACCCGGCTGTGAAAATTCTAAGCTTGACAGCGTTATAGCTGAGGCGCAGAGGCTTTACGGTGCAGACGTTTATAAGGTGGATAACAGGCAGTTTGATATTTCATCAAGCCGTATAAGACAAATGATTTGCAATGGCGAGGATATATCAGAGCTTGTACCTGCGTCGGTGTGTGAATATATAAAAGCGAATAATCTTTATCTTGAAAATGACGATGCGGAGTTTGAAAAGCTCTTTGAAGCTCTAAATGAATATGTCAGCGCAAGAGTTTCCGCGAAGAGATGGGATCATATACAAAAGGTAGCAGAGGAAGCGGAGAAGCTTTGTAAAATCCATGCAGGAGATATAAAAAAAGCTAAAATAGCAGGTATATTTCATGATGCGGCAAAGGAGATTTCATTAGAAGAGTCAAATGAGCTTGTAAGAAAATATGGCTTAGATGATAAGTATATAGACAACAAAAATTTGGCGCATGGCAAGATAGCTTCAAAGCTTATACAAAGCGAGTTTGGCGTAGACGATGAGGATATCATAAATGCTATTTCGTATCATACGACAGGCAGAGCCGGTATGAGCAAGCTTGAGGAGATAATCTTTGTGGCTGATGCGATAGAGCCAAACAGACATTATGACGGAGTGGACGAAATAAGAAAAATAACATATGAGGATTTAGACAGGGGCTGTTATGTAACGGTCGTAGGAACGATCGAAAGCCTTTATAAAAGAAATATTTTACCTATTGACGATGATACGCTAAAGGCAGAAAAATATTTTAAAAGACTTTTAGATGAAAAATAGAAAGGAAACTAATATAGTATATGGATATAAAAAAATTTGCACTTCTTGCAGCAGATGCTTTAGACAATAAAAAAGCGAGTGATATATTGATACTTGATATTGCTCAAAAATCACAAATAGCAGATTATATGATACTTGCAACAGGAACAAACGAAAGAGCGATAGGCGCTCAGGCAGATGAGGTTGAGGATGCGCTTTATGAGGCGGGTCTAAATGTCAGAAGCATAGAGGGCAAAAAGGAATCAGGCTGGATACTTTTGGATTTCGGTGACTTAATAATAAATATTTTGACTAAGGAAAAGAGAGAAAACTACAACATTGAAAGCGTATGGGCAGATTGTGAAACTCTAAAATGGGAGGCGAATTAAATGAAAGAAAAATATAATTATCAAGCGATCGAAAAGAAGTGGCAGGATAAGTGGGCAGAGGCTGATATATATAAAGTTGCAGAGGATGATACAAAGGAAAAGTATTATGTACTTGAAATGTTTCCATATCCGTCAGGAAAGCTTCATATGGGACATGTCAGGAATTATTCTATAGGAGATGTGCTTGCCAGATATAAAACAATGAGAGGCTTTAATGTACTTCATCCTATGGGATATGACGCATTTGGACTTCCTGCAGAAAATGCGGCTATAAAGCATGGCGTTGAGCCGGCAAAATGGACATACGAAAATATGGCAGAGATGACAGAGCAACTAAAACAGCTTGGGCTTTCGTATGACTGGGATAGAAGTCTTGCAACTTGCACTCCCGAATACTACAAGTGGATGCAGTGGATCTTTATACAGTTTTATAATAAGGGATTAGCATACAAAAAGGAAAATCCTGTAAATTGGTGTCCGAGCTGCCAGACAGTTTTGGCAAATGAGCAGGTAGTTGACGGCAAGTGCGAAAGATGCGGAAGCGTCGTTGGCAAAAAGAGCTTGTCACAGTGGTATTTTAAGATAACTGATTATGCTGACAGATTGCTTGAAGGGCTTGATAATCTGCCGGGCTGGCCAAACAAAGTAAAGATAATGCAAAAAAACTGGATCGGCAAGTCGCAGGGTGCAGAGGCGAGCTTCAAAATAAAGGACTTCGACAAAGAATTAAAAATATATACTACAAGACCGGATACCATTTACGGTGTCACATTTATGGTGCTCGCGCCGGAGCATCCGTTTGTTAAGGAGCTTGTTTCGGGTGGCGAGTACGAAAAGGAAGCTTTTGATTATATCGAAAAAACTCAGCATATGACAGAGATCGAAAGAACAAGCACTACTGCCGAAAAGACAGGAGTATTTACAGGCAGATATTGTATAAATCCTGTAAACAATAAGGAAGTTCCTATCTATATTTCGGATTATGTACTTATGGGCTACGGTACAGGAGCTATTATGGCTGTACCTGCTCATGACCAGAGAGACTTTGACTTTGCAAAGAAATTTGACCTTGAGATAATACCTGTAGTAAAGCCAACTGATGCCAATATTGATGTGAATAATTTAACAGAAGCATTTGATGCTGAGGGCATTATGATTAATTCGGGAGAGTTTGATGGTATAGACAGCAAGGAAGCAATTTCAAAAGTAACAGATAAGCTTGAAAAAAGCGGTCTTGGCAAGAAGGCCACAAATTACAAATTGCGAGATTGGCTCATCTCAAGGCAGAGATATTGGGGAACTCCTATTCCGATGATATATTGTGAAGATTGTGGCTGGGTACCTGAGGCAGAAGAAAATCTTCCTGTTATGCTACCGACAGATATAGAATTTACAGGCAAGGGCGAGTCTCCGCTTACAACAAGTAAGATATTTGCGGAAGTCAAATGTCCAAAATGCGGTAAAAAGGCAAAAAGGGAGATGGATACGATGGATACATTCCTCGATTCGTCGTGGTATTTCCTGAGATATTGCGATGCAAAAAATGATAAACAGGCATTTGATACAAACAAAGCAAAATATTGGATGAATGTCGATCAATATATCGGCGGAGTTGAGCATGCGATACTTCATTTGCTCTATGCAAGATTTTTCCAAATGGCATTACATGATTTGGGACTTGTTGAGCATACTGAGCCATTCCAAAACCTACTTACACAAGGTATGGTTATAAAGGATGGCAAGAAGATGAGTAAATCGATAGGTAATGTAGTAACACCGACAGAGATAATCGAAAAATACGGAGCTGATACTGCACGCCTGTTTATACTTTTTGCGGCGCCACCGGAAAAAGAGCTCGATTGGTCAGATACAGGCGTTGAGGGAGCATATAGATTTATAAACAGAGTATATAAGCTTGTTTACGAATTTACTGAAAAATATCCGGAAGTAAAAGCAGGCAAGCCAAATGATACAAAAGATGATAAAGGGCTTTATTATCTGATAAATACAACTATTCAAAAGGTTGGAGTTGATATAGGCGAAAGATTTAACTTCAATACAGCAATAGCTTCTATTATGGAGCTTGTAAATCTGATGTATAAGTATAAGGAGTTTGAAGCTTTCAATGCCGAATTTTTTAGAGATTGCATAGAAAAACTTATAATAATCCTTGCACCATTCACACCTCATTTGTGTGAGGAAATGTGGGAAGGCATCGGATATAAGAACTCTGTTCATAAAGAAAATTGGCCTGAAGTAGACAAGGAAGCGCTCGTAAAGGATAGCGTAGAAATTGTCGTGCAAATAAATGGAAAACTAAAACATAAAATAGATGTCAAAGCAGGTTTGACAAAGGAAGAGCTTGAGGAAATTTGTTTAAAGGATGATGTTGTAGCTTCACTTGTCGATAACAAGGACGTCGTAAAGGTTATCGCAGTACCAAATAAGCTTGTAAATATCGTCATTAAATAAAAGCTTTTCCAAGAAAGGAGCGTAATGGAAAAAACAAATAATAAGCAGAAAAATGAACAGCAAAAAAGAAAAATAACTAACAAAAATAATACGACGAATAATAAGAGCAAAAATACAAAAAAATTAAAAATAATCCCACTTGGCGGATTAAATGAAATAGGTAAAAATATAACAGCATTTGAATATGGCAACGATATACTTCTTGTTGACTGCGGACTTTCATTCCCGGATGATGATATGTATGGTGTCGATGTGGTAATACCTGATTTTACTTATTTAAAGAAAAATGCAAATAAGATAAGAGGGCTTGTAATAACACACGGTCATGAGGACCATATCGGAGCTGTGCCATATCTTGTAAAGAGTCTCAATGTACCAATTTACGGCACAAGGCTACCTATAGGACTTATAAAAAATAAGTTCGAGGAGCATGGCATAAAAAGTGCGAAATTGCACAACATAAATGCAGGAGATAAGATAAACTTAGGAGTATTTAAAGTTGAAACTATAAGGACAACTCATTCGATAGCGGACTCAATTTGTCTTGCAATAGATACACCGGTTGGTAAAATATTCCATACGGGAGATTTTAAGATTGACTATACTCCTGTTGACGGTGAGCCGATCGACTTATCAAAGCTTGCAGAGCTTGGATCAAAGGGAGTCCTTTTGATGATGTCTGACAGTACAAATGCTACAAGACCGGGCTTTACCGAATCGGAGAAAAAAGTAGGTAATACGCTTGAAGGCATATTTAGACATTCCGCAAAGAGAATTATAGTTTCGACATTCTCATCGAATGTACATAGGATTCAAAAGATTGTAGATAATGCCGTTAAGTTTAATAGAAAAGTAGCATTTTCGGGACGAAGTATGGTAAATGTCGTCGGACTTGCAATCGCACTTGGATATCTCAGAGCACCGGCGGGCACTATTGTCGATATAAATAAGACAAAGAACATACCCGATGAGAAGCTTGTAATCATAACTACAGGCAGTCAGGGCGAGCCGATGTCAGCTCTTGCAAGAATGGCAAACTCGGAGCATAAAGCCATAGAAATAAAAAAGGATGATGTTATAATTTTGAGTTCTACGCCTGTGCCGGGCAATGAAAAGATGGTATCAAATGTAGTAAATAAGCTTATTGAGAAGGGAGCTCAGGTTATATATTCTGATATCGCAGACACACATGTTTCGGGACACGCATGCAGAGAGGAGCTAAAGCTTATACATTCACTCATAAAGCCAAAATACTTTATGCCGGTTCACGGCGAGTATAGGCATCTTGAGGCGGCTTCGGAGCTTGCAATAGATCTTGGCATGGACAAGAAAAATATTTTTATAATGGAAAACGGAGACTGCCTTGAGCTGACAAGAAGAAGCGCGACACTCAAAAAGGACTTTGCACCTGCCGGAGCGGTAATGGTAGACGGCCTTGGCGTCGGGGATGTAGGCAATATCGTTTTGCGTGACAGACATCTGCTCTCGGAATCAGGACTTATAATAGTAGCAACAGCATTAAATAGAGAAAGCGGTCAGATTTTATCAGGTCCGGATGTGATTTCAAGAGGCTTTGTATATGTAAGGGAAAATGAGGATCTTATGGACGAAGCACGCAAAATAGCAGAAAAAGCTATAAGGGGCTGTCTAAGCAAAAAGACATGCGACTGGAGCAGTATGAAGTCGGCGGTGCGAGATGACTTGCGTAAGTTTATACATATAAAAACAAAGAGAAGCCCGATCATATTACCGATATTCTTAGAGGTTTAAGGATAAAAGAAAGGAAAAAAAAATGAATGTTTATGAAGAAGCTCACAGCTTATCAAGAGCTATAAAGGAATCAGAAGAATATAAGCAGTACAAGGCTGTCGCAGAAAAGATAAAGCAAAATGAAGAAGTAGACAAGATGCTAAAGGACTTTATGGAAAAACAGCTAAAAGTCCAGGCTAAGCAGGCGCTTGGAGAGGACGTGCCGGACGATATGATGAAAACTATACAAGAACTTTCGGCTATCGTTATGTCTGATCCTGCCGCAGCAGAATATATGCAGTGCCAGGTTAGATTTATGATAATGTTTCAGGATGTTCAAAATATTTTGGCAGAGACCCTCGAAGTATAGCTATATTTAAACTTATCTATAAGTATTGGCAACTTATACGGATTTTGATATAATAAAATATAATAAATAAGTAAAAAACTAATCAAAATATTTAATTTTATAATAATTACGAAACGGAGAAGAGATATATGGTAAGTGCAGGAGATTTCAGAAAAGGTGTAACATTTGTATTAAATGGAGAACCGCATGTAGTGCTTGATTTTCAGCATGTAAAGCCGGGTAAGGGAGCTGCTTTTGTAAGAACAAAATACAGAAATATTCTTACAGGAGCAACAAGGGAAGAAGCTTTCAACCCAAATGATAAATTCCCGAAGGCTCACATTGAAACAAAGCATATGCAATATCTATATAATGACGGCGAGCTTTATTATTTTATGGATAACGAAACATACGAGCAGATTCCTGTTTCAAAGGAACAGTGCGAGGATGCGATGAAATTTTTGAGAGAAAATGATGAAGCAACACTTAAATTTTATCAAAATGAGCCATTCATAGTTGAGGCACCAAACTTCGTAGACCTCAAGGTTATAGAAACAGAGCCGGGCGTCAAGGGGGATACAGCAACTAATGTAACAAAGGCAGCTATCGTTGAAACAGGTGCGACTGTACAGGTTCCTATATTTATAGAAGAGGGAGAAATGATTCAGATAGATACGCGCACGAGCGAATATCTTGGAAGATCTAAATAATTTGATGATAAAGATAGGGACGCATTTATTTGCGTCTCTTTTAGGATAAGGAGCTTATATGACTTTGAGGAAAAAAATAATTATCATCGTATCGGTTGTTATTTTATTGATTTTAGCCGGATTTGCGATGATTACTTTCCTTGGCAGAGCTGTGGATATAAATGACAACGAATATAAAATTGTAACGGTTGAGAACGGTAGCTCGACAGGACAGATAGCCGCCTCGCTAAAAGAGGAAGGTACTATCAGAAATACTACAGTCTTTAAAATCCAATCAAAGCTGTTTGGATATGACGGTAAATATAAGGCGGGCTCATATGCTGTCAGCAAATCGATGTCAGCAAGAGAGCAGATGAAGCTGATATGCAGTGGCAAAACCGCAGGCAATATATTTACTATCCCCGATGGCAACAATCTCGAAAAGGATGCTAATCTGCTTGTAAAAGCAGGCTTGCTCACAAAAGAGGAATTTTATGATGAGGTAAAAAATGGAAGCTTTGATTATGATTTCCTCAAAGATGCGCCAAGTGACATAACAAGACTTGAAGGATTTTTGTATCCTGATACTTATCAGGTTGACCTAACGGCAAGCGCGCATGATATCATTGATGTTATGCTAAAGCAGTTTGACAAGATATTTACAGAAAAGTATTACAAAAAAGCTGATGATATGGGACTTTCTATAAATGAAGTTATCACAGTTGCATCCATAGTGGAAAGAGAAGCAAAGACAGAGGATGATAAAAAGAAAGTCGCAAGCGTTATCTATAACAGACTCGAAAAAGGAATGCCACTTCAGATGGACTCTATCTTAGCTTATATCACAGGTGAAGAAAAGATAAAGGCAAGCCTTGAGGACACGCAGGTTAAATCAAGTTACAATCCATATACAAATAAAGGATTGCCACCTGGGCCTATTTGCTCTCCAAGTCTTGAGTCGATAAAAGCGGCGCTTTATCCTGATGATACGGATTATTTATATTTTGTAGCCAGCGAAAAGCTTGACGGTACAAATGTATTTTCGGAGGATTATGAGACATTTTTAAAGGATAAGGCAAAATTTGATAAGGCATATAAGGAATATATAAAAAAGCATCCTGACAAGGAATAGAGGCAGGCAGATGAGCGAAAAAGAAAGCTACAGCAAAAGAAATATAATAAGCGATGAGACGACAAACTATTTGGAACGCAAGTTTAGGCCTATAAATCAAGAGCTTTGGCGCATGAGACTTGACTCGGAAAATAAATATATTCCTATCATTCAAAGAGATGTCGAAAGTCTTATGATTGTACTTTTAGATATTTTAAAGCCAAAGCGAATTCTTGAAATAGGTACGGCAAAGGGATATAGCCTGCTTGTAATGGCAAATAAAGCACCTGATGCTGAGATAATTTCGCTTGAAAAAAATATCTTAATGGTACAGGAAGCAAATGAAAATATAAAAGTTGCCGATTTAAATAAGAGAGCAAAAGTTATAAGAGGCGATGCAAAAAAAACGCTTTTAGACTTGCAAAAACAGGTAAAGACAGGCGATGAAGAGCCATTTGATTTTGTATTTATAGATGCTTCAAAGAGTCATTATAAGGAGTTTTGGGATATCATAACACAGATGATTTCGGATAGGGCATTTATAATGTGTGACAATATTTTTATGCGTGGCATGACTATTGATGATGCATATGACGTAAATGACAAGCATAGGACAAACATAAGGAAAATGCGCGAGTTTTTGGATTATATAACAGCAATAGACGGCATAGATACGGCTATATTGCCGGTTGGTGACGGTGTTTCGGTCAGCTATATCAGAGGTAGATAATGGATAAAAATAAATTAGAACTGCTTGCTCCGGCAGGAGATCTTGAAAAATTGAAAACGGCAATTGACTACGGCGCAGATGCTGTATATTTTGGCGGTGAGATGTTTAGCCTTAGGGCAAGTGCAGGCAATTTTTCGATAGAAGATATGAAGGAAGGGCTTAAATATGCTCATGACAGAGGTAAAAAATGTCATCTGACACTAAATATTTTTCCTCACAATTATGATATCGAAAAAATTTATGACTACTTAAACAGTATTAAAGATTTGGGAATAGATGCATTTATAGTATCCGATCCTGGTATGATAACAATGTTAAAGGAAATTATACCTGATGCCGAAATTCATTTGAGTACGCAAGCTAATTTGACAAATTATAAGACGGCGCAGTTTTGGGCAAAGCAGGGCATAAAGAGAGTTGTTATGGCACGTGAGCTTTCGCTTGAGGAAATGCAAGTAATGAAAGCAAATATTCCTGACATACTTGAAACAGAAGCATTTATACACGGTGCGATGTGCATTTCGTATTCCGGCAGATGTCTTTTGAGCAACTTTATGATCGGCAGAGATGCAAATCGTGGCGAGTGTGCTCATCCATGCAGATGGAAGTATGCGCTTGTTGAGGAGCAAAGACAAGAAGAACAATTCCCGATAGAGGAAGACGAATATGGCACATATATTATGAACTCTAAGGACTTATGTATGATAGAGCATATTCCTGTTCTGATAGCCTCTGGCATATCATCTGCAAAAATTGAGGGACGTATGAAGAGCGTCTTTTATGTAGCTACAGTTGTAGGAGCATACAGAAAGGCGATAGATAAATATTATGAAGATCCTCAAAATTACGAATTTAATCCCGATTGGCTCACAGAACTGAGAAAAGTCAGCCACAGAGATTTTACGACCGGCTTTTATTATGCAAAGGCCGGCGCAGAGGCGCAAAATTATGCGACTAATGCATATACAAGAGAATATGATTTTGTCGGAAAGGTGCTTGATTTTGATAAAGAAAGCATGATTGCCACAGTTGAACAAAGAAATAAAATGGTTCTCGGTGATCAAATAGAAATATTTGGACCGGGCGTTGAATTTTGGACACAGACATTGGATTATTTAACTGATGAGGATGGCAATAATCTCGAAAGTGCACCTCATCCACAGCAAATACTTAAGATAAAAATGAAATATCCTGTGGAGCATAACTATTTGCTCCGAAAACGAAAGGAGAATTAAAATGAATGCGGACCCCGCAATACCGGGCAGTGTTGAAATCTGTGCGGTTATAATAATTTTGCTTATTTGCGGACTTTTTACGGCTGCGCAAAAGGCAATAGCTGATGTAAACAGAAATGCAATAAAATCGATGGCAGATGATGGCGACAAAAGAGCTAAAAAACTTTCGAAGCTATTAGAAAAATCATCAAAGCTCATGGTTACTAATTTTGTTATTATAACTTTTTTAGGACTTTTTGCATGTCAATTTGCCGCAGTCAACCATGCAGGACAAATATATAGCTTTCTTGAAGGCTATAATGTACCTTTCCTCGAGATTTTATCGGTGCTTGTTTTGGCATTTTTAAGCTCGATTGTATTTCTTGTCTTTGCGCTTTTTATTCCAAGACAAATAGGAAGACAGCACGCACAAGGCGTTGCACTAAAGCTTTGCGGATATGCTTCGGTTATGGTTATAATATTTAAGCCACTTTCAAGTATTGTTAACGTTCTCACAAATATATTTTTAAAGCTGGCAAGACAAAAGACCGGCATTTATGAGGAAGTTTTTTCCGAAGAGAATGTAAAGACTATGCTCGAAAAAGGTCAGGAAACAGGAGCGATAAAGGAAGAGGGTAAAAGGATGATAGACTCCGTTTTTGCCTTTGACGATAAGCTTGCATATGAGATTATGACACCGAGAACTGATGTATTTGCGATCGACATTCAGGACGAGGCTGAGAAGTATTTGGATGAGCTGATGGAAATGAGATATTCCAGAATCCCTATTTATGACGGGGAAAGCGACAATATCATCGGTATTTTAAATATCAAGGACTTTATGATACAGGCGAGAGAAAAGGGATTTAAGGATGTGGATATCAGAAGCATCCTAAGAGAAGCATTTTTTGTACCGGAAACAAAAAATATTGACGCTCTTTTCTTTGAATTGCAAAAGACAAAGCAACATATAGCGATTCTTATAGACGAATATGGCGGTTTTAGCGGAATAGTAACTATGGAGGACATTATCGAAGAGGTAATGGGAGAAATAGATGACGAATATGACGAAGAAGAGGAAGAGATAAAGACTCTTGGCGAAAACAAGTATTTGCTCGACGGATATATGAATATAGATGACATAAATGAAGAGCTTGGTACAAACCTTCAGTCCGAAACGAGCGAAACATTGGGCGGTCTTATCATTGACACTCTAGGAGAGATACCTGAGGAGGATACTCTTGAGCGAATATGCGTAAATTATGAGAATTACGAGTTTGAGGTCATAAATGTAAAGGACAGGCGTATCGAAAGAGTAGTTATGACAATAAAGCCTAAAGAAGAAGTCGAAAAAGATAAAGATAAAGAAAAGGATAAAGAGAAAGAGGCAGAATAGATGAAAGCAGCATTTCATACACTTGGTTGCAAGGTCAACCAGTACGAAACAGAAGCGATGAAAAAACAGTTTCGGACAGCAGGCTTTGAAATCGCAGATGAATATGAATATGCAGATGTCTATGTGATAAATACATGCAGTGTGACAGCATTGGCAGACAGAAAATCAAGACAATATATACGCCGTATGAAAAAAACAAATCCTCTTGCAACTATTGCCGTTACGGGTTGTTATGCTCAAGGCAACAAGGAGGAGGTCGCGGCAATTGACGGCGTCGATATCGTGGCAGGAACTAATGAAAAAGACAATATCATTGATTATGTAAACCACCATATTGAGGCTATAAAGCAAAGGGACGATGCCAAAAAAACGGAAATCCATGTGCTTGATTATGATGAGCTTAGAGCATTTAAAGAAACAGGCGAAGTGACTTTGCCCGAGTCAAGAACGCGTGCATATGTTAAGATACAAGAGGGTTGCAACAGATTTTGCACATACTGCATCATACCATATGTCAGAGGGCCTATTCGCTCACGAGATACAAAGGCTGTAATTTCCGAATGCAAGGCTCTTATAGAAAATGGGTATAAGGAGCTTATCCTGACCGGCATAAATACAGCACTTTGCGAAAATCTTGAAGAAATACTTGATGAGCTCGAAAAAATCCAAAGGGATTTTCGCATAAGACTTAGCTCTCTTGAGCCAACCGTCATAAATGCAGAATATGTAAAAGGATTATTTAAATATAAAAAACTTTGCCACTTTTTGCATCTTTCGCTACAATCAGGCTCCGACAAAATTTTAGATATGATGAATAGGCGTTATGACAGCAGACAGTACTTAGACATCGTTGATACGCTTCGGGAGTTTGATCCGCTTTATGGAATAAGCACAGATATCATAGTCGGCTTTCCTTCGGAGACTGATGAGGATTTTGACGATAGTATAAATGTTGTAAAAAAAGCACAATTTTGTAAGGTGCATGCATTTAAATATTCCAAAAGAAAAGGTACTAAGGCTGCTGAGTTTGCCGACCAGATAAGTCCGCAGACAAAAAAAGAAAGAAGCAAGAGACTTATAGATGTAAGTGAAAATGTCGCAAGTAAATTTATTCAAAAAAACTTAGGGACAAAAAACAGAGTCCTCTTTGAGGAATATGACGAAAATAATATGGCTATAACAGGATATACAGACAATTATATAAAAGCATATATGTATATAGATAAAAATGAAGCCGAGCGATATAAAAATAATTTCTTTGATATAATCTTAGAAAAACCGCTAAATGACGGAGTTTTAGTATCGCTTGATATATAAAAAAACGAAAGGAGATGAGAAGCATGAGTGATTGCATTTTTTGCAAAATAGTTTCGGGAGAAATACCATCAAATAAGGTATACGAAGATGAAAAGATTTTAGTATTTCACGACCTTGAACCTCAAGCACCTGTGCATATATTGATGATTCCTAAAAAGCATATAACATCGACTGATGATGTTACGCAAGATGATCAGGAGCTACTGGGATATATGCTTACAAAAGTAAAGGATGTTGCAAAAGAGGCAGGCATAACAAATGGATACCGAGTTGTAATAAATTGCGGTGAAGACGGCTTCCAGACAGTAAAGCATCTTCATATGCATATACTCGGAAAAAGACCGATGAAATGGCCACCGGGCTGATTTAAAGCTTGCAAACATCAGCTCCCTTTAGTATAATAATAATGTTATGAGCGAAACCTATTTTTATAGGTAAGTCAGGAGGTGAAATAATAAATGGCACAAGTAATAGTAAAAGAAAACGAAAGCTTGGAAAGTGCACTAAAAAGATTTAAAAGATCATGCGCAAGAGACGGCGTTATGAGCGAGCTAAGAAAAAGAGAGCACTATGAAAAACCAAGTGTAAAGAGAAAGAAAAAGTCTGAGGCTGCAAGGAAAAAAGCTAAAAAATATTAGTATGCAGTAAAAAGGAGTGTGCAGATATGACACTAAAAGAAAGACTTATGCAGGACTTTAAAACCGCTATGAAGGAAAAGGATGAAACTGCTAAAAACACGATCAACCTTGCAAGAGCGGCGATAAAGCAAATTGAAGTTGACACTCGCAAAGAGCTCAGCGACGAAGAGATAATTCCTATCATTTCTAAGCAGGTCAAAATGAGAAAAGACGCTTTATCTGATTTTGAAAAAGGCGGTAGGACTGACTTAATAGATGCTTATAACAAAGAAATTAAAATACTTGAGACCTATCTTCCGGAGCAACTTTCTGAGGCTGATATCAAAAAAGCTGTTGAGAACGTAGCGACGGAGCTTGGCATAACCGGAGGCAAAGAAAATATGGGCAAGCTTATGGGACCGGTTATGAATAAACTAAAGGGACAAGCAGACGGTAATACCGTAAAAAAGATTGTAATGGAATTTCTTGGATAATATGTAGGACAAGCAAATGCTTGTCCTATTTTATCTTTATTCTGAGAAAGCGGAATTCTTGCGGATTTTGTGCGAATACTGTATTATATAATTAAATAAAAAATAGGAGAATTCATTTGGAAAATATCATTAAAATTTTTATAGACGAAGACATAGACAGGCGTGAGCTCTTTGGCAACCTCGATAAAAATCTTAAGATCCTCAAGGAGTATTTTGCAATAGACATCATACAAAGAGACAATGAGCTTTTGATAAAGGGTGATGACAGACAAAAAGCACAAAGAGTCGTAAATGAGCTTATAGAAATCATCAGATCGGGCGAAAAGCTTGATTCGCAAAAGGTGCATTATGTTATCGACTTGTCGGAGAAGGGTATTTCTTATAAGGAAGGCAATATATCAAAGGAAATTATTTGCTATACAAACCTCGGCAAGCCGATAAAACCAAAGACGATAGGTCAAAAGAAATATGTCGAATCGATGAGAAAAAAGGATATCGTATTTGGTATCGGTCCGGCTGGCACAGGCAAAACATATATAGCTGTTGCGATGGCTGTCGCAGCATATAAAAATAAAGAAGTACAAAAGATAATACTTGCAAGACCTGCAGTGGAGGCAGGCGAAAGTCTCGGATTTTTACCGGGTGATTTGCAGGATAAGGTAGATCCATATTTAAGACCTCTTTATGACGCTTTATATGATATGCTCGGGCGTGACAATGCACTCAGACTAAAAGAAAAGGAAATAGTCGAGATAGTGCCGCTTGCATATATGCGTGGTCGTACGCTTGACAATTCATTTATTATTCTTGATGAAGCGCAAAATACTACAAGAGAGCAGATGAAGATGTTTTTGACTCGTATGGGATTTGGCTCGAGGATGGTTATAACAGGAGATATAACGCAAATAGATTTGCCACGAGGCAAAAAGTCAGGCCTGATAGAAGCGGCAAATGTGCTAAAGAGCGTCAAGGATATAGATTTTTGCTATTTGAAGGAAGCCGATGTTGTCAGACATGAGCTTGTTAAAAAGATCGTAAAGGCTTATGATGCTTATTACAAAAGAGGTGAATAATGCCGATAAAACTAAATTTTAATACACAATGCGAAATAGACGATAAGATTATTTTATTGATGCAGGATGTGGCTACGCTTGCATTACAAAATGAGGATATAGAGCCTGAGCTTTTTGCTTGCGATATCCTGATAGATATTTCATTCGTTGACGAGAGTACTATAAAGAAAATCAATAATGAATATAGAAATATAGATAAAATAACGGATGTTCTTTCCTTTCCGCAATACGAAAATCCTGCACAAATAAAAGAAGATGCGAATTTAGGCTGTATCATACTTGGGGATGTAGTTATTTGCGATAAAGTAGCAAAAATGCAGGCAGAGCAATATAATCACAGCTACGAAAGAGAAATAATTTATCTGTTTACGCATAGCATATTTCATCTGCTCGGATACGATCATATGGATGAGCAGGAAAGAAAAGAAATGAGAAATGCAGAAGAGAAGGTGCTAAAAAAATTAAATATTTCACGAGATTTTGAAATAAAAGGGGACGCATAATGAAAAGCGGATTTATCAGTATTATAGGCAGACCAAATGTTGGCAAATCAACACTTCTAAATGCTATATTAGGAGAGAAGATAGCTATTACAACGCAAAAGCCACAAACGACGAGAAATACGATACGAGGCATCTATACAGATGACGATGCACAGCTTGTATTCCTTGATACACCCGGTATCCATAAGCCAAAAAACAAGCTCGGAGAATATATGACCGGAAGTGCAATAAATACATTTAAGGAAGTAGATGCAATCCTATTTTTAGTTGACGACAGCATAAAAAAAGGTCCCGGAGACAAGTATATAACGGAGCTTCTAAGGGAAACTAAAGCACCAAAATTCCTTTTGATAAATAAAATAGATAAGATAGAAGCAGATGATTATAAGAGCATTTATGACGAGTATGAAGCATTGAACCTTTTCGACGAAATCATAGGTATAAGTGCGATAGAAAATAAAAATGTAGATGTAGTTATACAGAAGCTAAAAAATATCGTGCCGACAGGACCGATGTATTTCCCAAAAGAGATGTCTACAGATCAGCCGGAGAGATTTTTAGTCAGTGAAATCCTCAGAGAAAAAGTATTGTTATATCTTGAGGATGAGGTGCCACACGGAGTTGCAGTCGAAATAGAAAGCTTCAAGGACGAAAAGGATATAACGAGGATAAGTGCAGTTATTTATTGCGAAAAGAAATCACATAAAGGCATCATAATAGGCAAAGGTGGCAGAAAATTGAAAGGCATAGGCAGTAGCGCGCGAAAGGATATCGAAGCGATACTTGGCAATAAGGTTTTTTTGCAAATATGGGTAAAGATAAAAGAAAATTGGCGAGACAGCGATTTTGCATTATCTAATTTCGGATATAATCAAAAGTAGGAATGATGTTGCAATTTATTAGAATTTAAAATGTATATTGACACAGAAGGAATAATATTAAGAAAAACAAATACAGTAAATAACAGGCGCATGATCGTACTTTTTTCAAAAAGATATGGCAAAATCTCGGCAGGCACGAGCATTTCGGAAAAAGGACGAAACAAAGCAAGTCTTGCAATCAAGCCCTTCACATATGGCAGATATGATTTGTATAAAAATCGCGACAATTATAATATAAACGGAGCCGAGACGATAAAAAGTTATTATCAGCTTGGTGAAGATGTTGACAAGTATGCGAATGCTTCATATGCTTTAGAATTTATCTCAAAGGTTTTGCCGGAGGAATTACCGCAACCAAAAATATTTAATATAACCGTAGATTTTCTCGAAGCACTCAGCAAGAGAAAAAAAGAATATACAACTATCTTGATGGCATACCTTTTAAAGGTCATAAAGGATCTTGGATATATGCCGCAGCTTTCAAAATGCGGTGAATGCGGTACGCAAGAGAAGCTAAACTTTATAGACATAAAAGAGGGCACATCCTTATGCGAAAACTGTGCTAAAAAAAAGATAAATCAGACTAATGATTCATTGATTTGTGAGATGGATTTGAGTATAATAAAGGTTATGAAATATCTTTTGAATAATCCTTTTGAACGCTTTCAAAATATAGCGCTAAAAAGAGATGAGGCGAAAAAATTAAAGAGCTTTGTATGGGATTATTCTAAATATCATTTAGAAATTGAAAAATTAAATAGTGAAATATTTTTATTAAATGACTAGGAGGTCTGATATGGAAATTACATTGGAAAAAATCGAACTTGTCAAAGACAGAACAGGTGTGAGTTACAAGGAAGCAAAGGAAGCATTAGAAGCTGTAGACGGTAGCGTAGTTGATGCTATCATTAACATTGAGGACAATATTGATAAAAAGGGCGCAAGCAAAAGTAAAGATGCAAATACCGTTGTAGAGGCGCTAAAAGGCATAGTAAAAAAAGGTAATGTTTCTAAAATCGTTATTAAAAATACAGAAGGTGAAATATTATTAAATGTGCCTGTAACAGCCGGCATAGTCGGTGTAGTTATCGCTCCTTGGGCTGCAATAGCCGGAGTTATCGCTTCATTTGGCTTTAAGTGCGTTATCGAGGTAGTAAAAGACGACGGCACTATTATCGATGTAAGCGACAAGACAACAGAAGCCGTTGGCAAAGCTGCAGAAAAAGGCTCGGATGTTTATAACAAGGTAAAAAATAGCGAAACATATGGCAAAGTAAAGGAAAAAACAGGCGAGGCTTTTACAAAGGCATCGGAAACAATCAAGGATAAGCTAAACAGAGACAATTTCACAGTTTGCGAGGATGAGGATTGCGCAACATGTGATGTAGAAGATTGCGAAAAAAGAGAAGAAAATAAAGAAAGTGAAGGCGAAGAGATATAATGGCAGAATTAACAATGGAAAAACTGGTCGCCTTAGCAAAAAACAGAGGCTTTGTATATCCGGGTTCTGATATTTATGGCGGACTTGCAAATACTTGGGACTATGGTCCTGTAGGCGTTGCACTTCTAAATAATGTAAAACAAGCTTGGTGGAAAAAATTCGTCCAGGAGTCAAAATACAATGTCGGACTTGACGCGGCAATTTTGATGAATCCACAGACATGGGTAGCATCAGGTCATGTTGGAGGATTTTCTGATCCGCTTATCGATTGCAAAAATTGCAAATCAAGATTCAGAGCAGATAAGCTGATAGAGGATTATATAAACGACAGCGGTCTGCCAGAAATGATAGTTGACGGCTGGTCAAACGAAAAGCTAAAGGCTTATATAGTTGACAATCATATTAAGTGCCCACAGTGCGGCAAAGAGGATTTTACAGATATCAGGCAGTTTAATCTGATGTTTCAGACATATCAGGGAGTTACAGAGGACTCAAAAGCGGCGATATATCTAAGACCTGAGACTGCGCAAGGTATATTTGTAAATTTCAAAAATGTACAGCGTACATCGAGAAAGAAACTGCCATTTGGTATTGCACAGATAGGCAAGGCATTTAGAAATGAGATTACACCGGGCAATTTTATATTTAGGACAAGAGAATTTGAGCAAATGGAAGTTGAATTTTTCTGTAAGCCCGGAGAGGACTTAAAGTGGCACAAGTATTGGAAAGACTTTTGCAGAGAGTTCCTAAAGAGCCTCGGTATGCACGAAGAAAATATGCGATTTAGGGATCACGAAAAAGAAGAGCTTTCGCATTATTCTAATGCAACTACTGATATAGAGTACAAGTTCCCATTTGGATGGGGCGAGCTTTGGGGCATTGCCGACAGGACTGATTTCGATCTAAAACAGCACCAGCAATTCTCAAATCAGGACATGAGTTATGTCGACAGTGAAACTGGTGAGAAATTTATTCCGTATTGCATAGAGCCTTCTCTTGGAGCAGGCAGAGTAACACTTGCATTCTTGTGCGATGCATATACAGAGGAAGAGCTTACAAAGGATGACGGCTCAAAGGATAGCAGAGTAGTTATGAAATTCCATCCGGCTCTTGCACCATTTAAGGCTGCGGTATTGCCACTTGCAAAAAAATTAGCCGACGTGGCAGAGCCGATTTATGAGGAATTATCAAAATATTTTATGGTTGATTATGATGTCACCGGTTCTATAGGCAAGAGATATAGAAGAGAAGATGAAATAGGAACACCATTTTGCATTTGTGTTGACTTTGAAACAAAGGAAGATGGTTGCGTAACTATCAGAGACAGAGATACTATGGAGCAAATAAGACTTCCTATTTCAGATGTAAAAGGTTATATAGAAGAGAGAATTAAATTTTAAAACATGAGTAAATATGTCTATTCATTCAACGAGGGTTCAAAAGATTTAAAAGAGCTTTTGGGAGATAAGGGTGCAAGCTTGGCGGAGATGACGCGCATAGGCTTGCCGGTGCCGTTTGGATTTACCATTACGACGGATGCGTATAATATATGGCAAAAAAACGGCGAAAAGCTTCCAAAAGAGATAATCGAAGAAATTTTTGAAAAACTCAAAGAGCTTGAAGATGTAGTAAACAAAAAAATTGAAGGCAAGGACAATCCACTTCTCGTATCTGTGAGAGGTGGATCTGTTTTTTCTGTATCTAAAAATGCCGATACAATTTTAAATCTGGGATTAAATGATAATGTCGTAAAAGTATTGGCAAAAAAAATGCCAAATAAAACATTTGCATATATCACATATATGCGCTTTATACAGATGTTTGCCGAAACTACGCAAGGTATCAATAAACAAAAGTTTTATAATATTATAAGAGAGAAACTAAAAGAAAAACAAGCAATATCAATTAACGAGCTAAAAATTGACGACATAAAATATATTATCGAAAACTTCAAAACAATATATAAAAATGAAGCGAAGAAGGATTTTCCGCAGCATTTTGAGGAGCAGCTACTCGAAGCTGTTTTGGGTATATTTGCTACAGCGCAAAATGCAAATGAAGATATACCTACAGCTATAAGCATACAGGAGATGGTATTTGGAAATCTAAATGATAATTCGGCTACAGGCGTTGCATTTACAAGAAATCCAAAGACAGGCAAAAAAGAGCTCTTTGGCGAGTTTTTGTTGAATGCTCAAGGCGAGGATGTTATAGATAAGGTACGCCCGACGACTAATATAAAAGAGCTTGCAAAGACACATAAGGATACATATTTTGAGCTTCTTGAGATTGCAGAACTTTTGGAAAAGCATTTTCTTGAAATGCAGGATATCGAATTTACGATTGAAGATAAAAAATTATATATATTGCAGACGCGCGACGGTAAGAGAAATAAAAAAGCCAATTTGAGGATTGCCGTAGAGATGCAAAATGAGGGCATAATAGATAAAGAAACAGCTATTATGCGAGTTTGTGCAAATGATGTAGAAGAGCTCTTTGAGCAAAAAAAGGAGCTTAAAAGCCTTCTTTCATGGGCGGATGAAATCCGTGATATGGCAATAAGAATAAATGCTGATAATGTAGATGATGCAATACAAGGCTTACAATATGGAGCAGAGGGCATAGGTCTTTGCAGGACTGAGCATATGTTTTTCCAAGATGATAGAATAAAATATATGCAAAGGATGCTCCTTGCAACAGATGATAAGACGAGAAATGAAGCACTCGAAGCTCTTTTGCCATATCAAAAAGAAGATTTTAAGGAAATTTTTAAGGCTATGGCAGAAAAACCGGTTACGATTCGCTTGCTTGATCCGATGCTTGAGGATTTTTTGCCTGTTTTAGATAATTTTGAGCATCAGGACAGATTTTGTCGTTTATCCATAACTTATCCGCAGGTTGCAAATATGCAGGCAAAAGCGATAATACTTGCGGCAATCGAGGTAAAAAAAGAAAATGATATAGATGTTATACCCGAGATTATGTTGCCGATGGTGAGCACATTAAAGGAGTTTTCTTATGTAAAGAGGGTAATAGAAAAAACAATTGCCACTATCAGCAGGAAAACGGGAGAAAAAATCTATTATCAAATCGGCAGTATGATAGAGACGCCACGTTCGGCACTTATTGCGGATGAAATAGTAAAAGAAGCGGATTTCTTTTCGTTTGGTACAAATGACCTGACACAGATGGTTTTTGGCTTTACGCGAAAAGATATGAAGGAAGTGCTTCCTAAATATTTAAAAAATGCTATTTTGGAGGAGGATCCGTTCAAGATACTTGATAAGGAAGGTGTCGGCAAGCTTATGCAAAGGGCGATAACGCTCTCAAAAAAAGCAAAACCAAATATTAAGATTGGTATTTCAGGAGAACAGGGCGGTGAGGCAGGTTCGATCATATATTGCCACAGCATTGGGATAAATTATATTTCGTGTGCACCGCAAAAGGTACCGACAGCAAGGCTTGCAAGTGCGCAGGCTGTGATAATAGAAAAAAATAGCTGATAATACAATTTTGCATATTTGTGAAAATTTTATTGGCGAAGCAAAAATTATATCTCTCTTACAATTCTCGGCGCAGGCAATTGCATACGCTCGTTCGCAGGCTTGCGGAGCGTTGGCAAAACTCGCACTTTCAGTGCTCAGACATTGCCACGCTTATCCGCTCGCCAAGCTCATTTCGCTGGCAATTGCAAGCTGGCCTGCGAAAGTGTAAGAAAGATATAATTTTTGCTTCGCCAATATTTTTCTACATAAATGCTTTGTGACATAGAAAAAGCCCGAATTGAGTTTTCTCAAACGGGCTTTTATACAGTCTTTAGTATTGCCTATCGGCAGTGCTTTTTTTTATTTTTGATACCCTTGCTTAGCCGGAAACAATTTCGCCGTTGTCGGCTTTCTTTTGCTCCTCAGGTGTCATCTTAGTGCATGTCACACCGACAAATGCAAGGCCAAATGATACAATTGGCATCAACCAGTTAAATACAGCCCATGGCGCATATACGCTTGCTGAGATACCAAGTGTTGCCATAATGTACATTCCGCATGTATTCCAAGGGATTAGAGGTGAGGTTACTGTACCTGCCGCCTCAAGTGCGTTTGAAAGTGATTTAGGGTGAATACCCATTTCTCTGTAAGATTTTGCATACATCCTACCCGGAACGAGTATAGATATGTACTGCTCAGGCATAGTAGCATTCGAAGCCACGCAAGTAAGCTCTGTAACGCCTATGAGAGCAGGACCTGTCTTTACAAACTTCATAATCTTATCAACTATAACCTCAAGCTGATGAGTGAATTCCATAATACCGCCAAACATCATAGCTATAACCGTCATCAATATGGAAGATGACATGTTCATAAGCCCGCCGGCTGTAAGCAGACTATCAAGAGCTTCTATCTTTGTATTGGCAAGATAACCATTCCTTGCAACATCCAATATATCACCAAGATTTGCACCTACGTGGTTTACTACAAGCTCGCCTGCACCATTTTCTGCAAATATCGCAAGCTCGTGTTGGAAAATTGGAGCAAGGATAGCACCTGCTATCGCACCAAGTGTTATACCGGGTATAGCCGGTATTTTAAAGGCTATAGCAAGTATTACAATCAAAGGTGGTAAAAGCAAAATCGGATTTACATTAAACGAAGAATATATTCCATCCATAAGAGCAGTAACCTGCGAGCTGTCAACTGTATTTGACGAAGAATGTTTAAAACCGTAAATTGTAAAAAAGCCTAATGCTATTATATATGTGATCATTGTAGATTTAAGCATATATTTTACGTGTGTAAATACATCCGTACCTGCCATCGCCGGAGCGAGATTTGTAGTATCCGAAAGAGGCGAAAGCTTGTCACCAAAGTATGAGCCGGCAAGTATCGCACCGCCTGTAGGACCGAGTGGCATATCAAGTCCGCTTGCAATACCCATAAGCGCAAGTCCCATAGTACCCATAGTGCCCCAAGATGTACCAGTTGCAAGAGATGTAACAGAGCAGATGAGCATAGTAGCAGGCAAAAATACGGATGGCGATAATAGCTTAAGTCCGTAATATATCATAGTAGGGATCGTACCTGACAAAAGCCAGATGCCTATCATCATACCTACTATGGAAAGTATGAGTATAGCCTGCATAGCGCGCGAAATACCGGTAATCATCATATCTTCAATCTGCGACCACTTGTAGCCTAATCTCAAAGAAATAATAGCTGCAACTATAACGCCTATAAACATAGGTATATGCGGATCTACTTCAAATACTACGATTCCGATGGACATGATTATTATCAGCGAAGCAAACGATACAAGAGCTTCCCAAAATAGTGGCTTACGAGGTTCTTTCTCTTTTGTAGCCACCGGAGCTTCGGACTTTGCTTCATTATATGTCGGAGTCATATTATCTGTTTTTTTGATATTATGTTTGATTTTCTTTAAAAAATTCATAACACTCTCCTAACTATATTGTCCTAAAAAAATAATTACTCATAATTTACCACAAAAAAGCATAAATTACAATTGAATTTAGACTACTTTTTGTGATAAAATAAGTAAGTTATATGTATTTTTTATATTTGTATAACAAAATTATACAATATTTTTTTCTGATTAAATACAAAAAACAGTTCAACATTATATAGGAGGAGTAAATTTATGGAAAACAAAAGAGGGCTTTATGCGGTTGTCGGCACGATAGTATTGCTTCTCGCAGGACTTATCTATGCTTGGAGCGTATTTTCTTCGCCCATAAGCGCATACTTTCCGGAATGGACAAAAGCACAGCTTTCGCTGACATTTACAATTTGTATGTCTGCATTTTGTCTAGGAGGTCTTGTAACAGGCTTACTATCAAAGAAAATGAGCATAAAGATTTCATTGATCATCAGTGCTATCATGTTCTTTGTCGGATTTTTTATCGCTTCGAGAGCAAACAGCATAGTGATGCTTTATCTCGGATATGGTGTACTTGCAGGCTTTGCGGCAGGTATCGTTTATAATGCTGTAATGAGCACACTTACAAAATGGTACGCTGACAAACCCGGCTTTATCTCCGGTATACTTCTAATGGGCTTTGGCTTCGGAAGCTTTTTTATAGGTAAGATATTCCAGGCTCTTACACCATCAGGTGCAGGCGTAGATGATTGGAGAAATTCATTCTTTATATTCGGTATAATCTTGCTTGTGCTCGTAACAGTAGCAGGACTCATTTTAAAAGCTCCGGGCGCAGATTATAAGGCACCGGCGCCTGTAAAGAAAGAAGAAAATCCTAAAATAAAAAAAGAAGAGGGCATAGATGTCGGCCCAAGCGTGATGCTAAAAAGACCGGCATTTTGGCTATTTATAATATGGGCTACAACACTTTCCGCAGCAGGACTGATACTTATTTCTCAGGCGAGCGGAGTTGTTTCGGAAATCAATCCTTCGGCTACTGCAAGTACTATCGCAACGGTTGTAGGTCTTATCTCAATATTAAATGGTATAGGACGTGTGATTTGCGGAGCACTTTTTGATAAGCTTGGAAGAAAAATAACAATGTGGATATTTAATATCATATTCTTTGTTGCAGTAGGCCTTTTGATTCTCGCTTTGACAAGTCACAGCTTTGTCATATTGATTGTGGCATTCTGCGTTGCAGGTTTTGCATATGGTGGAGTAACACCAATGAACTCAGCATTTGTAAATGGATTTTATGGTACAACGCATTATTCTGTAAACTATCCGATTGTCGTGCTCAATCTACTTATCGCTTCGTTTGGAAGTACAATAGCAGGTGCTTTATATGATGCAAGCGGATCTTATATGAGTACGCTTATACTTATGCTTGCGATGGTAGCAGTTGCGACAGTAAGCTCGATATTTATCAGAAGACCATAATAAAGAAAGTACTTTACAAAACGAACCTTATAGGTATATAATAAAAATGAATTTAATAATTATTTTAGTGAGTTGATTTCGGAGAGGGGCTCGATATGTATGTTTGAAAGACGGACAGCCTTTAGTAAGCGACTAAGCAGGCAAATAAGCAGACAGTCTTCCGAGGTCAATGTTGAAGCTAAACAAAACTACTCAGGTATAAATAAAGAAACAACAGACAGGCAATTTAGGCAGTAACTAATGCCTGTCTTTTTGTTGTATAAAGCAATAATGTTTAATTCATGAAAAGGAGAGGAAGGTAAAAATATGATTTTAAAATCCCGAAATAAGGCTTATAGGACAAAAAAGCAAGCGGTGGGATTATCGCTACTACTTGTCATACTTAGTATGCTTATTGCCTTTACAGGGGCTAAGTATGTAAGCGATATAGAAGTGACAAAAGCAGTAAGCCTAACTGCCACTACCGAATTTACAATAGATAAGAGCAAAATGCATACTGCACTAAAGAATCTTACCACCAAGCCAACTACGCTCAAATTTGTAAAGGGCAATGATACGACAATATCCGGACTTGAAAGTCTGACCTCTGCAGGCATACAAGATGATACTTTGCACTCAGGCAAGATCGGAGTATTTCAATCTACCGACGGAAATACCGTATATATTGCGCCAATGACCACAGATGGCAAATCACCTGCAGATACTGATAAGGCAATGTATACGCCACAAGACAGCTTTGCTTTCCTTGCCGGTGGCGAAAGTTATACAAATCTTGGAAGCAATCTGACAAGCATTGATTGTGCTAATCTCGATACTTCCAGAGCAACGAATATGTCAGGCTTCTTTTGGGACCTGACAGCTCTAGAAAGTCTCAGTGTCAGCAGTTTTGATACTTCAAACGTTACAACTATGGAAGGAATGTTTAGAAGTTGCCAAACCATTCAAACTTTAGATCTTTCGTCATTTAATACAAGCAATGTTATGGCTATGAATAATATGTTTAATGATTGTGAATCATTGACAGATTTGACTATATCGAGTTTTAATACTTCAAAAGTTACAACTATGGCAAGCATGTTTAAAAAGTGTTATGCACTCAGCACTTTGGATTTATCAAGATTTGATACGAGCAATGTTACGAGCATGTACGATATGTTTGGAGGTTATCAAACATATGTAGATGGGACTCTTGTGCATTATTCAAATCAATTAACTACGCTTGATTTATCCAACTTTGATACAAGCAAAGTAACAAATTTCGGGTATATGTTTTATGAATGCAATAATTTGACAAGCATTACATTTTCGAGCAAATTTTCCGGCGTGAGTGCAACTAATACGTCCACAATGTTTTTTAATTGTAAAGGCTTAACAAGTCTTGACTTATCAAACTTCAAGACTTCTTCTGCATTGACAGACACAAGCATCATGTTTGGATCATGTAATAATTTGACAAGCATTACATTTTCTAATAATTTTAATACAAGCAAGGTTACGAATATGAAGCGTATGTTTGATGCTTGTTTTCAGCTTAAGTTTCTTGATCTAAGTGGCTTTAATACAGCCTCAGTGACAACTGCAACAAATATGTTTGATGAATGTCACAGGCTTCGAAGAATTATTCTTGGAGTTAATTTCGATTTTGTAGGCACAGACGGTTATTTACCAACGCCAAGTAGCGGATATATAAGTGGCGCAACCGGTACATGGAAGGATATTTCAACCGAAAAAACATATACACCTGCAACTCTTGCAACATTCCATAACTCATCGACCGTTGCACGCACATATCAGGTAAGTAGAAATATGACATATACAATTGATAGAAATAAGTTGCGAAATATGAGTATTGTTACAACGAACTTTAAAGTTGTAAAGGGAACAGAAGTGCCATCCGGGGCCTCGTGCAGTGCTACTATCCAAGACACAAGCTCAAATGGAGAAATTGGAGTGTTTAGAAGTGGGAATACATTTTATATAGCGCCAAATGATGAATTTGATTATTCAAGTGTGGTATATGCACCTGAGGATTCTTCGAGCCTATTCAGAGGTAAAACTTTTGAAAATTATGATTTTGCCAATCTGGATACTTCTAAAGTTACAAATATGTGCTGGATGTTTTGGGGAGCAACTGCAAAATCTATAGATCTTTCAAGCTTTAATACTTCTAAAGTTACAAATATGTGCTGGATGTTTTATCAGTGTAGTTATCTAGAAACGATATATGCCGGTAGCGGGTTTACGACATCGCAAAACCCTGCGAGCGATTATATGTTTACTGATTCCACAAAGATTAAGGGTGGTCAGGGCACGACATATAATAGCAGTAAAGTAAATGCGTCCTATGCTCATATCGATGGGGGCACAAGCAATCCGGGTTACTTTACAGCAAAATAAATATAAATTTTTAGGTTAGCTATATCTTGTAAGGAGTGAAATGCGTGAAGGCATTTCGCTCCTGTTTTGATTATAATTGCTATAAATTGTAAATAACTTTTACTACTCCTAACAAGTATCTTATGGTATAATAAATAGGCTAATGACATTAAGAAAGAGGGTAAAACAGACTTATTATGGAAAAGCAAAAAATTATAAATATAGCAGTTATAGCACACGTTGATGCAGGCAAGTCTACGCTTGTCGATGCGTTTTTAAATCAGAGCGGAGTTTTTAGAGATAATGAAGAAGTTGTCGAATGTATCATGGATAGCGACGATATCGAAAGAGAGCGAGGTATCACTATCTATTCCAAAAACTGTTCTGTAATGCATGACGGCGTTAAGATCAACATCGTAGACACTCCGGGGCATGCTGATTTTAGCTCGGAGGTAGAGCGTATAATAAAGACGGTCGATACGGTTATACTTCTTGTGGACAGCAGTGAAGGGCCTATGCCACAGACTCGCTTCGTGCTTCAAAAATCGCTTGAGCAAGGACTAAATCCTATACTTCTCATAAATAAGATAGATAAAAAGGATGCACGAATAGATGAAGTAGTCGATGAGGTTTATGAGCTATTTATGGACCTTGAGGCTAATGACGAGCAGCTTGATTTTCCGATTTTATATGGCATAGCAAGACAGGGAATCGTAGTATACGACCCGGCAGATGTAAAGGACATAAAGATTGAGGAAAACGGACATAAGATAAATAAAAATGCAAAGGGAGACAGCGACAGAAACATAAAGCCGCTCTTTGATACGATTATAAAGCATTGCGAGACATATCCTGATCTACGAGAGGAGCCTCTGCAGCTTCAGATTTCATCTCTTGCATACGACGATTATATTGGAAGGCTTGGTATAGGTCGTATCACAAAAGGAACTCTAAAAGAAGCTCAAAGTGTCGGAGTAGCGCAAGGCAACGATTCGCTTGTGCAAAAAAAGATAAATCAGGTATTTGTCTATAAAGGATTAAAGAGAATGCCTGTCAAAGAGGCTGAGTGCGGTGATATCGTTGTAGTTTCGGGTATTCCTGATATCTCAATAGGCGAAACCATAACGGATTTTAGCAATCCACAACCTATGGAGATGATACATATCGAAGAGCCGACGCTTTCTATGAACTTCATGGTAAACGATTCGCCATTTGCAGGCAGAGTCGGCAAATATGTCACAACCAGAAACATAAAGGAGAGACTCGAAAAGGAGCTTGAGGTAAATGTAGGACTAAAGGTTGAAGAAACAGATTCGACGGATAGCTTTAAAGTATCGGGGCGTGGAGAGCTACATCTTTCCATTCTTATAGAAAATATGAGACGTGAGGGATATGAGCTTGCCGTTTCAAAGCCTGAGGTCATTATGAAACGAGACGAAAATGGCAAAAAGCTTGAGCCGATAGAGGAAGTTGTTATATCGGTGCCTGACCAATATTCGGGTAGCATCATATCAAAGCTAAATCTCAGAAAAGGCATGATGACGCAGATGCTCAGCGAAAACGGATATACAAGACTCGAGTATATGGTTCCGACAAGAGGGCTTCTTGGATATAGAACTGAGTTTATAAATGACACGAGAGGCGAAGGCACGATGGTTAGACATTTTAGTCGCTTTGAAGAGCATAAAGGCGATATACCTCAGCGAACAAACGGAGTCGGTATAGCTCAAGAAGCAGGAGTTGCTACACCATACGCGCTTTCAAATATAAGCGAGCGTATAAAGCTTTTTATAGAACCGGGCACAGAAGTTTATGAGGGCATGATCATCGGTATGAACTCGAGAAATGACGATATGGTAGTCAATCCGTGCAAGGCAAAAAAGGCTACAAATATGCGTGCGGCAGGTAATGATGATGCTGTAAAGCTCGCACCACCCGTAGTATTTTCACTCGAAGAGGCTCTTGAGTTTATAAACAGTGATGAGCTTGTCGAGGTCGTGCCGGACGATATAAGACTTAGAAAAAAATTCCTAAAAGAGCTCGACAGAAGACGAAACAGAAATGTGTGATTTTATCTGCAAAAAAGCGGGTATCCATATTGATATGAGTTAAATATGAACTAAATATGAATTAAATTTTAAAATAATATAAATTTAAGAAATAAAATCAATTTAAAGTAACAAGTTAAAATCTATAGTTATTGAGGAAAGGAAAAGGATAATGAGTGACATCAAGAAATTTAAGCGTATTCTTGTAGCCAACAGAGGCGAGATTGCTATCAGAATCTTTAGAGCCTGCAGAGAAATGGGCATAAGATCTGTAGCTATTTATTCGGAAGAAGACAGGAATACACTATTTAGAACAAAGGCAGACGAGTCTTATCAGATAGGAAAAGGCAAGTCTCCTGTAGATGCGTATCTTGCAATTGATGAAATTATCGAGCTTGCAAAGGCTAAGGGCGTAGATGCTATTCACCCGGGATACGGACTTCTTGCAGAAAACCAAGAATTCGCAAAGGCCTGCGAGGATGCCGGTATCGAATTTATCGGACCTACAAGCGAGATGATGGGCAGAGTCGGTGATAAGATTCAGTCAAAGATTGTTGCAAAGGAAGCTAATGTGCCAATCATTCCAGGCGTCGAAAAGGCAATACAATCAGAAGAGGAAGCTCTTGAAATTGCCAAGATGTGCGGATTTCCTATCATGCTAAAGGCTGCTGCAGGCGGCGGTGGCAGAGGTATGAGAATTGTTCGTAAGGAAGAGGATCTTATCTCAGAATTTAGCAGTGCACAGAGCGAAGCAAAAAAAGCATTTGGTATTGACGATGTATTTATCGAAAAATATGTTGAAAGGCCAAAGCATATCGAAGTACAGATACTCGGAGATAAACAAGGAAATTTAGTACATCTCCATGAGAGAGATTGCTCTGTACAAAGAAGACACCAAAAGGTAATCGAATTTACTCCTGCTTTAAGCATAACAGAAGAGCAGAGACAAAATATCTGTAATGACGCACTAAAGATTGCAGGTGCCGTAAATTATAGAAGTGCCGGTACGGTAGAATTTTTGGTAGATAAAGACGGAAACCATTACTTTATCGAAATGAATCCAAGAATTCAGGTAGAGCATACCGTAACAGAAATGGTAACAGGCATAGATATCGTGCAGTCACAGATCCTTATAGCAGAAGGATATACTCTTGACAGCGACAAGATCAACATCAAGAGTCAGGATGATGTGCAGGTTAGAGGTCATGCTATCCAGTGCAGAATTACAACAGAGGATCCTGTAAACGGATTTGCACCTGATACAGGCGTTATCGAAGAATACAAGAGCCCTGCAGGCTTTGGTATCAGACTTGACGGCGGCAATGGCTTTGCCGGAGCTGTTATCTCACCATATTATGACAGCTTGCTTGTAAAAATCACCGCATTTGCGCAGACATGGGAAGGTGCTGTCAGAAAAGCCGCAAGAGCATTATCCGAAACTAAGATTACAGGCGTTAAGACAAATATCGCTTTCTTGATCAATGTGCTCAGAAATAAGGAATTCCAGGAAGGTAAGTGCGACACTTCATTTATCGCAGACAATCCTGAACTGTTCAATATACAGGTTGGTACTAACAAGGAGCTAAAGGTTTTAAATTATCTTGGCGAGCAGTTTGTAAATGGCAACAAGGGCATCAAGCCTGAGTTCGATGTGCCTGTATTCCCTAAAATCAAGCATAGCGAAATCGAAAATCTGAGAGGTACAAAGCAGATTTTGGACGAAAAGGGACCTAAGGGACTTGTTGATTGGGTTATGAACCAAAAAGAGCTTCTCTTTACAGATACAACTCTCAGAGATGCACAGCAGTCACTTATGGCAACAAGAGTCAGAAGTGCAGATATGGAAAAGATAGCACCGGCTATTGCAAAATATCAAAAGGATTTATTCTCACTCGAAATGTGGGGAGGAGCTACTTTTGATACAGCATACAGATTCCTAAAGGAAGATCCATGGGAAAGACTCGAGATGCTTCGTTATCATATTCCTAATGTGCTTTTCCAGATGCTTATCAGAGGTGCTAATGCAGTAGGATATAAAAACTATCCTGACAATACAATCAGAAGATTTGTAAAGGAAAGTGCAAAATCAGGTATTGATGTATTTAGAATATTTGACTCTCTAAACTGGATTGAGGGTATGGAGGTTGCTCTTGATGAAGTTTTGAATCAGGGCAAGGTTGCAGAGGCTTGCGTATGTTACACAGGCGATATTCTCGATGAGAGCAGAGAAAAATACAATCTTAAATATTATGTAGATATGGCAAAAGAGCTCGAAAAGAGAGGAGCTCATATGATCGGTATCAAGGATATGTCAGGTCTATGTAAGCCTATGGCGGCTAAGAAGCTGGTTAAGGCGCTAAAGGATGAGGTTAGTATTCCAATTCACTTGCATACACATGATACAACAGGTAACGGTGTTGCAGCGCTTCTTATGGCAGCAAGTGCCGGCGTAGATGTTGTAGATGCGGCTATTTCTTCAATGTCCGGTCTGACTTCACAGCCAAACCTAAACTCGATTGTTGCGGCTGTTGAAAATACAGAAAGAGAATCAAAGATTAAGACAGAAGAAATACAGGATATAGCAAACTACTGGACAGCAGTAAGACCTGTTTATAAGCAGTTTGAGTCAGACTTTATGGCTGCAACTACAGAAATTTATCATTATGAAATTCCTGGCGGTCAGTACTCAAATCTAAAGGCTCAGGTAGAAAGCTTCGGTCTTGGACATAAGCTAAAGGATGTAAAAGAAATGTACAAGGCTGTAAATGATATGCTTGGTGATATCGTAAAGGTAACACCTTCATCAAAAGCTGTCGGTGATATGGCAATCTTTATGGTACAAAACGGACTTACACCTGAAAATATTATGGAAAAAGGTGCTTCGCTTGATTATCCTGACTCAATCGTTTCATTCTTTGAAGGTATGATGGGACAGCCTCTTGGCGGATTTCCAAAGGATCTACAAAAGATCGTACTTAAGGACAAAAAGCCTATCACTTGCAGACCGGGAGAACTTTTGCCTCCTGACGATTATGAAGCTTTCAAAAAGCATCTTGTGGAGGATCTCGGCGTAGAAGGTACAGAAAAAGAGCTTTTAGCATATGCGATGTATCCAAAGGTATATGAGGATTATGTAAAGGCTGTTAAGAGCGGAGATACATTCAGATATATGGGCTCTGATATATTCTTCCACGGACTTTCTGAGGGAGAGACTTGCGAAGTTAAGATCGGAGAAGGAAATATACTCGTTATTAGCCTAATAAATGCCGGCAAGACTGATGCGGAAGGTTATAAGTATGTTACATTTGAAGTAAATGGCACAAGAAGTGCAGTCAGAATAAAGGATAAGGACGGAGCTGCGGCTATAGCAGGTAATGTAATAGCTTATGCCGACGAAAATGATCCGGCAGAGATAGGTGCTCCGATACCTGGAAATATCCTAAAAATCCTCGTAGCTGAGGGCGACAAGGTTGAAGAAAAGCAGCCAATTGCAGTTATAGAGGCTATGAAGATGGAAACTAACATACTCGCTTCTATGGCAGGTACAGTTTCAAAGATCTGTGTAAAGGAAGGACAGCAGGTAAAGGCTAACGAGCTTGTAGCTACAATAGGAGAATAGTCGATTATGGCATTCACACATCTGCATGTACATACAGAATATAGTTTACTTGACGGGGCAGCCAGGATAAAAGAACTGGTTGCCTCCGTTAAGGAGCTTGGAATGGATTCTGTGGCAATAACAGACCACGGCGTTATGTTTGGCGTCGTGGATTTTTGGCGTGAGTGCAAAAAACAGGGCATAAAGCCGATAATTGGCTGTGAAGTATATATGGCGGCAAGAAGCAGATTTGACAAGGACCCTATAAAGGACAAAAAGCAGGCTCATTTGCTACTTTTAGCCGAAAATGATGTAGGATACCACAATCTCATAAAAATCGTAAGCAGGGGCTTTACAGAGGGTTTTTATTATAAGCCTCGTGTCGACAAGGAGATATTGAGAAAGTATAGCGAGGGCATCATTTGTCTTTCTGCTTGTCTTGCAGGAGAAATCCAGCAGCATCTTTTAGTTGGCGATTATGAGAGGGCAAAAAAAGAAGCCTCCGAATATCTTGAAATATTCGGTAAGGGTAATTATTTTCTCGAATTGCAAGATCAAGGTCTTGAGGAGGAAGCTCGCATTTTAAAGGATATGATACGGCTTTCGGAGGAGCTTGATATACCGCTTGTTGCGACTAATGACGTGCATTATATAAATCGTGAGGATGCAAAAAATCACGATGTGCTTTTATGTATACAGACAGCCTCAAATGTTTATGAGCAGGACAGGATGAAATTTCCGAACGATCAATTTTATCTAAAGAGCGAGGATGAAATGCGAAAGATATTTGCAGCACATCCCGAAGCGATAGATAATACTCATAAAATTGCCGAGCGCTGCAATGTCGAATTTGAGTTTGGGAAGCTCCATCTGCCTGACTTCATAGCACCGGACGGTATGGATAACAAATCATATTTGCACATGCTTTGTCAAAAGGGCTTGGAGGAGCGATATCCAAATGCCGATGATGAGGTCAAAAAAAGACTCGAATATGAGCTTTCCATCATAGAGCAGATGGGTTATGTCGAGTACTTCCTTATAGTTTGGGATTTTATAAATTATGCAAGAGAAAATGGCATAATGGTCGGACCCGGCAGAGGCTCTGCAGCCGGCAGTATAGTCGCATATACGCTCCATATTACAGATATAGATCCTATAAAATACAATCTTATATTTGAGCGATTTTTAAATCCTGAGAGGGTAAGTATGCCTGATATCGATATCGATTTTTGCTATGAGCGAAGGCAAGAGGTTATAGATTATGTAATTTCGAAGTATGGCGAAGATAAGGTTGCGCAGATTATAACCTTTGGAACGATGAAAGCAAGGGCTGCGATACGAGATGTAGGCAGAGCGCTCGATGTCAGTTATGCCGAAACGGATGTCATAGCAAAAGCTGTACCTATGGATATGAAGATGACCATACAAAAGGCTCTTGAGATGAGTCCGGAGCTCAAAAATTTGTATGAAACAAGTCCAAATGCTAAGAAAATAATAGATACTTCAAAGGCTCTTGAGGGAATGCCAAGACATGCTTCAACTCATGCGGCAGGTGTTGTAATATCAAAAAAAGCGATAGACGAATATGTGCCCCTTTATCTTGCTGATAAGGGCAAGGCAACTCAGTTTCCGATGACTACAATTGAGGAACTGGGGCTTTTAAAGATGGACTTTTTGGGTCTAAGAAACCTGACAGTCATAAGAGATGCTCTTGAGATGATAAAAAATGAGCATGGAGTAACTTTGGATTTTTCGAAGATGTCATATGATGATCCTAAGGTATATGAGCTTATTTCAAGTGGCAATACGCAAGGTATATTCCAGCTTGAATCACCGGGAATGACAAGATTTATGAAAAATCTAAACCCGACAAAGTTCGAGGATATCGTTGCAGGTATCGCACTTTACAGACCCGGCCCTATGGCTTCTATCTCGACATATATAGAAAACAAAAAAAATCCTAAAGGAATAAAATATTTACATCCTTTACTTGAGCCTATACTTTCCGTTACATACGGATGTCTCATATATCAGGAGCAGGTTATGCAAATTGTGCGTGATCTTGCCGGATATACATATGGCAGAAGCGATATTTTGAGGCGTGCTATGGGTAAAAAGAAGATGGACGTGATGCTCGCAGAAAAGGAAAACTTCTTTAAGGGCTGTGAAAAAAATGGCATATCTAATGAGATTGCCGATGAAATATTTAATCAAATGGTCACATTCGCCGAATATGCTTTTAACAAATCACATGCGGCTGCATATGCTGTTGTAGGATATGAAACTGCTTATCTAAAGGCTCATTATCCTACGGAATTTATGGCAGCTCTTATGACAAGCGTTATGGGGGACGGACATCAAATTGCAAAATATATAAGAAATTGCAAGGAGATGGGCATAGAGGTTTTACCACCTGATATAAATGAGAGCTATAAAAAATTTACAGTAAATGACGGCAAAATAAGATTTGGTCTTTTGGCTATAAAAAATGTCGGAGAGGGCGTTATAGATGCTATCGTAGAAGCGAGAGAAAAAAAGGGCAAGCCAAAGGATATATTCGAATTTATATCTAATCAGGATATTCATAAAATCAATAAAAAAGCATTTGGCTCACTAATAGAAGCCGGTGCATTTGATTCGATGAATCCTAACAGAGCGCAATATTATTCTATTCACGAGTCGCTAATTACTAATGCACAAAATGAGGCAAAGAAAAATGTCGAGGGACAAATGTCTTTGTTTGAGATAAACAAGGATGAAATGAAGACGGAGGCTTATGCGGAGAAGCTTCCTGATATTACAAAATATAGCAAAAGAGAGATGAGTGCACTCGAAAAAGAGCTCATGGGTGTTTATATCACAAGCCACCCTTTAGATGATTATGAGGAAAAAATAAGAGAGCTTGATGTAACTGATTCGGAAGAGATCCAGCGCGATTATCAGGAAATGCAGGAGGGCGGAAATTCAAAAATAAAGGATGGCGATAAAGTTAGCATTGCCGGCATTATAAATTCTAAAAAGACGCTCATTACAAAGAAAAATGAGATGATGTGCTTTTTGGAGCTTGAAGATCTTTTTGGTACATGCGAGATTATAGTTTTCCCTGCAGTATATAAAAATTGCGAAAAACAAACGGAAGAGGACAGCGTAGTATATATAACAGGCCGCTTTAGCTTTAAAGAGGATGGGCCTGCAAGTATCATAGCAGATAATTTGATATTTTTAGATGACGATGAGGCAATAGAGAAGGCAAAAAACAAAAATGATAAAAAAATCACAAAGCAAAAGCCGTCTAAGTATTTAAAAATACGAATGTATAGCGACTTAACTGAGGATGAAGAGATAAATAAAATAATAAATTTACTAAATGACAACAATGATAAGGGTGAAATCACAATCCTGATTTATAAAACTGACGGCACGATGATGAGAGCAGATAAAAAATACTGGATCAGTGAGGATAGCGAGGTAATATCCAAAATCAAAGATATTGTTGGAGAAACAAATGTGAAGCTCGGATAGAGCTTCTTTTTGTTTTTTGTCTATAATCATCCTATTATTTTTGCTAAATTGTATAAGCGGCAGTAAGCCATATATACCCCTCTTGCAGTCCTCAGCACAGGCAATATATCGCGCTTATTCGCAAGCTTGCGGAGCGTCAGCAAAACTCACACCTTCGGTGTTCAAACATTGCTGACGCTTTTCCGCTCGCTAAGCTCATTTCGCTTTATATTGCTACTGTGCTTGCGGAGTTGCTCAAGGAATATATATGGCTTTCTGTCACTTAAGCAATTTTACTAAAAAAGGTTATAGAACAAAAAAAGGCGCTTCTATAATCCGCGCCCAAATTTTATCGCTTCTGTACCATATTTTTCGCGTATATCATCAATCGTACGCTCCACAGCTTCATTTTTTTTACGATTATCGCTTGCAGAAGCTTCAAACATGGTCAGTTGCTCTGATTCGTTTTCATTTACCAAATTTATTGCAGTTACGCTAAGTAGCCTTATCGGCTTACCGCTTGGCCAAAAGGATTCAATAATCATTATGGCATTTTTGCTCAAATCATCAGCCGTATTTATTGCAAATTGCAACTGCTTTTGCTTTGTAAAAACTTTAAAGTTGCTGTCTTTAATATCTATCTTTATACCATATGCGCGCAATTTAGACTTGCGGAGCCTTGTAGCAATTTTATCTGTCAAAGCATATAAAGCTGTTCTTATCTCATCTTCGCTACAAATATCACTGCTAAATGTTGTAGCATGTCCCATTGATTTTGCCTGCTCTCTGTGCGCATATAAGGCGACAGGAGTATCATCAAGTCCGTTGGCATATTTATATAAAACTTCGCCTTGCTTACCAAGCAGTGAAATCAGAAAGCCTTTATCTGTTTTAGCCAAATCACCAATTGTTTTTATATTAGTATTTTTTAACTTTTGTGCAGTAGCTTTACCTACAAAAAACATTTCAGAAATATCAAGAGGCCATATTATTTCCTTATAATTTTCTCTTGAGATGACAGTCGTTGCATCAGGCTTTTTATATTCGCTTCCCATCTTTGCAAAAAATTTATTAAAAGAAACTCCCGCAGAAAGGGTAAGACCAAACTTTGATTTTGCTTTTTCTCTAATCTCATTTGCAATCTTTTCGCCATCGCCAAAAAGTTCCTTGCTTGCAGTAACATCAAGCCAAGACTCATCAATAGAAAATGGCTCAACCATATCAGTATACGAAAGATACAGCTCGTTCATCAGCTTGCTGTATTTTTTGTATTTGTCCATATGCGGTGGCAAGCATATGAGCTTTGGACATTTGCGCTTCGCAGAATATATAGTTTCTGCTGTCTTTATATTATATTTTTTTGCATGCTCATTTTTTGCCAAAATAATACCGTGGCGATTTTTAGGATCGCCACAGATAGCTACAGGAAGCTCCTTATATTGCGGGAAATCAAGTAGCTCAACTGATGCAAAAAATGCATTCATATCGCAATGAAGAATTATTCTATCGTCCATTTTTATTTAAACATATTCTTGAAAAATATTTTTCGCAACTGTATCAAAACGGTAGGGAGGAATGCAAGAAGTGCAATCCAGCCGACCTGAGATAAAGCGAGCGCACTTACAGAAAACATCTCTGCCAAAGTCGGTACAAATAGCACAGTAGATAAGAATATCAAACCGAGCAAGAATGCACCTATTACATATAGGTTTGTGGATATACCAAGCTCAAAGATGGATTCCTTTCCGCGAGAGTTAAAACCATGCCAAAGTCTTGCAAGACAAAGAGTTGCAAAAGCCATAGTCATTGCAGTGGATGTGCTTGTTTGAAGACCTATATAAAATGCGGCCATTGTAGCGATGGCTATAAAAAGCCCCTGAAAAGCAACTTCACCGACAAATGAGCCTGTCAAAATTGACTCGTTGCGACTACGAGGTTTTTCTTTTATAAGCGCTTCGTTGGTAGGTTCCATACTTATAGCAAGAGCAGGCAAACTGTCTGTCAATAAATTTATAAAGAGCAAATGTACTGCCGCAAAAGGTGCGGGCAAAGCCATAAGCGAGGCAAATAAAACTGCAAAAATGCCTGCGGCATTACCTGATAACAAAAATTTGATTGCATTTTTTATATTTGCATATATGTTTCTGCCATTTAAAACGGATTTTATGATAGTAGCAAAGTTGTCATCTGTCAAAATCATAGACGATGCATCCTTTGAAACCTCTGTGCCCGTAATGCCCATAGCAATACCGATATCAGCTTGTTTTAGAGCAGGTGCGTCATTTACACCGTCGCCTGTCATAGCCACTATATCGCCTCGATTTTGCCAAGCGTTGACTATGCGTATCTTGTTATCAGGAGAAACTCTGGCATACACGCTGATATTTTCGAGCTCATTTGCTAACTGTTCATCTGTAAGCTCATCAAGCTCGGTGCCGGTAAGTGCTTCATCACCGTCGTGCAAGATGCCTATTTTCCTTGCTATGGCAGAAGCAGTGACTTTATGGTCGCCTGTTATCATTATCGGTCTTATACCCGCTGCAATACAGTCTGCCACAGCAGGAGCAGACTCAGGGCGTGGAGGATCCATTTCGGCTTCAAGTCCCAAAAATACAAGATCATTTTCGTCATCAAAGGAGAGGGTATCAGCATCCAAATTTTCACCCTGATACTGTTTTTGTGCAAAGGCTAAAACCCTCAGACCGTTTTCGGAAAAATCCGTATTTTGTTTTAGTATTTCATCATATTTAGTTTTATCTAATGCTTTTGTTTCTCCATTTTCGTCAAGATAATATGAGCATCTGTCAATCAGCATATCAGGAGCACCCTTTGTAAAGATAGTAGGAATTTTATCAATGATATGCAATGTGCTCATAAGTTTTCTCTCGGAATCAAACGGAAGTTCCGAAATACGGGGATACTCTGCAAGCATTGTCATATAATTATCTTTTTCTTTCATATAATAATCAACGAATGCAGTTTCTGTCGGATCGCCGTATGCCACGCCGTCTGTTATTACAGTATCGTTGCATAAGATAGACGAAAGAAGGAGAGTGTCTTTATTTTTATCATAGCAATAAATTTGTTCGACGGTCATCTTGTTTTGTGTCAGCGTACCTGTCTTATCCGAACATATAACCGATACACAGCCAAGACCCTCAACAGCTTTCAAATCCTTGACAATTGCATTTTCTTTAGCCATTCGTGATGTGCCTATAGCAAGGGAGATTGTGATGATAGAACTCAGGGCTTCCGGAATGGCCGCAACTGCAAGAGCTACAGCAAATAAGAGGGCGTCCATAATTGTTTCGCCTCTGTAAACGCTGAGTCCGAATACTACTATACAAATCAGGATGATCAAAATGGAAAGCTTTTTGCTGAAGTTGTCCATATTTACCTGAAGGGGAGTTTTTCTTTCGGCTGTATTGGAGATAAGGTCTGCAATTTTTCCGAGCTCTGTATCATTTCCTACGGCTGTGATTATTGCTATACCTCTGCCATATGTTACAAGAGAGCTTGAAAATACCATATTTTTTTGATCGCCTAAAGCTACTTTTTCTTTTTCTATTATATCCGAACATTTTTCTACGGCTTCAGATTCGCCTGTTAAAGCACTTTCGTTTATCTTTAGCGAATGTGCTTCAAGAAGTCTGCCGTCACTTGGCACAACATCGCCGGCTTCAAGCTTTATAATATCTCCGACTACAAGCTCGCTTGCGGGGATTTCGAGCTGTATACCGTTTCGTATAACCTTAGCATTCGGTGCAGATAATTTCTTTAGGCTTTCAAGGGATTTTTCGGCCTTTACATATTGCACTGTGCCAAGTATTGCATTTAGCGTTATTACCGCCAGTATTACGATAGTGCTCTCGATATCACCTGTAGCTATCGAGATAAGAGCAGCAATTATAAGTATTATTACGAGCAAATCCTTAAATTGCTCCAAAAAGACTGTGAATGTGCTTTTTTTCTTTCTTTCTTGTAACTTATTTTCGCCATATTTTTCGCGGTTTAAAACGATTTGTTCGTCCTTTAGTCCGTCCTTTGATGAATCAAATTGTCTTATAATCTCATCTGTATGCTTATTGTAGTACATTCGTTTCCTCCTAAATGATTTACATTATATTTTAATCCATTTTATATAAATTAAAAAGACTTTTTTATGGATATTCTTCTAATAAAATGATATACTTTACAGGAAATAAGGAGGTTGCTATGAAAAGAATAAAGACTTTACAGACAAGAAATCTCAGCGATACACAAAAGTGTGGCTGTGGCGAATGCCAGACATCTTGCCAGTCGGCAAGCAAAACATCTTGTAGCGTTGCAAATCAAAAATGTGAACAATGCAAAGATAAATAAAAAAGTAAGGTCGTTGTACAAAAAAGTACAACGATTTTATTCTGAAATGATTTTATTCTGAAAGGGATCAAATGATACATCAATATAAGAACAATGGATATAATATAGTTATAGACGGCAACAGCGGTTGCGTACATCAAGTAGATGAGGTTGCTTATGATATCATCAAAGCGATTGACGATATAGGCTTTGACAAAGAAAAAATATATGTTTATACAATAAAAAAGCATCCGGATATTTCTAAAGAAGATATTTTAGAAACGATAGAGGATATAAAGCAGCTAAAGGAAGCAGGACAGCTTTTTTCGGATGATATTTTTGAAAGCCTTGCGCCGGTTGTTAAAAAAAAGCAGTCTGTACTAAAGGCGATTTGTCTTCATGTCGCTCACGATTGCAATATGGATTGTGGTTATTGCTTTGCAGGAAAGGGCGAGTACCACGGCGAAAAAGGTATAATGTCTCTTGATGTTGCTAAAAGAGCTATAGATTTTTTGATTGCAAATAGCGATGGCAGGACAAATTTAGAGGTGGACTTTTTTGGCGGGGAGCCTCTTTTGAACTGGAATGTTTGCAAAGAAACAGTTAAATATGCAAGAAGTCTTGAAGATAAATATAAAAAGAATTTTAGATTTACCCTGACTACAAACGGTCTTTTAGTCGATGATGATGTTATCGAATTTTCAAATAAAGAGATGAGCAATGTCGTCTTGAGTCTCGACGGTCGTAAAAGTATAAATGATAATATGAGAAAAACTAAAAATGGCAAAGGCACTTACGATCTGATAATAGACAATTTTAAAAAATTTGCAGACAGCAGAAATCAAAAAAACTACTATATGAGAGGCACATATACGAGCTTCAACAAGGATTTTGCAAAGGACATTTTCCATATGGCAGACCTCGGATTTAAAGAGCTTTCAATGGAGCCTGTTGTATGCGACAGTCAAATGCCATATGCTCTAAAACCGGAAGATCTTGATATTTTAAAAGAAAATTATGATATTTTGGCAAAGGAAATGCTAAAAAGATATAAAGAAGGAAACGGCTTTAACTTTTATCATTATGATGTAGACCTTATGGGAGGTCCTTGTATAGCCAAAAGAATTTCTGGTTGCGGAGTCGGCACGGAATATCTTGCCATTACACCTGAGGGCGATATATATCCTTGTCATCAATTTGTCGGAGATCCAAAATATCTGATAGGCAACTTAGAGGAGGGGATTACAAAAACGGAAGCGTTAGCTGATTTTGAAAAATGCAATGTTTATTCCAAGAAAGAATGCAAAAAATGCTTTGCAAAGCTATATTGCAGCGGTGGCTGTGCGGCAAATGCATATCATACAAATGGGGATATAAATACGACATATGACTTCTCGTGCGAATTGCACAAAAAGAGGATAGAGTGTGCTATAATGATTCAGGTAGCCCTTTTAGGGAATATATAAACTTGGGAGGAAAAAGAGGATGCGAAGTAAAGTTGCCACAAGGAAAGGCACTTCAAAAAAAGGTTTTGGTCGTCTTATAATAATTATTATTGCGATTGCCGTATTGATAGCTGGAGTTATTGTTGCATTTAATATGCTGACAGGCAACGGGTATAAGGACGAAAAATCATTTGAAAAATATGCCAACAAGTATTTTAAGGAAACGGTCGAAAGTGACAAGGTAGGAGAGCTAAAAAGCGAATATAATTACGGTGTTAAGCTGTCTATGGCCGTGCAATATCCTAAAACAGGAGTAGAAAATGCTGATGATAGGATCGAAAAAACTATCGAGCAGATAAAAAAAGATTTTAAGGAAAAATATCAGACAAATGGCGATGTTAAAATAGCTATGCTTACTGCTTGCGATACATATGAGGGAAAAGAAGATACTGTAAGTGTAGTCGTAAAAACAGCTGTCAGAGAAGAAAATAACGAAGGCGAATTTGATCAAATAGAAAACACAGTCCAGACATTTACATTTAATACAGAAAAAGGCAACGAAGTATATATGCCAATGGTCTTTGAGTCAGGATATAAAGAAAAGCTGGCTACTTATTTAAAAGATGAAGGCTATAAAAACGATGTGACTGTTGATAAGTTTGCACTTGACGGTAAAAAAGCGATATTTTACTTTGACGCAGGAGAACTTGAAAAAGGCGATGCTATTTCCGAAATTACGATAAAGTCAAAGGATATAGATGGACTTTTTAAGGACAAAATGGATTCAAGGAGCCTTGACCCCGAAAAACCTATGGTAGCAATAACCTTTGATGACGGACCATCGGCTACAACAACGCCTAAAATCTTAGATACACTCGAAAAAAACGGAGCAGTTGCTACATTCTTTGAGCTTGGACAAAATGTAGAAAACGTTTCGGATTCGAAAAAGTTTTTGCAGCGAATGGAGGACCTCGGTTGCGAAATAGGTTCGCACAGCTATGACCATCCAAATTTATTTACGCTTAGCGATGCACAGATAAAGGCACAAAATGATAAGACAGACAAAGCGATAAAGGATAGGATAGGTAAAATACCAACTGTATATAGACCTCCATATGGTAATGGAAATGAGAAAACTACAAAGATATTTGACAAGCCGGGTATCTTATGGTCGGTTGATACTCTCGACTGGAAGAGCCGAAATGCAAAGAGCGTAGAAGAAGTAATTAAAAATTCGGGAGATCTCGACGGCAAGGTTATATTGATGCACTCGATATATGATTCGACTGCAGAGGCAACAGCAAATATTTTACCTTGGCTTCAGTCTCAAGGATATCAGACAGTAACAGTTTCTGAGCTTCTTATGTACAAATACAATCAAGATCCGGGCGAAGTTAAGTTTTATGGATATAACGCATTTTATTTAGATAAATGAGCAAAGGTATAAAGCTATTAAAAAAACTAAATATGGTGCATTCTCTTTCGCTTGACGAATATGAGATGCTCATTTCTTCGCAAACAGATAAACTGGCGGAGTATGCAGCTTCTTTAGCAGATAAAAGCAGAAAAAAATATTATGGAAACGACATATATATAAGAGGGCTTATAGAAATAAGTAATATTTGTAAAAACGATTGCTTTTACTGCGGTATAAGAGCTTCAAACAATAAATGTGACAGATATGTTCTGACGAAGGACGAAATACTTACTTCTTGCGAAAATGGTTATGCTCTTGGTTTTAGAACCTTTGTATTACAAGGTGGCGAAGGCGCAAAATCTATCACTGAGATGTGTGATATAGTGAGAAGTATAAGGAAACGATATGATGACTGTGCGATAACGCTATCCATAGGCGAATGCACGCGTGACGAATATAAGTCTTTGCTTTGCGCCGGTGCGGACCGATATCTTTTAAGACACGAAACAGCAGATGAGGAGCACTATAAAAAGCTTCATCCAAAGGAGCTTTCGTTTAAAAATCGTATGAAATGTCTATACGATTTAAAAGAGCTTGGATTTCAGGTTGGTTGCGGTTTTATGGTAGGCTCTCCATTCCAGGATGATAAGTGCCTTGCAAAGGATTTGAAGTTTATAGAAGAATTTTCGCCCGACATGTGTGGGATAGGTCCTTTTATTCCACATAAGGATACTCCGCTTGGAAGGTATAAAATCGGGAGTGCAAAAAAGACGGCTTATTTACTTTCGTTAATAAGACTTATAAAACCAAATATATTGCTTCCGGCAACGACAGCTCTTGGTACAGCTACACAGGATGGCAGACTTCTTGGAGTGCAGGCAGGCGCCAATGTAATAATGCCAAATCTTTCGCCAAATGAGGTAAGAGGTAAGTACGAAATATACGAAAATAAGCTATATACGGGAATGGAGTCAGCTCAAAATAAAGAGGCTTTAAATAAACAATTAAATAAAATTGGTTTTAAAATAGTAACAGATAGAGGAGATGTTAAAGATGGCAATTTATGATCCAAAATCGATGAAGGCAGACGAGTTTATAAATGATGAAGAAATCAGAGAAACGCTCGCATATGCGCAGGCTAATAAAAATAATGTTGAGCTTATAGACAGCTTACTTGAAAAAGCACGACCAAAAAAAGACGGAAATGGTGTACGCTGCGAGGGGCTCACTCATCGTGAGGCATCGGTACTTTTGGCATGCGAAATTCCAGAGAAAATAGAGGAAATGTACAAGCTTGCGAAGGAGATAAAGCTTGCTTTTTATGGCAACAGAATAGTTATGTTTGCACCGCTTTATCTTTCTAATTATTGTATAAACGGCTGTGTATATTGCCCATATCATCAGGTAAATACTCACATACCGCGAATAAAGCTCTCACAAGAGGAAATTGCAAAGGAAGTCATAGCTTTGCAGGATATGGGTCATAAGAGGCTTGCTATAGAAGCCGGCGAGGATCCTGTCAACAATCCGATAGAATATATTTTAGATTCTATCAAAACTATATATTCGATACATCACAAAAATGGTGACATAAGAAGAGTTAATGTAAACATCGCGGCTACAACAGTTGAAAATTACAGAAAGCTAAAAGAAGCAGGAATAGGTACATATATCCTTTTCCAAGAAACATATAATAAAAAAAGCTATTTGGAATTGCATCCGAGCGGACCAAAGCACGATTATGATTATCATACCGAGGCGATGGACAGAGCGATGCAGGGCGGTATTGACGACGTTGGTCTTGGTGTGTTGTACGGTCTTGAAAATTATGCATATGAGTTTGCAGGCATTTTGATGCATGCAGAGCACTTAGAGGCGGTATTTGGCGTAGGACCTCATACTATAAGCGTACCACGAATAAAAAGAGCTGATGACATAGATCCGGATGCATTTGACAATGGTATTTCTGATGAGCTTTTCGCAAAGATAATTGCATGTATCAGAATAGCCGTGCCATATACAGGAATGATCATCTCTACAAGAGAAAGCGAACAGGTAAGAGAGAAGGCTTTAGAATATGGTATTTCCCAGATAAGTGGCGGTTCGCGCACATCTGTCGGCGGATATCAAGAGGAAATTAGGCCAACTGATTCGCAGCAGTTTGATGTTTCGGACCAGAGGAGCCTCGATGAGGTTGTCGCTTGGCTTATGAAATTAAATCATATTCCGTCATTTTGTACTGCTTGCTACAGAGAGGGCAGGACAGGCGATAGATTTATGTCACTTTGCAAAAGCGGTCAGATTTTAAATTGCTGTCATCCAAATGCGCTTATGACACTTACAGAATATTTGGTTGACTACGCTTCGGATGAAACTAAAAAGATAGGATTTGAGCTTATAGATAGCGAGCTCGAAAAAATACCAAATCCTAAAACGAAAAAAATCGCAAAGGAAAATGTTGAAGCTATCAAGGCTTCTGACAGGCGTGATTTTAGATTTTAAAGGTAAAAACAGATTTCAAGGATAAGGCTTAAAGGTTAAAACTTAAAGGGTAAAAAATGAGCTTATATAATGTAGCTTCGGCAGACAGAGTACATATATCATTTTTTGGAATGCGTAACGCCGGCAAATCTTCGCTTGTAAATGCGATAACAGGGCAGGAGGTTGCGATAGTTTCCGATCAAAAGGGGACAACAACCGATCCTGTAAAAAAAGCAATGGAGCTTTTGCCACTCGGTCCTGTGCTTATTACAGACACGCCGGGTATAGATGATGACGATCAAAAGCTCGGCAAAAAGAGAATAGACAGCGCAAATAGGATCCTTGCAAAGACTGATATTGCAATACTTGTTATAGATGCTAAGATAGGCATTACACAAAAGGAGGAAGAAATGCTTGAGCTCTTCAAAAAAAGAGAGCTCTCTTATTTGATAGTTTTTAATAAATGCGATATATCAAACGAAAATATTACCCTTTCTAAAAATGATATGCTCGCACAAGAAAATCCGGAAAATATCCTTTTTGTGAGCGCGAAAACAGGCGAAAATATTGAAGCTTTAAAAAATAAAATAGGCAAATTTGAGATAAAAAAAGAGAAGGTTTTACTTTCCGACTTGATCTCAAAGGGAGATATGATAGTTCTTGTGACACCGATAGACGAGTCGGCGCCAAAGGGCAGGCTTATATTGCCACAGCAGAGAACGATAAGAGATATTTTGGATAATGAGGCAATAGCTCTTGTGACGCAGGTCGGTCAGCTAAATAGTCTTTTGGAATCTTTACCGAAAGCACCTGAGCTTGTTATAACAGATTCGCAGGCATTTAAGGAAGTTGATGAGATAGTCCCAAGTCATGTTATGATGACTTCATTTTCCATATTATTTGCACGATATAAGGGTGAGCTATCGATATTATTAAATGGAGCTTTTGCCCTCTCTGATTTAGAGGATGGAGATAAGATATTGATAAGCGAGGGATGTACGCATCACAGACAGTGTAATGACATAGGAAGCGTCAAATTGCCGAATCTTATAAAAAAATATTCACAAAAAGATATTTCATTTGAGTTTACATCAGGCGGAGAGTTTCCGGCAGATGTGAAGGCATACAAGTGCATTATTCATTGTGGCGGTTGTATGTTAAATGATAAGGAAATGCAATATCGTATGGAAATTGCAAATAAATCAAATATACCTATGACTAATTACGGTATGACAATAGCTATGATAAATGGCATTTTAGATAGAGCATTATTGCCATTTGACTTATAATCAGATATAAACCAAAGCATTTTTTAAGACAATGGAGGAAAGTATAATGTCAAATGTGTTGGCTTGCATCTCAAAAAATGAAAATGCAGAGGCTGTCATAAAGTTTGCAAAAAAATTCACAAATGGTGAAGAAAACAGCTTTTTTGCGCTTCTTATAATTTCATACGAATCATATTATGCGAGCAACGAAAAAGCCGAAAACAGTCAGCAAAAGGACAGAGATACAGCCACACTTGAGGCAATAAAAAATACAGCTTCCGAAAATGAAGCTGACTTCAAGCTGATATATACAAATAATATTCAAAAGAGCGTAAGCGAATATATACAATTTAAAAAGATTGATATATTGGTATTTGAAGATAAAGGCGAATTTAAAACTTTAAATATGTTAAAGGATAAAGTAAAAATAGAAGTGGCTAACTTGTAGCCACTTCTAATGCTAATTTAATCATATTTTCGTTTGCAGTCGTGCGTTCCTTTGTCGTTGCTTTTTCACCGGTTATAAAATGATCTGTTATAGTAACCATTGCAACGGCATTCCTTTTGAAGTGAGCCGCATTCATATAAAGGGCGGCAGCTTCCATTTCTACGCATAAAACATTCATATCGGCCCATTTTTGCCACCAATTCTCAAACTCATAAAAAACATCACATGTTACGATATTACCATATTTGATATCTAATTTTTTTTGCTTATTTAGATCATATATCTTTGATATTAGCTCAAAGCTTGCAGTCGGAGCGTATGATGACGGTATACCAAAAGCATGATGATAATTTGAATCCGTAGATGCGGCGAGTGCCACAACGATATCATTTATTTTTATGCTGTCATTAAACGAGCCTGCAGTTCCTATCCTTATAAGATTTTGCACATTATATTCATTCATAAGCTCATAGCTGTATATGCCAATAGACGGCATACCCATGCCCGTTGCCTGCACTGAGACAGGCACGCCTTTGTATCTGCCTGTATAACCGTAGGCATTTCTTATATTGCTATAAAGAGTTGCATCTTCAAGGAAATTTTCGGCTATATATTTTGCACGAAGAGGATCTCCGGGCAGAAGGACGCTTTCGGCTATTTGATCTTTTTGTGCGCCTATATGTATACTCATAAAATGCTCCTTTCTGTGATAGAAATATACTATCAAAAAACACAATTTATTATACTAAAAAAACCGACCTGAGACAAACGTCGGTTTTTCTTGATGTATTTAACTTATACATATGTGGGGACGGATGAGATTAAGCATTAGCTTTGTTGAATCTCTGGTTTAGTCTTGAAACTTTTCTTGAAGCGGTATTCTTGTGGAAAACGCCCTTAGCAGCTGCCTGCATAAGCTTCTTTTCGGCAAGAACAAGCTTTTCCTTTGCAAGAGTCATATCGCCGGCTTCGATAGCCTTATCAAATTCCTTTAGAGTTTGCTTGATATGATTTTTTACTCTTTTATTTCTTGCTGTTTTGTTTTCAATAACTTTGATTCTTTTCTTTGCGGATTTAATATTTGCCATTTAATTCACCCCACTTTTCTTGATTTTTATTAAATAAATAATAAACTCGCAAGCTGTATTATATAATAGATTTCAATTGAAATCAAGGGGATTTTAATGTAAAATATGAGTTGGAATTTTAACATTTACACATAAAGAGGGCAATATGAATTCATACCAATCAAAAATACGAAATTTTAGCATTATAGCACATATAGACCACGGCAAATCGACGCTTGCAGACAGGATTTTAGAAAAGACCGGCTGCGTTGCCAAAAGAGATATGAAGGAGCAATTCCTTGATAATATGGAGCTTGAGCGGGAGCGTGGCATAACTATAAAATTGCAGACAACAAGGCTTTCATACAAGGCAAAGGATGGAGAAGAATACATATTTAATTTGATAGACACTCCGGGTCATGTCGATTTTACTTATGAGGTTTCGAGATCTCTTGCCGCATGCGAAGGAGCTGTCTTGGTAGTAGATGCGACGCAGGGAGTAGAGGCACAGACTCTCGGCAATGTATATCTGGCACTCGATGAAGATCTCGAGATACTTCCATGTTTAAATAAAATAGATTTGCCGAGCGCAAGACCTGATGAGGTAAAAAAAGAAATTGAGGATGTCATAGGGATAGAGGCTGATGAGGCTCCGCTTGTTTCTGCAAAAGAGGGAATAGGCATAGAAGAGCTCCTCGAGATGATAGTCAAAAAAATACCTGCTCCGACAGGCGATGCCGATGGCAAACTAAAGGCACTTATTTTTGATTCGTATTATGACAATTATAAAGGTGTTGTAATATATGCAAGGATATTTGACGGCAGAGTCAAGGCTGGCGATATCATAAGGCTTATGAATACAGGTAAGAAATATGAGGTAACCGAGGTAGGTACATATTCACCTTCACCTGTTCCTTGCGCCGAGCTAAAGGCAGGCGAGGTAGGATATATCTCTGCCAGCATAAAACAAGTTAGAGATGCGAGAGTGGGCGATACGGTAACGCTCGACGAAAATCCTACACAGGAAGCACTTCCGGGATATAAAAAAGCGCAATCAATGGTATATTGCGGTATATATCCTGCTGACGGCGAAAAATACGAAAATGTAAAAGACGCACTCGAAAAGCTTCAGGTAAATGATGCTGCTTTTAATTTTGAACCCGAAACTTCGCAAGCACTCGGCTTTGGTTTTAGGTGCGGATTTTTAGGTCTTTTGCATATGGAAATCATAGTCGAAAGGCTCGAAAGAGAATTCAACCTAAAGGTGATTACAACTTCTCCGAGCGTAATTTATAAAGTAATAAAAAATGACGGCACAGAGCTGATGGTGCAAAATCCAAGCAATATGCCGGACCCTGTAATGATAAAGCAGATAGAAGAACCGATAGTCAAAGCTGATATTATGATTCCAAAGGATTATGTTGGAAATATTATGGAACTCTGTCAGGAACGCAGAGGCAAAATGCTCCATATGGAATACATTACGGAAAACAGAGTGCAGCTACACTACGAGATGCCATTAAATGAAGTTATATATGACTTTTTTGACGCACTTAAATCAAAGACAAGAGGATATGGCTCGCTTGATTACGAATTTATCCGCTATCAGCCGTCAAAACTCGTAAAATTGGATGTTCTGCTAAATAAGGAGCTGGTGGACGCTTTTTCTATGATTGTTCACGAATCAAAGGCTGTAGCAAGAGGCAGATTTGTATGCGAAAAGCTAAAGGAAGTCATTCCTATGCACCAGTTTGAAGTGCCTATCCAGGCGGCAATAGGGCAAAAGGTTATAGCCAGAACAACTGTAAGGGCATACAGAAAGGATGTAATAGCAAAATGCTATGGCGGAGATATTTCGCGTAAAAAGAAACTTTTAGAAAAGCAAAAGGAAGGCAAAAAGAGAATGCGTCAATTCGGCAAGGTAGAGGTGCCGCAGGAAGCATTTACTGCTGTTTTGAAATATGATGATAACAAATAAAAAAACGGGCATTTACATCCATATACCTTTTTGTGAAAAAAAGTGCAATTATTGCGGATTTTATTCGCATCAAGGGGCGATTGCAGATATAGATGAGTATATTTCGCTCGTAGTAGCCGAGATAGAGCAAAAAGGAAGGGCTTATGCTGCAAAAAGAGAAGCAGATACAATATTTATTGGAGGAGGTACGCCGTCTGTCTTAAAGCCTGAGCATATAAAGAAAATTTTTGATGCTCTGTATAAAAATTTCAACGTTGATAGCAATGCGGAAATAACGATAGAGGTAAATCCAAATTCAATTTCAAAAGAAAAATTAAAGATATATAAGGACTGCAAAATCAACAGACTCAGCATCGGCGCGCAGAGCTTTGATGATATTCTTTTAAAAAAGCTTGGACGACTTCACAAAGAAAATGATACAAAAAGTGCTTTTAACCTTGCGCGAGAAGAAGGCTTTAAAAATATAAATTTGGATTTGATGTTTGGCATTCCAAACCAGACGACAGAGGCTTTTGAAAAAACGTTAGATGAGGCGATAAAGCTAAATCCCGAGCATATTTCGTGTTACAGCTTGCAAATAGAGCAAAATACGCCATTTTATGAAAAATACAAATATGGCAAACTGTCAATTCCAAATGACAATATGACAGAGCAGATGTATATGCTTGCAATCGATAAGCTAAAAAATGCAGGATATGCACAATATGAAATATCAAATTTTGCAAAGAAAGGTATGGAGTGCAAGCACAATCTAAAATATTGGCAAATGGAGGATTTTATAGGGATTGGAGCTACGGCATGCGGATATATTGACGGCTACAGATATGAAAATGATAAAGGCGAGAAGTATTGTGATATCGTGATAAATAAGCCCGAAAATATATCAGATAAAGAACAAAAAAGTGAAGCGATGAGTATATTTTGTTTTACCTCACTCAGGCTTACAAGTGGCCTTAATACAGCTAAATTTGAAGAACGCTTCGGGCTTTCGCTGGGTGAAGCTTTCCCCGGAATAAATAATATTATAAGAGAGTATAATAAAAAAGGATACCTCGTGGTTGACGATAATTTTATTAGGTTAACTACGCTCGGATTTCTTCATTCCAATGAGATAATGTGCGAATTCGTATAATCGTAAAATAGCAGATATTTTTGCACGCCGACGAAGGAAAAAAAACATAAACATAAGAATATGAAAAATATAAAAGATATAAAATAGTGGAATATAGGTAAAGATATGAAGACAAAAAAATACATAATGACTTTAGATCAAGGAACTACGAGCTCAAGGTGCATATTATATGACAGAAAAGGCAATATCATAAGCAGTGCACAAAAAGAATTTAAGCAAATATATCCTCAAAATGGCTGGGTTGAGCACGATCCGATGGAAATTTGGTCTGTGCAAATCGGAGTTGCACAGGAGGCTTTATATAAAAAGGATTGCACATACGAAAATATCGAGGCAATAGGCATCACTAACCAGCGAGAAACGACTATTGTATGGGACAAAAAGACAGGTATGCCGATATATAATGCTATTGTTTGGCAATGTCGCAGGACGGCAGAGTATTGCGAAAAGCTAAAGGAAGAAGGCTTATCCGATATGATCAAAGAAGAGACAGGGCTTTTGATCGATCCTTATTTTTCTGCTACAAAGCTGAGATGGATACTCGAAAATGTTGACGGTGCAAAAAAGCGTGCTAATGCCGGAGAGCTTCTCTTTGGTACGATCGAAACATGGCTTGTATGGAAAATGACAAATGGCAGGGTGCATGTCACAGATTATACTAATGCCGCAAGAACGATGATGTTTAACATAAATACACTTAAGTGGGATGAGGAAATTTTAGACCTGCTCGGCATTCCTGTATGCATGCTACCCGAGGTTAAAACTTCATCAGAAATATATGGATATACAGATAAAAGCATTTTTGCAGGAGAAATTCCTATTGCAGGTATGGCAGGAGACCAACAGGCATCTTTATTTGGTCTTGCATGCTTTGAAAAAGACGATTGCAAAATGACATATGGCACAGGCGGATTTATGCTGATGAATACGGGAAATAAGCCTGTCAAAAGCAAAAACGGACTTCTTACGACGATTGCATGGGGGATAGGCGATACTGTAAATTATGCGCTCGAGGGCTCTGTTTTTATAGCAGGAGCAGCCATACAGTGGCTTAGAGATGAGCTTGGTATCATAAAAAAAGCATCCGAAACCGAAGGGCTTGCACAAGCTGTTAGCGATACGGGCGGAGTTTATTTCATTCCTGCCTTCACAGGGCTTGGCGCACCGTATTGGGACCCTTATGCAAGAGGCAGTATATTTGGTCTTACAAGAAATTCAAACAAAAATCATATAGTCAGAGCTGTTTTGGAGTCGCTTGGATATCAAACATGTGCTTTGGCAGATGCGATGGCTTCGGATTGCAATACATCTCTAAGGAGCATAAAGGTTGACGGCGGAGCTGCGACAAACAACTTCATTTTACAGTTTCAAGCAGATATTTCAAATTGTGATGTTGTAAGGTCCAAAACGCTCGAAAGCACATCGCTTGGAGCCGCTTATCTTGCGGGGCTTGCGGTCGGTTACTGGAAAGATTTGGATGATATAAAAGCAAATTTTGGAATAGACAAGACTTTTGTACCAACAATTCCTGATGAGATAAGAAGAAAACACATAGATGACTGGAATAGAGCAATAAAAGCCACAATTTCGTTTGACGAGCGTTGATTTTTGTGGTAACATATATGTCTGTAAGCCGCACAGAATAGGTCGTGTAAAATTTTTAAGAAAAAAATTACCTATAATGGCGAGACTGGTACGAGGAGGGAATTAAATAATGTACGCAGTAATTGAAACAGGCGGAAAACAGTATAGAGTACAAAATGGTGATGTTATCATCATCGAAAAGCTCGATGTTGAAGCCGGCAAAAAAGTAACATTTGACAAAGTTTTGATGTTAGGTGATGGCAAAGATCTAAAAGTAGGAAAGCCTTACCTTGACGAAACAGTTGAAGGAAAAGTAATTGAAAATGGCAAAGGCAAAAAGGTTGTTGTTTTCAAGTACAAAGCAAAGAAGGACTACAGAAAGAAGCAGGGTCACAGACAGCCTTATACAAAAGTAGAGATCACAGCTGTTGGCGGAGACGCTTCAAAGCCTAAGGCAGAGGCAAAAGTTGCTTCAAAGCCTGCCGCGCAAAAAACTGAACCAAAGAAAGCGGAAGTAGCTTCAGAAACAAAGACAGTTTCGATGTCAATGAAAAAAGACGAGTTGATTGCTTTTGCAAAGGAACATGACATCAAGGTTGATGCAAAGGCTACAAAGCAAGTTATAGTAGATACAATTAAAGAAAATTTGAAATAATTACCTTAATATAAAGGAGGTGTAATCATGGCAAGTAAAAAAGGTGTAGGAAGTTCCAAGAACGGTCGAGATAGTGAAAGTAAACGTCTGGGAGTCAAGAGAGGCGACGGACAGTATGTAAGCGCAGGAAGTATTCTTGTAAGACAGAGGGGAACTAAAATTCATCCCGGCAACAATGTTGGCAGAGGTGGAGACGATACATTATTTGCTAAGATTGACGGTGCAGTAAAATTTGAAAGAGCAGGAAAGACTAAAAAGCAAGTAAGCGTATATCCAAAAGAAGCATAATTACAAGCAGCCCCTAATCATAGGGGCTGTATTTATGTCTGTAAAAGGTATCAGGAGAAATCACATGTTTGTAGACAGAGCCAAAATATTTATAAAATCAGGCAAAGGCGGAGACGGAGCAGTCAGCTTCCGAAGAGAACCATATGTGCCGGAGGGCGGTCCCGACGGCGGTGACGGCGGTAAAGGCGGAGATGTTATTTTTATGGCAGATAGTAGCCTAAGAACCTTGATGGATTTTAGATATAAGAGAAAATATCAAGCTCAAAATGGCCAAAATGGTATGAAAAAAAAGAGGTATGGCAAAAAAGGCGATGATCTCATAATTAAGGTGCCACCGGGCACACTTGTTATAGACGAGGAGACAAATACACTGATGAAGGATCTCGTAAATCCGGGAGATAGCTTTGTTGCGGCAAAGGGTGGTAAAGGTGGCAAGGGCAATGTGCATTACAAAAGCTCGATAAGACAAGCTCCAAACTTCGCAGAAGCCGGTGGCTTTCCTAAGGAGAGAAACATCATCTTAGAGCTTAAGCTTATTGCCGACGTTGGTCTTGTTGGATTTCCAAATGTGGGAAAATCATCCATACTTAGCGTTGCGACAAAAGCAAAGCCCAAGGTTGCAAATTATCACTTCACAACCATAGCACCAAATCTCGGAGTTGTAGAACTTGCAAATACGAGCTTTGTTATGGCAGATATAGCAGGCATTATCGAAGGTGCACATACCGGTGCAGGTATGGGATTTATGTTTTTAAAGCATATTGAACGAACCAGAGTATTGCTTCATGTTGTGGATGTTTCCGGTAGCGAGGGAAGAGATCCTATAGAGGATTTTAAAAAGATCAATAAGGAATTAGAGAAATATTCTGCCCAGCTGGCTAAAAAGCCTCAGATTGTAGCTGCAAATAAGATAGATCTAATAGATGAAGAAGATCCAAAATATATAAAATTCAAAAAACATGTGGAGAGCAAAGGTTATATGGTATTACCTATTTCTGCTCCGATAAATGTCGGTGTGCCGGAGCTCATGAATGAAGTTGCAAAACTCCTTGCTGTCACAGAAGCAGAGCCTCTTGAGGACATGATGGAAAGCTTTGACTTCGAAAAGGATGATTACGATCCTGACTACAAAAAGGTAATTGCATCACAAAAGGACGGTATTTTTGTTCTTGAGGGCAAGCAGCTTTTGAAGATATTTAATTCCACAAATTTCAACGATATAGGCTCTATAAGATATTTGTATAAATATATAGAAAAGAGCGGTGCGATCGAAAAATTAAAAGATATGGGCTTAGAAGAAGGCGACATTATAAAAATAGAAGATTTTGAATTTGAGTATATAGATGAGTTTTAAAATGAATAAAATTCCAAATAAAGAAGAGTGCTTTGCACTTCTAAAAGAATATAATACGCCACCTCATGTTATTAGGCATTGCACAGCCGTATGTAATGTTGCGCTTTTGATAGCAAATCGTTTAAATCAAAAGGGATATCATATAGATATTGACATTTTGCAAGCGAGCTGCCTTTTGCATGACATAGCAAGGGTTTATGATAACCATGAAACGGTAGGGGCGGAATATTTGACAAAAATAGGATACAAAAACATAGCAGATATTATGGCACTTCATACAAAATATAAGGACTTTAGCACGATAGATAAGATAAACGAGCTTGATATTTTGTGTATAGCAGACAGGACTGTTTTAGAGGATAAATATGTAGGTATTCCAAGACGTATGGAATATATAAAACAAAAAGCAAAGAGGAATGGTAAGGAAGAATTTATACCATTTATACAAAATGGCGAAAAACTGCTGAGCGAGTATATAAAAAGTCTTGAAGATGTTATGGGAATTACTGTAAAAGAATTGGTAGATAAAAAAAGTTGACAATAATTTTTTTATGACTATCAAAATGGACTGCGGCAGTAGTTCAAATCTAAATCATGAGCTCCTTTTAAAGACTTTTTTCGAATATTTTGGGTTGACATATACACCTCAAAGCGTTGAAATTAGGCGTGTTTCGCTTGATTGGGCTGATTTGTAAAATAATTACTGTAATTTATTGACAATATAAACCTCCTGCGATATATTTTTGATATATTTTAGGAGGTTTTATTATGCTAAAAGAATGGAAAGAAAGAATAATACAATTTAAAGAAAAATATCTGAATATCGAAGCTATAAAAAATAATAAAAAAGTACTTATAGCAGGAGGGTGCGCTTTAGCTCTCATAATTGTTTTTGTTGGATTTTTTGCATTAAACCATCATAACAACAAAGCTTTAGAAGAGCTAAAAGCCTTAAGTGAGGAGCAAGAAAATGAGGAGGAGGTGCAAGCTGAGGACGATCAAACACTTATTGTAGATATAGGTGGCGAAGTCAAAAATCCTATGCTTGCGCAGCTTCCGTCAGGATCAAGGATTGGCGATGCTATAACCGCTGCCGGCGGTACGACAGAAAAAGCTGACCTTTCCAATATAAACAGAGCGCAGCTTTTGGAGGACGGACAGAAGATATATATTCCGTCAACTGATGGAAGTAGCTCCCAAACGGTCTCAAACAGCTCAACATCGAGCGATACAAAGGCTTCAAATCAAAAGGTAAATATAAATACTGCAAATGATGAACAGCTTCGGACTCTAAGCGGTGTAGGGCCTGCTACGGCAGAAAAAATTATAAATTACAGGACAAAAGAAGGGGCTTTTAAAACTATAGACGATTTGAAAAATGTAGATGGGATAGGTGACAAAACATTTGAGAAGCTAAAGGATAAAATTTGTGTCTAAAGATTGAAGATTATGGATTTAAAATGTATAATTGATATATTCTGAAAAGGAGAAAATTTTATGATAAGTAAAGAAAAAGTTTCAAGAATAAATCAATTAGCAAAAAAACATAAAGAAAAAGGCCTTACGGAAGACGAAAAAAAAGAAAGAGAAATTCTCAGGCGCGAATATATAGATGCTATAAAGGGTAATGTCAAAGATCAACTTTCTCGCATCAGATATGTCGAGGATATGGAAGATGAGGAAGCAAATAAAGACGATGACGATAGATAAACAACAAAAAAGAATAAAAAAACAACTTAAAAGTTTAATGAATAATGTTCAATTGCGTTTAAAAATCATATTTTGCGGTATAAATTAGTGTAAAATAAATTGATTATACAAGGAGTAAATGAAATGAGGAATGTTTATCTGGATTATTCGGCAACAACGCCGGTAAAAAAAGAAGTTCTGGATGCGATGCTTCCATATTATTCAGAATTTTATGGCAACCCATCGAGTCTATATACAATAGCACAGGATTCAAAAGAAGCCTTAGAAAAAGCAAGAGGGCAGGTAGCCGCACTTATAAATGCAGATCCTGATGAAGTATTTTTTACAGCAGGTGGCTCCGAAGCCGATAACTGGGCACTAAAGGGTGTTACAGATGCTTTAAAAGACAAAGGTAATCATATTATAACTACAAAAATCGAGCATCATGCGATACTTCATTCTGGTGAGTTTCTTCAGCAACATGGTGTAGATGTAACATATCTTGATGTGGATGATAAGGGTCTTGTGGATCCAAAGGAGCTTGAAAAAGCGATTACAGACAAAACAGTTTTAATTTCTGTTATGTTTGTAAACAATGAAGTGGGTACTATAGAGCCGATAAAGGAACTTGCGAAAATTGCTCACAGCCACGGCATTATTTTCCATACTGATGCTGTGCAGGCGCTTGGCAATGTGCATATTGATGTAAAGGACCTTGATGTTGATTTGTTATCTATGTCAGGTCATAAAATTTACGGACCTAAGGGTATAGGTGCGCTTTATATCAAAAAAGGTACAAAAATAAACAATTTCGTTCACGGTGGAGCTCAGGAAAGCAAGAGAAGGGCAGGTACAGAAAACTTACCCGGTATAGTAGGCTTTGGTAAGGCTGCAGAGCTTGCAATGCACAACTTGGATGCTCATATCAAAAATGTTTCTGAGCTTAGAGATTATTTTATAAAAGAAGTTACTACAAAAATTCCGGATACTATAGTAAATGGTTCACTTGAGCACAGACATCCCGGCAATGCCAATATATCATTTGAATATATTGAAGGCGAATCGATGCTTATACTTCTTGATATGAATGGCATTTGCGTATCGACAGGCTCGGCTTGTTCATCAAAGTCTCTTACACCATCGCATGTCTTGTCAGCTCTTGGTATTCCGGTTGAGAGGATTCATGGCACTCTTAGATTTACGGTTGGAGACTTTACAACAAAAGAAGATCTTGATTATGTAGTAGAAAAACTTATAGAAATTGTGAAAAATCTTAGAGATTTATCTCCGATTTCAAGAGAGAAAGGGTGGAAATAATTATGGCAATGTATAATAGCACGGTAATGGATCACTTCACTAATCCAAGAAATGTCGGAGAGATTGAAAATCCGGATGGCATAGGCGTTTATGGTAGCCCTGTTTGTGGCGACATGATGCAAATTGCTATAAAGGTTGAGGGCGAAAAGATAGTAGATGCCAAATTTAAAACTTTTGGTTGCGGTTCTGCGATCGCCTCATCTTCAATGGCGACAGAAATGATAATAGGTAAAACTATAGATGAAGCATTAGCTCTTACAAATAAACAAATTGTCGATGAACTCGGTGGACTTCCACCTGTAAAAATTCACTGCTCTGTACTGGCTGATCATGCAATCAAATCTGCGATTTATGATTACGCTCAAAAGGCAGGCAAGCATTATGCAGGCTTAGACGGCTTTGATCCTGACGCAGATGATGAGGATGATCAGCACGATGTAGGAGAATCAGCATGTCAAAGAAAGCTTTAGACGATAATAAAGTGATTTTAGGTTTAAGCGGCGGTGTGGACAGTACCGTCGCTACTTTAATATTAAGGGAAAAAGGATTTGATGTAACAGGCCTTTATTTTGACATCTTTGGAAATAATATAGCAGGGCAGGGAAAAGCCAAAAGGATCGCCTCCGAGCTCGGTATTGATCTGATAATTAAGGATACTTCAAAGGAATTTAGAGAAAGTATCATACAAAATTTTATAGATGAATACAAAAACGGGCGAACTCCTAATCCGTGCATACTCTGCAATCCTACGATTAAATTTCCTACTCTTTTGGAAGAAGCCGATAAACTTGGTGCAAAATATATAGCCACAGGGCATTATGCGAGGGTAGGATATAGCGATATTCAAGGATGTCATTCTATAAAAGTAGCTAACAATCACAAAAAAGATCAATCATATATGCTATATCGTCTTCCTAAGGAAATAACAAGCAGATTGATATTTCCATTATCTGAGGTTACCGACAAGTCTCTGACACGGGATTTTGCCAGAAAAAACAATATGTCAAATGCCGACGATAAGGACAGCCAGGAAATTTGTTTCATAAAAGAAAAGGATTATATAGAATTTTTAGAAAAGCAGGATATAGACTCTAAAAAGGGTAATTTTGTCGATAAAAAGGGTAATCTCCTTGGCACACACGAAGGACTTATCAGATATACGATAGGTCAAAGAAAGGGTCTTGGCATTACATTTGGCAAGCCGGTATATGTTACTGATATCATTCCGCAAAAAAATGAAGTGGTACTTGGCGACAATGAAGATCTCTTTAGGACAGAAATAATCTGTACAAAGCCTTTTTTTGTATCGACATCAAGCGGGCTTATTCCAAAAGGCATAGAAGGAAAACAGCTTCTCGGAAAAATACGATACAAGGCGGAGCCATCAGAGTGCACAGTTGAAGCGTTTGGCGATAATATAAAGGTTAGATTTAAGCAACCACAACGTGCGGCAACAAATGGTCAATCACTTGTCCTTTATCTTAACGATGAAGTTATAGGCGGTGGCATAATCGATATGTCGCAATCGGAGGTAAAATGAAGCAGGTCATCTTAGGAAATATAGGCATAAGCGTATCAAAAATAGGAATAGGCAGTCTTACTGTCGGAGAATCTCAGCTAAATCTTTCAATAAAAGAGGGGAGCGAGGTCATAAGATATGCTCTTTTGCAAGGAATAAATTTTATCGACACGGCTCAGTATTATAGGACATATCCTTACATAAGAGAAGCTTTAAAAGATTTTATGGATAAAGGAGGAAAAAGGCCAGTTATTTGCAGCAAATCTCTTGCTCATACTTATACCGATATGAAGGAAGCGATCAGCGAAGCACTCAGCGAGCTAAAACTTTCATATATAGATATTTTTTTATTGCATGAGGTAAGGACAGGAGAAAACAGAGACGGTGCACTCAGAGCTCTGATAGAGGCAAAAAAAGACGGTAAAATAAAGGCAATCGGCATATCTACACATCATATAGATGTCGTATCCGAATATGCGGAAAATAGCAATATAGAAGTAATATTCCCTCTGATAAATTGTGAGAGTCTCGGCATACGGAAGGGCGATAATCCGGGAACAAAAGAAGAAATGGTGGAGGCGATAAAAAAAGCTCATAACAACGGCATAGGCATCTTTGCTATGAAAGCTTTTGGCGGAGGTCATTTGACAGCAAAATATATCGAAGCACTCGACTATGTTTTTTCGCTCGACTGTATAGATTCTGTGATGATTGGCTTTGGCAAAAAAGAAGAGGTTGATAAAGCGATTGCATATGAAAAAGGTAGCCTCCCTCGTGATTATAATCCCGATGTTTCTATGAAAAAAACATATATAGAGCCGGGAGTTTGTGAAGGTTGCGGCAATTGTATAAAGAGATGTCCAAATAAAGCAATCTACAGAGGAGAAGATATGCTTGCTCATATAGACGAAAGTCTTTGTATGACTTGTGGATATTGTGCTCCTGTATGTCCTGTCAGAGGTATAATTTTGCTTTAATTATAGGCGTTTTCGTGATATAATCACTTTAATTGTACTTGGAGGAAAAATATATGGAAAAACTGGGATTAAATCAAATAAGAAAGATGTTTTTAGACTTTTACAAAACAAAGGAACATTATGTAAGAGGTTCATTTTCTCTTGTTCCTAATAATGACAAAAGTCTGCTTATTATAAATTCGGGAATGGCGCCACTAAAGCCTTTCTTTTCGGGTCTTGAGACGCCACCTTCAAAGAGAATGGCAACATGTCAAAAATGCATCAGAACAGATGACATAGAAAATGTCGGTCTTACAGCAAGACATGGTACTTTTTTTGAAATGCTCGGCTCATTTTCGTTCGGCGATTATTTTAAAGAGGAGTCTATCACTTGGGGCTGGGAATTTGTAACAGAAGTATTGAAATTACCTAAGGAAAAAATCTGGGCGACAGTTTATTTTGATGATGATGAAGCTTTTGATATCTGGAATAAAAAGATTGGTCTTCCTGCAGAAAAAATAGTTCGCCTTGGCAAAGATGATAACTTCTGGGAAATAGGTACAGGCCCTTGCGGTCCGTGCTCTGAGATTTATTTTGACAGAGGCGAAGAATACGGCTGTGGCAGTGAGGATTGTAAGCCGGGCTGTGATTGCGACAGATATATAGAATTTTGGAATCACGTTTTTACACAGTTCTCAAAACAGGAAGACGGTACATACGAAAATCTTGCACATCCAAATATAGATACAGGTATGGGACTTGAGAGAGTCGCTTGCATTATACAGGAAACAGACAGCATATTTGATGTAGATACAATTAAAATGGTTGTAGATAAGGTTTGTGAATTAGCAAATATCGAATATAAGGACGGTGCCGCTCCGACAGATGTTTCCGTGAGAATCATAACAGATCATATAAGATCGGCAACATTTATGATTGGCGATACTATTATGCCGTCAAACGAGGGCAGGGGATATGTGCTAAGAAGACTTATAAGACGAGCAGCAAGACACGGCAAGAAGATAGGTATAAATGACAACTTCCTGTCAAAGCTTGCCGATACTGTAATAGAGTCTTCTAAGGACGGATATCCGGATTTAGAAGAGCAAAAGATTTTTATTCAAAAGATTATAAGCCAAGAAGAAGAAAGATTTGCAAAGACGCTAAATCAAGGACTTTCTATCATCGAAGAATATATAGACGAGATGAAGTCAAATGGCGAAACAGAATTGAGCGGAGAAAAAGCATTTAAGCTCCACGACACATATGGTTTTCCTTTTGAGATTACAGAGGAAATATTGCAAGAAAAAGGATATAGCGTAAGCAAAGAGGCGTTTGATGTCTTTATGGAAAGACAAAGAGAGCTTGGTAAATCTGATGCCGCAAAGAGCGACGAAGGTTGGAAGGAAAGCGAAATAGAACATCTATTTGACAAACCGACTGTATTTACAGGCTACGAAAAATCCGAAGACAACGGAAAGGTTTTATCGATATTTAAGGACAATAGCGAACTTACTTCTCTTTCAAAAGGAGAAATCGGAAATATCTTGCTTGATATAACACCTTTTTATGCAAAAGGCGGCGGACAATCAAGCGATATAGGCTATTTTAGCTCTGATGATATAAAAGCAGAAGTTATCGAGGTCACAAAGCACAAAGGTGTAAATATCCATAAGGTCAAGGTGCTTGACGGAGAAATAAAAAAAGGCGACTCTTTATACGGTACAGTAGATCTTGTGCGTCGTAACAACAGCTCCAGAAATCATACATGTACACATATCTTGCATCAAGCTTTAAGAGATGTTTTAGGCGAACATGTACAGCAGGCAGGTTCGGCTGTTGATGACTCACTTTTGAGATTTGACTTTTCTCATTTTGAGGCTATGACAGATGAGCAATTGCAAGAAGTTGAGCAGATCGTAAATGAAAAAATAAGTATGTTTATTCCTGTAAGCTGCGTAGAAATGCCGATAGCAGAAGCCAAGAAAACCGGCGCTCTAGGACTTTTTGAAGATAAGTACGGCGACACTGTAAGAGTTGTTTCTGTCGGCGATTACAGCAAGGAACTTTGCGGAGGTATCCATGTTGCAAATTCGGGACAAATAGGAGCATTTAAAATAGTAAGTGAGACAGGTATTGCCGCAGGAGTAAGACGTATAGAAGCCGTTACAGGAAAAGGACTTTTAGCATTTTTAAATCAAAAAGAGGCTTTGATAGGAAATATAGCACAAAATCTAAAGAGTAAACCTAATTTGATCGACGAGAAGCTAACTTCATTTATAGCAGAAGCAGAGGAAATAAAAAATGAGCTTCAATCGCTCAAAAAGCAAAATGCAAATAATATTTCCGGAGAATTGTTGCAAAAAGCCGAAAAAATTAACAATATAAGCTTTATATCTCATATATTTAATGATCTTGATTCGTCGGATCTAAGAGAAATTGCTGATGAGTTAAAGAATGGCAATGAGGATGTAGCAATCGTATTCGCAAATATTACAGGCAACAAAACAATGTTACTTGTTGCATTAAGTGATACGCTTGTCAAAAAAGGTTATCACGCCGGCAAGCTGATCAAAGAGATTGCCAAGGTAGCCGGTGGTAATGGTGGCGGAAAGCCAAATATGGCACAAGCCGGCATAAAAGATAATGATAAGATAAATGATGCTTTTAAATTAGCAAGAACATTGCTATAATATTGTTATTCAAATATTTAATGTTAAAATTTGGATAAACATATAGGCGAGGAGGGTATTCCTATGGAAAACAAAAATACTATAATGTTTAATTCGCAAGCACCAAGCGAGCAAAAAACTATCAAGGAAATCTTAGAGATAGTATATGATGCTTTAGAAGAAAGAGGTTATAATCCGATAGATCAGATAGTTGGATTTATACTTTCCGGCGACCCTTCTTATATTACAAGTCACAATAAGGCGAGGAATTTAGTCAGACAGCTTGACAGAGACGATCTCGTTGAGGAGCTTCTCAGAAGCTATCTAAAATAGGAGGGGTATATGAGAATACTGGCTCTTGATGTCGGTGATGTCAGGATTGGTGTTGCTATTTCGGATCCGCTTGGCATAACTGCGCAAGGCTTGACGGTGATAGAACGCATCGGGATAAAAAAAGATTGCGATAGGATAATAGATACCATCAAGGAATATCAATGCGAAACTGTCGTTATAGGACTAAATAAACGCCTTGATGGCAAAGATACTATACAAACCGAAAAGGTCTATCAGTTTAAAACAAAGCTCGAAAATAAGCTAAAGGCATCCGGCTTAGCTGATGTAAAACTTGTTTTTCAGGACGAAAGACTTTCGACAACTGAAGCAGAAAAAATCCTTATAGATGCCAATCTCTCACGAGAAAAACGAAAGCAGGTCATAGACAAACAAGCTGCAGTCATAATATTGCAACGATATTTATCTATATTATAAAAATTAGGAGCAGGCAAGTCCTGCTCTTTTACTTGCTTAAATTAGCTTAAAGAATAAAATTGTTCGATATTTAAAGAATTAAATTTTAGCAAAAGTAAAATGTAGAAATTATCTTTGCGAAGTAAAAAAAATATATATCTCTCTTGCAGTTCTCGGCACAGGCAATCGTATGCGCTCATTCGCAGGCTTGCGGGAACGCTGGCAAAACTCGCACTTTCAGTGCTCGGACATTGCCACGCTCATCCGCTCGCCAAGCTCATTTTGCTGACGATTGAAGACTGCACCTGCGAAATTGCAAGAGAGATATATATTTTTTTTTGCTTCACAAATAAATTTTGCATATAACCATAAATATGTTTTAGAGATGAAAAAAACAACTATTTATAATGAATAGTTGTCTTTTGTGAGTTAAGGGTATCCAAACTTTTTTGGGGGCAAGGATTTTGAGAAAAATCCTCCCATAATATGGTTAATTGGGGTCTGGAATTGG
>CAVHCP010000001.1:135381-151895 GCA_963634825.1 uncultured Porphyromonadaceae bacterium | reverse complement strand
GTACAATCAGACTTTATAAGTCGAGAGCGTTGGATAATTAAGACAGAATTGAAAGGAATTTACAAATGATAAAAATCAAAACATTGCCATGTGGTATAAGAGTAGCTATGGACAAGACGGATTATGTGCAGTCGGCAGCTATCGGCATATGGGTTAAGGCAGGCGCTGTTGATGAGGAGGCAAAATATGCGGGTATATCGCATTTTATAGAGCATATGATGTTTAAGGGCACAGAGAAAAGAACAGCTAAGCAGATTGCGGAGGAGATAGACAATCTTGGCGGTCAGATGAATGCATTCACAGGAAAAGAAGCGACTTGCTATTATGTAAAAACGCTTTCTGCAAATCTTAAAAAATCATCAGAAGTGCTACTTGATATGCTTTCAAACAGCTTGTTTGATAAGCATGAGATGACTCGTGAGCGAATGGTTATATATGAGGAAATAAAGATGACAAAGGATGCGCCTGATGAAGATGCGCACGATACGATATCGGCTATCGTAAATAAGGGCAATCCGCTTGGCAAGAGTATCATAGGTACGAAGACGACGCTAAAAAACATTTCACAAAATACCATAAAGGACTATATCCAAAGAGAATATACAAGGGACAGCATAGTCGTTGCGATTGCAGGCAATTTCGACGAGGATGAGATGTGCGATTATCTCGAAGGCAAATTTGCAAAATTCAAAGAAAAAAAGGAAATAAAAAATCATGAGATAAAACCTTATTTACCGGGCTTTACGGTGAAAAAAAAGGATATCGAGCAGACACATTTTTTCCTCGGGACAAAGGGCGTTTCTCTAAAGGATGATGATTACTACAATATGGCGATGCTTGGCAATATACTCGGTGGCGGTATGAGCTCAAGACTTTTTCAGTCGGTTAGAGAACAAAAGGGGCTTGCATATTCTGTATTCAGTGCGAACGCTTCTGCGGCGATGGGCGGAGCATTTTACATATATGCAGGTGTGAGCCACAAAAATTTAAGACCTGCGATGATAGCGGTAAAAGAGGAGCTTTTGAAGCTGGAAAAAGATGGAGTGACACAAGAGGAACTGTCAAGATGTAAAGAGCAATTAAAAGCAGGCTTTATCTTTGGACAGGAAAATGTTGCTTCTAAAATGATTTCACTCGGAAGGTCGCTCCTGTTAAAGGGTGAAGTCAGAAGTGATGAGGAAGTCCTAAGGATAGTTGATAAGATTTCGCTTGAAGACATACAAAGGACTGCAAAGAGGATAACAGACCCTACGAAATACAGTGCCGTTGCTATAACAAACAGGTATGTGGACCTAAAGAAAATTTTGCAAAATTAAGTGATGTAAATATAGTTATGAATGATGATTAGGAGAAAGAAAAATGGTAAAAATCAAATTAGTTACAAAAGAGGGCAATATCCCAAAATACGAAACGACAGGCGCTGCGGGTATGGATTTAAAGGCGACATTAGATGAGCCTATAGTATTGGCGCCATCAGAAAGAAGACTTGTGCCGACAGGTCTTTTTATCGAACTTCCAAAGAGATATGAGGCGCAGGTAAGAGCAAGATCCGGACTTGCCATAAAGCATGGCATTACACTTATAAACAGCGTAGGTACGATCGACAGCGATTACAGGGGCGAGATAAAAGTGCCACTTGTAAATTTGGGCACAGAGCCATTTGAGATAAAGGACGGAGAGCGCATAGCTCAGATGATAGTTACAAAATATGAGACCGTTGATTGGGAAATTGTCAAAGAACTTTCAAAAACGGAGCGTGGAGAAGGTGGCTTTGGTCATACGGGGAAATAAAAAGATGATAGATAGGATCAAACAAGAAAAAAGAGAATACGAAATATTAAGCCCGATGGCGGCAAAGGCAAGAGATACAAAAGGTCGTATGATACCGGAAGAAAAATGTCCGCTGAGGACTGATTTTCAAAGAGACAGAGACAGGATCATACATAGCAAGGCTTTTAGAAGGCTTATGCATAAGACGCAGGTTTTTTTGGCACCTGAGGGGGATCATTTTAGGACAAGACTTACGCATACTATTGAGGTTTCTCAGATTGCAAGGACTATAGCAAGAGGTCTTGCTTTAAATGAAGATCTGACAGAGGCAATCTCTCTGGGGCATGACCTCGGTCATACACCATTTGGACACAATGGAGAGGTTATATTAAATAACCTTTATCCGGGTGGCTTCAAACACAATCTGCAGAGCCTCAGGGTAGTCGATATTATAGAAAAAAGAGGCGATAAGCGAGGAATGAATCTTACGCTTGAGGTTAGGGACGGTATAAAAAATCATACAGGCCCCAAGATGCCTTTTACACTTGAGGGACAAATTGTAAAGACAAGTGACAGGATTGCATATATAAATCATGATATAGATGATGCTATAAGAAGCGGAGTTATAACGCTTGATGATCTGCCAAGTGACTGTATCGAGATCCTCGGCAAAACTCACAGAGAAAGGATCAGCTTTTTAGTAAATGATATGATACAAAACAGCGACGGTAAGGAGCAGATTTGTATGAGCGACCTTGCGCAAAAGACGATGGATAAGCTCAGAACGGCTATGTTTGAGCTCGTATATTACAACAAAGAGGTAAAAAAAGCCTCGGATGTTTCAAAGGTCGAAAATATCATAAGCTCGCTATACAAATATTACAATGAAAATCCCGATAAATTGCCAAGAGATGATATGGAGAGATATGACGGCACCAATTTGGAAGAAATTGTAAAAGATCATATTGCAGGAATGACCGACAGATATGCGATAAATATGTATGACGAGTTATTCATTCCAAAGGGCTGGAAGTAGGATATCAAGAAAAATAAAAAGCGAGATTACTAAATAAATGGCAAGAAGGGAGAAAGTATGGCTTTTCATATAGTTTTTGTAGAGCCCGAAATACCGGGCAATACAGGCAACATAGCCCGCACATGTGCGGCGACAAATACAAGGCTTCATCTTGTAAAACCGCTTGGCTTCAATATAGACGATAAATCCGTAAAAAGGGCGGGACTCGATTATTGGGAGTATGTGGATCTTGAAGTACACGAAAGCATAGACGATTTTATGCAAAAATACAGCGACAAGCGAAAGTTTTTTATTTCGACAAAGGGTACATCGCTTTATACGGAAGCAAGTTATAAGGACGAAGATATGTTTTTATTTGGCAGAGAAACAAGAGGTCTTGACAAGGATTTGCTTGAGGCAAACAAGGAAATGACAGTCCGTATACCGATGAGCGAAAATACGAGACTTCGTTCACTTAATTTATCAAATTGCGGCAATATAATTTTATTTGAAGCTCTGCGACAAATAGGCTTTCCACGCTTGAAATAAAGGTGCGTTATATTGTATAATAAACCCGTAAGATTATACTCTATAAACGGGTTTCAAATTATAAAAGGTAGACTTTAAGGAGGTCAAAAATGGCAGTTAAAGTTGGTATTAGTGGTTTCGGACGCATAAGCAGAGTTGTCATTCGTGCGGCATATGGGGATAGCGATATCGATATTTGCGGGATAAATGTTAGAAATGCAGATATCGATTATCTTGTGTATATGCTAAAATATGACTCGACATTTGGCAGATTTCCGGGCAAAGTTGAAAGATATGACAAGGGTATCATGATCGACGGAAAGAAAATTCCTGTATACAGTCACGAGCAGGCTATCGACATTCCGTGGAGCGAATGCGGAGCAGAGTATATACTTGAGGGTACAGGAGCATATACTACAACAGAAAAGGCAAACGATCACATAAAGGCAGGAGCAAAGAAGGTGTTGATTTCGGCACCGGCAAAGGACAAAGAAACTCCTACATATGTTATCGGAGTAAACCATACCGATTACGAAAGCAAATACAATGTCGTTTCAAATGCGTCATGTACAACAAACTGCTTAGCACCTCTTGCAAAGGTTATCCAGGACAACTGGGGCATCAAGGAAGGACTTATGTCAACAATCCATGCGGCGACTGCAAAGCAAAAGGTTGTAGATGCGAGGTCGATGAAGGACTGGAGAACAGGCAGAGCTGTGTTCGGCAATATCATACCGACTACAACAGGAGCTGCTAAAGCTGTAGGTCTTGTTATTCCGGAGCTTCAGGGCAAGATGACAGGTATTTCTTACAGGGTGCCTACATCGGACGTATCGCTTGTTGACCTAAATCTGATTTTAGAAAAAACAACATCATATGAGGAAATATGCAAAAAGGTCAAGGAAGCATCAGAAACTTACTTAAAGGGCATCCTAGAATATGTAGATGACGAAGTGGTTTCGGGAGATTTCATAGGAGATCCTAACACTTCAATATTTGATGCGAGACAGGGTATCGAGCTAAATGACCATTTCTTTAAACTCGTAGCATTTTATGACAACGAATACGGATATTCGTGCAAGTGCCTTGATATGATGAAATATATGCACGAAATTGATAACAAATAAATATTTAAATACTGACATATGCCGCTAGGTAAATCCGATGCGGCATATATCATCAGAGGAGTATTTTTACAATGAAAAAGACGGTTAAGGATATAGATGTAAAAAATAAAAAAGTCATAGTCAGATGTGATTTCAATGTGCCTATGAAGGACGGCGAGATTACAGATGATACGCGTATAAGAGCGGCACTTAAGACTATAGAGTATTTGCTCAAAAACGATGCAAAGGTTATCGTTAAGTCACACCTTGGAAGACCAAAGGGCGAGCCAAATATGGATTATACTCTCAAGCCTGTCGCAAAAAGACTCGGCGAGCTTATAGGCAAAGATGTCAAATTTATTTCATCGCCTACAGTAGTTGATGATGAAGTAAAAAAAGCAGCAGACGGACTTGTGGCAGGGGAGATCATGCTTCTTGAAAATACACGCTTCAGAAAAGAGGAAACAAAAAATGAGGAAGTATTTTCAAAAGAGCTCGCATCTCTTGCAGAAATATTTGTAAATGATGCGTTTGGTACAGCACATAGGGCTCACTGTTCAACAGCAGGTATCGCTACATATTTGCCATGTGTTTCGGGCTTTTTGATAGAAAAGGAGATAGAATATCTTGGCAATGCAGTTGATGATCCAAAAAGACCGCTTCTTGCAATTATGGGTGGCGCAAAGGTAAGCGATAAGATAAAGCTCATAGAAAATTTATTAGAAAAGGTAGACGTGCTTCTCATAGGTGGCGGTATGGCATATACATTTATCAAAGCCAAGGGATATGAAATAGGTAAATCGCTTCTCGATGAGGAAAGTATAGATCTTGCCAAAAAGCTTATGCAAAAGGCAGAGTCAAAGGGCGTCAAGATGTTGATTCCCGTAGACACAAAATGCGCAAGCGAGTTTTCAAATGATGCAACAACCAAAATTGTAGATGTCAAAAATATACCGGCCGATATGATGGGAATGGATATAGGTCCCGAAACAGTCAAGAGCTTTGCAAATGAGATACAAAAGGCCAAGACAATCGTATGGAACGGACCGATGGGTGTTTTTGAGATGCCAAATTTCGAATATGGTACAAGGAGTATCGCACTTGAGCTTGCAAACTGCGATGCGCTTACAATCATAGGCGGTGGCGACAGTGCCGCTGCAGTAAAACAATTTGGACTTGAAGAAAAGATGACGCATATATCAACAGGTGGCGGTGCTTCTATGGAATTTTTAGAAGGCAAGGAGCTCCCCGGTGTTTCGGTTATGCAGGACAAATAGGAGGTAAATAAGATGAGAAAATCACTTATTGCAGGCAACTGGAAGATGTACAAGACAAAGGCGCAGGCGGAGACTTTTGCAAATGAATTTAAAAAGATATGCAAAACAGATGCGGTTGATGTTGCAATCTGCGCGCCATTTACGGATCTTGCGAGCTTGACAGCTTTATTCAAGGGTACTGATATAAAGGTCGGTGCTCAAAATGTACATTTTGAGGATGACGGAGCATTTACAGGAGAGATTTCTGTACATATGCTAAAAGAAATAGGCGTTTCCTACTGTATAGTCGGACATAGTGAGAGAAGACAGTATTTTGCCGAAACAGATGCAACGGTAAATAGAAAGTTGCACAAGCTGTTCACAACTGATATAGTGCCAATCATGTGCGTCGGCGAAGGACTTTCGGACAGGGAGGCAGGCAACGAATTTAAGCTTGTCGAAGGTCAGCTTATAAAAGGACTTTCGTGCATCGAAAAGGAAGATGTACAGAAGCTTGTTATAGCATATGAGCCGATTTGGGCGATAGGTACAGGTAAAACAGCTACACCCGAGCAGGCTGAAGAAATGTGCGCATTTATACGAAAGACGATAGAAAAAATATATGATGCAAAGACCGCACACAGCGTGATAATACAATATGGCGGTAGTGTCAAACCACAAAATGTAAGCAAGATAATGAGTATGCCAAATATTGATGGCGCACTTGTCGGCGGAGCAAGCCTCGAACCGGAAGATTTTATAAAAATAGTGAACTTTAAATAATAAATACTAACTGTCAAATACTTAACAATAATTTTAGGAGGACGATATGAGTTATATAATGGATATTTTTGCAAGGGAAGTACTTGATTCGAGAGGAAATCCGACAGTAGAGGCAGATGTTATCTTAGAGGATGGCACAGTAGGAAGAGCGATAGTACCTTCGGGAGCATCAACAGGCGTGCACGAAGCAGTAGAGCTCAGAGACGGTGATAAATCAAGATACCTTGGTAAGGGCGTACAACAGGCTGTCGAAAATATAGAAACAACTATAGCAGATGCTCTTGCTGGTTTTCCTGTAACAGAGCAGGGCGCCCTTGACAAGCTTTTGATTACACTTGACGGCACAGAAAACAAAGGCAAGCTTGGTGCAAATGCTATACTTGCCGTATCGCTTGCAGCGGCAAGGGCAGCGGCAAGTTCACTTGGTATGCCTCTGTATAAATATATTGGCGGAACAAATGCACATCTTTTGCCAACACCTATGATGAATATCTTAAATGGCGGTTCACATGCCGATAATACAGTTGATATACAGGAATTTATGATCATGCCTGTCGGTGCACCGACATTTAATGAAGCACTTAGGATGTCAGCTGAGGTATTCCATAACCTAAAAAAGGTTTTAAAGGATAAGGGGATGAGTACTTCTGTCGGTGATGAGGGCGGATTTGCACCTAATCTTTCGACAAATGAGGAGGCTATAGCAGCCATTATAGAGGCAATAGAAAAAGCAGGATATAAACCCGATAAGGACTTTAAGATTGCACTTGATGTTGCGGCAAGTGAATTTTATGACGAAGAGGAAAATGTATATAAGCTCACCGGCGAGGGCGTGACAAGGACAGCAAGCGAGATGGTGGATTATTATGAAATGCTTTGCGACAAATATCCGATAATCTCGATTGAGGACGGACTTGCAGAGGATGACTGGGACGGCTGGAAAATGCTCACAGACAGACTTGGCAAGAAGATACAGCTTGTTGGCGATGACCTCTTTGTTACAAATACTCAGAGACTTGCACAGGGCATCGAAAAGGGTATTGCAAATTCGATACTTATCAAGGTAAATCAGATCGGTACATTGACAGAAACAATAGAAGCAGTGGAAATGGCTAAAAAGGCGGGTTATACAGCTGTTATATCTCATAGATCAGGCGAAACAGAGGACACCACTATAGCTGATCTTGCCGTAGCACTAAATGCAGGACAGATAAAGACAGGCTCTATTTCGCGAACTGACAGGATAGCCAAGTACAACCAGCTACTTCGTATAGAAGATGACATTATGCTGCCTGAGTATGCGGGAATAGACGCATTTTACAATCTAAAATAAAATTACTTGAAGCGGATTGTGATATATGATATACTATCTGCATTGATTAACAGATAATAGGAGGAAAAAGATGACAATCCTAATGGTAATAATTGCTATCGTTTCGGTAGTGTTGATATTGAGCATATTGATGCAGTCAAGTAATAGTGACGGCTTGTCAGGAGCGATCGGTGGCGGAGCTGAGCAATTATTTGGAAAGAAAAAGAGCAGAGGCTATGATGCAATCTTATCAAAGATATCGCTTGTAGCTGCGGTGCTATTCATAGTCTTATCCTTAGTAATAGTAACACTTGAGGGTAGATTAGGATAATGAAAACATAAGGGCGGTCATTAAAAAATGACCGTCTATTTTTTGAAGTGAAAATGGGAAAGAAAATAGATAGAAAGAAGAAAAAAAGCAAAAACAATCGCAACAAGAAAGCGGTTGACATAAAAGGTGTTATTAGCAAGCATAGTAAAGGGTATGCTTTTATTACGCCGGAAATCGGTTCGCCATTTTTTGAGAAGGGCGATATTTTTGTTGCTACAAAAGATGTTAAGGATGCAATGGATGGAGATTTTGTGCAGGTCACTTTGTTACCGCAATATATGTGGGGCAATTTGCCAAAGGGCAAGGTCATAAAAGTATTAAAGCGAAATTTAAAAACGATAGTAGGTACATTTGAGAGATCTCCTAAATATGGATTTGTATTGCCCGAAGACAAAAAGATTTCGGATGATATTTTTGTAAGTAAAAAGCATTTTGGCGAGGCAAAGGATGGCGACAAGGTTAGAGTTGAAATTATAAAATATCCGCAAGGAGGATATAGCGCAGAAGGCAAAGTCGTCGAAATAATAGCACGCAAAAAAGAGAGAAATGCAGACATCAAAGCACTTATAGCCGCAAGTGGTGTTGAGGTGAAGTTTTCGGACGAGGTACTTGCGGAAGCAAATGCTGTAGCGAATCGTGGCATCAATAGTGAAGAACTTTCAAGACGAAAGGATCTAAGAGAACTTTATACTGTTACGATAGATGGGGCAAACAGCAAGGATTTTGACGATGCTGTATCTATAAAAAAACTCCCAAATGGTAATTATAATCTTGGCGTGCATATTGCCGATGTTGCACATTATGTAAAGTCAAAAAGCGAACTCGACAAGCAGGCATTTATTCGAGGCAACAGTATATATGCGATAGATGAGGTAGTGCCTATGCTGCCGGAGGTCTTGTCAAATGGGATATGCTCCTTAAATCTGGGGGAAGATAGGTTAACGTTGACGTGCGAAATGCAAATAGATGCACATGGCAAGGTTGTTTCACATGAAATTTACGAAAGCATCATAAGATCTCACGCAAGATTGATATATGACGATGTGTCTGACATACTTGAAGCAGGAGCTGTCACAGATGAAAATAAATATCTTTTTGAAATGGCAGAGCTGGCAAAGATATTGCATAAGAGGAGAAGCGATAAAGGAAGTATAAATTTCGAGGTCGGCGAAGCAGAAATTGTATTGAGCAAAAAGGGCAAGGTTGCGGAGATCAAGCCGGCAGAAAGACGCATTGCAAACAGGTTGATAGAGGAGTTTATGCTAATCGCAAATGAGACGGTTGCAGAGCATTTCTTTTGGATGAATGTACCGTTTATATATCGTGTTCACGAAAAGCCAACGCTTGTAAAAATGGAAGAGCTAAAGCTGTTTTTAAAGGGAATCGGTATACAGCTATCGGGCGATCTTTCCGAAATAAAGCCATTCGCACTAAAGAGGGTTTTAGATGATGTGGTAGGCAAGCCATACGAAAATGTAGTAAATAAAATCATGCTTCGCTCGATGCAAAAGGCGACATATGAAACAAAATGCGAGGGACATTTTGGACTTGCTTTTAAATACTATTGTCATTTCACATCTCCAATCAGGCGATATCCGGACCTTTGTATACACAGGATTATAAAAAAAGTCATACGAGGAGAGCTATCAGAAAGCGATTTAGTAAAGCTTGAGAAGTTTTGCAGACAAGCGGCAAAGCATTCATCCGAGACGGAGCGGACAGCTATAGATATCGAAAGAGATGCGATAAAGATAAAGATGACAGATTATATAAGGCGATATATAGGCTGTGAGTTTGACGGAGTTATAAGCGGTGTTACGGATTATGGAATATATGTCCAGCTTACTAATTTTGTGGAGGGAATGGTAAGAAGTGAAAGCATCGAGGATGATTATTATGATTTCGAACCGGAAAAGTACCGCCTGATAGGAAGGAATACACATAAGACATACGCACTTGGCGACAAAGTGACAATAAGAGTCTTAAATGCGGATGTCTCATCGCGCAAAATCGATTTTATAATTAAATAAAAAACAAAGCAAAAAGCCCAATACACGCACCCTGCAAGATCCTCGGCATATGCAATAAATGGCGCTCATTCATAGGCTTGCGGAGCATCAGCAAAACTCGCACATAAGTGCTCAAACATTGCTGATGCTATACCGCTCGCCAAATGCATTTCGCTGTTTATTGCAAATATGCCTTCGAAAGCTTGCATGGAGCGTGTATTGGGCTTTTTGCTTTGCTTTTATTTTAGTTACTATTTGATTCTGCGTGCACGTGAGCCCTTGTTTGCTCTCCAAAACGAAGGTAAAAAGACGATAAGCACTGTCATAAGACCGAGTCTGCCGACGATCATAAGGAAGCATAAAAACAGCTTCATAATAGGGTTAAACATACTGTAGTCGCCCTGCATACCTATTTGACCGAAGCTTATACCGTCATTTGAAACAGCGCCGATAACGGCCGAAAAACAGGTCTCTATATCTATATTTTGCATACTTAGTATAATAGTGCTAAAGATGATAGCGACAAGATAAAGTATAGTAAATGCTGTTACAGAGCTTGCCATGCTTTTGCTTATCGTACTGTCGCCAAGCTTTACAGCTTTTACAACACGTGGGTGCATATGCTTTGAAAAGCCTTTGCCGATAAGCTTTGAGACAATAAGCATACGGATCATCTTAAAAGCACCAGTAGTCGAAGCCGAGCAGCCACCGATAATCATCAAAATCATCAGAATAAAGCAGGCCGCTTGAGGCCACAATGTATAATCCTCGAGTGCAAATCCTGAAGTCGAAACAAATGAAGCAACCTGAAAGAAGCTATCTCGAACCGACATAAAAAAGCTCTTTCCTGTATCACCGCAAAATAGTATAAAGGAAATAATAAGTGTACAAGTTGCTATAGATATTAGAAAAACTCTGATTTCAACATTGTGTTTTATTTCTTGCAGATTGCGCTTAAACAGATGGATATAAAGCACAAAGCTCATAGACGAAAGGATTGTAAAGATAGAAACACCCATTTCGACAAAGAAGCTGTTGTAATGCGACACACCCTCCGGATGTATCAGCACGCCCGAAGTACTGCTTGACGCAAGAGCCAAAACAAATGAGTCATATGGACCGATATTTGCAATCATAAAATATATAAATGCAAGCACTGTAAAAAATGAGTAAATACAAATGATAAGCAGTGCTATTTTTTTTGACTTTGGAGCAATCTTGTTTGCAAATGTTCCGTGCGATTCGACGGTTGCTATCTGCTGGTCGCCAAGTCCAAACTGTGGCAATACAGAGATTATAAAGACAAGGATACAAGCTCCGCCTACCCAGTGTTCTGTTACCTTCCACAAAAGCAGACAATGTGGCATCGACGGCTCATAGAGAGCAGAAGCACTTGTCGTTGAAAGACCGGCCGTTGATTCGAATATAGCATCTATAAAATTGCAATCGCCTATCCCAAGAAAGTATGGGAAAGCACCAAATAATGCGCTTGTAAATATGACTATAAAGATATTCATATATCCGTCTCTAATCTTGATATGGTAGGACGGATTTTTTACAAAAAATACAATCAGAAGACCGATTAGTATAAGCGAAAACGCAGGTATTGCAAAAGCATATGCGTATTTTGACTCATTAGAAAAAAGAGTATACAAAAGAGAAGGTAGCATGACGATGCCAGTACCAAGAAATGTAAGTCCCATAGTTCTAAATGCTCTTCTCTTATTTATCTTCATATGTGATCCTTATCTGTAAGGCCTCCAAAATTTCCTTGTAAACAGTACAAGGAGCGTAAATAGCTCAAGTCTTCCTGCGATCATAGCAAATGACATAACAATCTTAGAAAAGCCCGAAAATTCGCTAAATGCAACATCGGAAATATTTATGCCTATATTGCCAAGACAGCTAAATGCCGAGCTGATGCTCGTTGTCATATCAAAACCGTCAAAGGAAAGCAAAAAGGCTGTAAACATACCAAATAATATATATAAGAATAAAAACCCTGATGTATGCGAGATGACATTGCCCGAAACGTGCTTGTCACCAACCTTTATAGGTACTATCGCCGTAGGGTGTAGTCTCAGAGTAAGTGAACGCTTTACCATCTTTGCGTATATCAAAATACGCACTACTTTGATACCACCGCTTGTTGATGATGAGCAACCGCCGACAAAAAATAACATAAATAACAAACTTTGGCAAAACACTGGCCAGAGCATATACGAGGATGCAGTAAATCCGCTTGTAGTCATAGTCGATGCGGTCTGGAAAAATCCGAGCTTTAGCGCATTTATAGGCGAGTATGTGCCATTTATTATTAGGGTAAAGGACATAAATAGCGATACGACAAGAAGTATTATCATATAAAGTCGCCATTCCGAATCCTTAAAAAACTCCTTTATGCCATTTTTAAAAAAGAGATAAAACAGGTTAAAGTTCATACCTGCAAGTACCATAAATATGGTAATAACCACTTCTATATAAAAGCTCCCGAAGTGACCGATACTATCATTGTAGTTTGTAAATCCGCCTGTACCGATAGAGGAAAAGGCGTGGCAAACCGCATCAAAAAAAGTCATTCCGCCAAAATGAAGCAAGATGATTTCTAGGACGGTCATAGCAAGGTAGAGAATATATAAGAAGCGTGCCGTATCAGCTATTCGCGGGAAGATTTTGGCAGGATTAGGTCCGGGCATCTCAGCCGATGCAAGAGATTGGCCCTTTATGCCGAGCATAGGAAGTATTGCAATCGTAAAAATAAGTATACCCATACCGCCAAGCCAATGTGAAAATGTGCGCCAAAATAAAAGTGCGTGTGGAAGTGCCTCTACGTCATCGAAAACAGAAGCACCTGTAGTCGTAAAACCCGAGGTCGACTCGAAAAAAGCATTTATGAAGCTGTCAGTTACACCCGATAATAAAAAAGGGACAGCTCCAATGAGGCTTATTAAAATCCATGATATTGAAACGGCGAAAAAACCGTCGCGCATCTTCATATCGCCATCGCTGCTTTTCAAAAAGGAAATTAAAAAAATACCCGCAAAAATAGAGGGTATTGATGTAGCTGTGAAAGCCTTCACGCAATCCCACTCTGCATAAATAATCCCTATGATGATCGGCAAAAACATCGCCAGACCTATGATTAGCATTATAGCTCCAAAAATCTTTATGGAGTTTCTGTACCTTATATCCATAGAAATTTAATTCCCTTAAAACTAATTTCGCGTAAAAGCAGCCATTTCCGGAAGAGCCGAAAGAAGGGAGAAAATCAAAACTCTGTCGCCTTCGCGAATGATAGTATTGCCGTCCGGAATGATGACGTCTGTGCCCCTGTGAATAGCACCTATGATAACGCCTTTAGGAAATTCGATCTCCTTTAAAGGCTTGTTTGACATCTTCATATTGTGGCTTGCCATAATTTCTGTGATCTCGGCTTGCCCCTGCACAAGCTGATTTGAGATGATCTTGCGCTTGCCACGAATCATCTTGGCAAGGTTACTTGTTACAATATCTATCGGATTTATTGCCATATCAACACCGAGCTTTGAAACAAGCTCTGTATAAATACCTCTGCTAACCTTTGCTATAACATCGGAAATTCCATATTCCTTTGCTGTAAGCGCGAGCAAGAGATTGTCCTCATCATAGCCGGTTGTAGTTACAAAGGCGTCCATATCTTCGATATTTTCGTCCTCAAGAAGATCCTTGTCCGTGCCGTCGGCATTTAAAACCATAACATTTTCGAGCTTTTCTGCAAGATAGTGACACCTTGCCAAATCTCTTTCTATTATTTTCACGGAAATACCAAATTCTGACAGTTGCTTTGCGAGATAAAGTCCTGTCTTTCCGCCACCTACTATCATAACCTTTTGGATGTCATTATATCTGCCTGATTCGTGCACCTTATCATTTAGCTCGTGAATAGGCTTTTTCTCGCCGATAACATAAAGCGAATCAGTTTCCTGTATCGTATCATCGCCGTGAGGGATGATAACCTTACCGTTTCGCGAAATAGCTACGACAAGCATATTGGAAAGCAGCTTACTTGCATCAAACATCGACAGACCGATGAGCTGCTGCATTTTTTTTGCTTTAAACTCAATCAAAGATACCTTGCCGGAAGAAAACACACCATTGCTTAGAGTGTATTTTTCCACAAGGAATTTGTATATTTCGTTACTCAGTGCCATATCGGGATTTACCAGATGATCGATATGCATAATATCTCTGATAAAATCAAACTGGCGCATATGCTCGGGATCCCTGACTCTTGCCACAACTGTTTTACAACCAAGCTGCTTTGCAAATGCCGAAATGACGATATTTAGCTCGTCATTACTTGTTGTTGCAAACAGATAATCGCACGAGGATACGGGAATTTCATTTAAAACAGAAATTTCTTTACCATTACCTACACGCGTCATAATATCCATTTGCAAACTTAGCTTTTGAAGCTTGCTCTCGTCAGTATCTACAATCGTAATGCTATGGTTACCGTTTAGCAGTGTGTAAGCTAACTTTTTGCCGAGCTTGCCTGCACCGACTATCGCTATATTCATTTTTTATTACCTCTCCTTTTTGCAAAATCAAACGCTTTGCAAAATCTCTATGTATAATTGTATAACAATATTTTTTTATTTCAACACTAAAATGATATATTTCATAAAGAGGCGGAGCTGTGTCTTATCTGTTTCAATCCTTTCTTGCGTTGATTTCATTTTGTATTTATAATGATTTATAATAATTTTAATAATTCAATTTGCATTTTGGTAATCATTAAGTGTAAGGAACATTATATGAAAGTAAAACAATTTACAGGCGGAGAGCTTTTGGCAAATGCTTATGTTGTCTGGGAAGAAAAAAGTAAAAATTGCTATTTGATAGATGCAGGTTATAACGGAAAAAAGATTTCGGAGTTTGTATTAAAAAACAGTCTTGCTCCAAATGGCATTTTATTTACACATCATCATTATGATCATATCACGGACGGGCCGCTTATCAGTGAGCTTCTTGATTGCGATATGTATATATCAGAAAAGGATTTTCCGAAGGCACAAAAGACATTGAGGTGCTTGCAACAAAAACGGGCAGACAAAGGAAAAAAGACAGAGGGCTTATCATCAATCGATTTGAGGTTAAAGACATTTGATGAGGCGGATACGTTTTTTAAAAATGCATTTAATTTTGAAAATGGCGAAGATTTTTGTAAAATGAGCGCAACCGCAACCGACAAGCTCGAAATAATAGAAACAAAAGGCCATACGGACGGTGGCGTATGCTTCGTATCGTGGGAAAATAAGATTGCATTTACGGGAGATACGATTTTTTTGACGGAAATAGGCATTACAAATCTAAAGGACGGCAGTCCGGAGGATATGGCTCGCAGCTGCAGATATTTAAATGAGGTTTTTGCAGACGATATGATGATATATGCGGGCCATGGCGAGGTCGGCACGATGAAGGAGCTGAGGCAAAATAATATAGAATTTGCGGAAGCTTTAAAATACGGGATTTAACAGATAACTTTAAAAATAGGCAAGGTGAAAATTATGACAGAGGAAATAAAGAAGGAAATGAAAGAAAAAACAAAAGAAATAAAGCTGATAGCACTTGATCTTGATGGCACAACGCTTAGAAGCGACAAGACTATTGCAGACAGAACAAGGGAAGCCCTAAAGGCCGCAATGCAAAAGGGCGTGCATGTTATGATTGCAACCGGTAGAGGATATTCGTCGATTCCGCAGGAGTTAAAGAGCATAGAAGGTATCGAATATGCCGTTTGTGCAAATGGTGCCGATGTGAGAAGGCTTTCGGACGAAAAATCCGTATATAATGCATTCCTCGGTGAGGATGCGGCAAGAGCTGTCATAGATCATTTCAAAAACGACGGCAAGGACATAGAGGTTTTTACAGATGGCAAAGCATATGTTTCGCAAAGGGAATATGACGATGTAGTATCGGGTCGCGCTAAGTTTAGAAGCAAAGAATATATGGAAAAAACAAGACATCCGTTACCAGATATATATGCGTTTGCATATGAGCATGCGGCAAGGATAGAAAATATAAGCGTGTTTTTCCCGGAAAAATCTCAAAAGCAAGAAATTTGGAATGGCCTTTTGGGAATAAAAAATATAACAGTAACATCTTCATTCCCATATAATGTAGAGGTTGGCGGTGCGCATACGAGCAAGGCAAATGCACTTTTGCATATGCTTGACGAGTTTGGGCTTACAGCAGATCAGATGATGTGCTGCGGAGACGGCCAAAATGATATACAGATGTTCAAAGCAGCGGGAATAGCCGTTGCTATGGGTAATGCAGATGATATAGTTAAAAAAGAGGCTGATTTTGTGACTGATACAAATGATAATGACGGCGTGGCGAAAGCTATTGAAAAATTTGTG
>CAVHCP010000001.1:124479-135320 GCA_963634825.1 uncultured Porphyromonadaceae bacterium | reverse complement strand
CTTTTTCTGCGTAAATTTAAAGTGTGAATTATTATTTTACGTAGAAGGAGAGGTATAATGAAAAAAAATATGATTGTAGCAGAGGGATTGCTAAAAAAATATCAGGACAAAATGACAGAAAATGAAAAATCACCAAATACCATAGCGCAATATACAAGAGCAGTAGGAGCTTTTCTGAAATCAATTTTGCGGACAAAAACATTAGGAGAGATAACAAAGGATGATCTCATAGCATATAGAGAGGAACTCGAAAAAAGATTAAAAGCCTCGAGCGTAAATGCGAAGATTATAGCTTTAAATCATTTTTTTGAATTCATAAACAGACCGGATTTAAAGATAAAAACTGTAAGATGTCAAAAACAGCTATTTATAAAGGAAGAAAGAGAACTAAAAAAGAACGAATATAAAAGACTCGTGAGAACGGCGATAAGAGACGGTGAGCAAGAGACTGCACTTATTATGGAAACTATATGCGCAACGGGCATTAGAGTGAGCGAATTAAAATACATAAAGGCAGAATCATTGTTGCAAAACGAAATCGCAGTAACTTGCAAAGGCAAGACACGAGTAATTTTTTTACCGCAAAAGCTTTCGCTAAAGCTTGCAACATATTGCAGGGAGCGAGAAATAAAAAGAGGGAGCATATTTACTGCGGCAGGGGGTGCTCCGATAGACAGGACGACTGTTTGGCGAAATATGCAAAAGGTAGCAGAACAAGCCGGAGTGCCACCGGACAAAGTTTTTCCACACAATCTAAGGCATTTGTTTGCTCGTACATTTTATGCAAAGACAAAGGATTTAAATCGGCTGGCGGATATGCTTGGCCACAGTAGTATAGAAACTACGCGAAAATATACGATTACAACAGGCAAACAGGAAAAAGAAACTATAAACAATCTCGGACTCATATCATAAAAGTGCATTATTTCCTTTGCTGATACATCCTTATAAATGAACAAAATCTAAACATTTTGCAAAAAGAATTGACCACAGGCGCATTTTATTGCAAAGTGGACACATGATGAATAATAATAAAACTACAAAAGAAATAATATGCGAAAATAAATATATACAAAAAACCATTATGGCTGTTGATGCAATAAAAGCCGATAAGTGCAAGCGTGTTGTGGCTATATGTATGGCATTTATTTTGGCTTTTTTCTTTGTAATGTATGATGCGGCTATAACAGGCAAAGCATATGCAAAGGGCGCGGATGTACAGGAGATGCCACATGCAATTATGCTTGGCGATAAGGAGCTTGCTGTGGTAGGCTCATATAGTGAGGCAAAGGAAACGATAGATATTATCAAAAAGCATTATGGAGCAGATAAGGGGACGCAGGAAACGGTTATTACACCTGCACTCGAAATAAAGGAAAAGGAGCTTATTCTCGCGGAGGATGATCCGGTGCCTGTATCAGCTACCGAAGCTGCGGATAGTATTATAAAAGAAAACTCCGAAAGCACGCCTCTTTTTAATGTTGCTGTCGGCGTGAATGGTATCTGCAATGTGTCTATACCATATGAGACAGAGGTAGTAGAGGATGACGACTTAGAAATAGGCAAAACAAAGATCAAAAGAGAGGGCGAAAATGGGACAAAGCTGATATTTGGAAATACGCTCTTTATAAATGGTACATACAAGACATCGACGCTACTTGCCAGCAAGACCATAAAAGAGCCTGTCAGTAAAATAATTTACAAGGGTACGAAGAAAGAAACTTCTTCAAGCTCAAGTGGCAGTGGCAGTACGCAAAGCTCAGGCAAGGCAACAGGCTCGCTTAGCTGGCCACTTCCAAGTAGCCACTATGTTGTATCCGAGTTTGAATATAGGAATGGACCGATCAAGGGATATGAGCTTCATCTGGGGCTTGATATAGTCGGAAGCTACGGAGCGCCTGTCAAGGCGGCAGACGGTGGCAAGGTTGTTACTGCAGGTTGGCACAATAGCTACGGATATCAGGTCGTGATAGATCACGGCAATGGACTAAAGACGCGATATGCTCACAACAGTTCGCTTGCAGTAAGCGTAGGTGACAGAGTTTCAAAGGGACAGACTATCTCATATGTTGGAAGTACGGGGGATTCTATTGCAAATCATTTACATTTTGAGGTGCTAAAAAATGGCACAAATGTCAACCCGAGAAGCTACTTATGATGACAGATAGATAAAAAAATAACAAAAAAGAAGCAAAAATATTGGTGTTTTATACAAAAAAATTGCCTTTACTTGCTTCTTTTTTATTGCTTGTAAATTTGTTATGCGGTAAAATGTTATATACGATAAAATTAAAAATTGCGAGAAAGGACGTGGTCTTAAATGGCAAAAGGGAAACTGACTATTAGGGCGGACAGATGTAAAGGGTGCGAGCTCTGTGTTTCTGTTTGTCCTAAAAACATCTTAGCTTTAGAACCAACTAAGGTGAACAAGAAGGGATACCACAATGTTTATGTAACAGATCCGGATGGCTGTATTGCTTGTGCGAGCTGTGCATTGATGTGTCCTGACGGTATTATTGATGTGTACAAGGAGGAGGCATAAAATGAGTGAGAAACAATTGCTAAAAGGTAACGAAGCATTTGCAAAAGCAGCGATCAACGCAGGCTGCAGATATTACTTCGGATATCCTATTACACCACAAAACGAAGTGCCTGAGTACATGTCAAGAGAGCTTGCAAACGCAGGTGGTGCGTTTATCCAGGCTGAGAGTGAATTAGGCGCTGTAAATATGGCATACGGAGCTGCGGCAGCAGGCGGAAGAGTACTTCTTTCTTCATCTTCACCTGGTATAGCTCTTATGCAGGAATCACTATCACTGCTTTCATCTGTTGAAATGCCGGTAGTAGTTATCAACGTTATGAGAGGTGGTCCTGGTATCGGATCTATACAGGCTTCTCAGGCTGACTACGAGCAGGTTACAAGAGGCGGCGGTAATGGTGACTACCATACAATCGTATTTGCTCCAAGCTCAATACAGGAAGCTTGCGACATGATTTATAATGCATTTGAAGTTGCAGACGAATACAGAAATCCTGTAATCATCTGTGCAGACGGTATCATCGGACAGATGATGGAGCCTGTACTATTGCCTGAACCAAGAGAAGCTGTTTTAGGCGAAGATATCAGAAAGGCTAAGCCTTGGGCTCTTACAGGCCACAGATTCGAAAGAGAAAGACATGCTCTAAATTCTGTATGGCTACAGCAAAATCTACTCGAAGAGTACATCGACGAGTACTGGCCAAAATACGAAAAGGCTCAGGAAAAACTTCAGGATTGGGAAGAAGTTGAACTAAACGATGCAGAGGTTGTATTCGTTTCATACGGTTCTACTTCAAGAGTTACAAAGGAAGCTATCCAGAAGTTGAGAGCAGAAGGCATCAAGGCAGGAATGATCAGACCTAAAACTCTATGGCCATTCCCTGCAAAAGCTTTTGAAAAGCTTGGCGACAATGTTAAGCATGTTATCTCTGTTGAGCTTTCAAAGGGCGGACAGATGATGCATGATGTTAAGTACGTACTAGAAGGAAAATATCCGGTATCGCTTATAAACAGATACGGCGGTATGCTTCTTGATCCGGATGAAGTAGTTGAAAAAACTAAGAAGATTTTGGGGGTGAAATAAGTGAAACCGGTTTTTGAATACACAAAAGGAATGCGTGAAAAGGAGCTTCATTATTGCCCTGGATGTACGCATGGTATAGCGCACAGACTTATTATGGAAGTGCTTGAAGAGCGTGGACAGATCGGAGAAGCAATCGGTGTATCACCTGTAGGTTGTTCGATCGTTGCTCACCAATATATGAATGTAGATATGCTCGAATCACCTCACGGCAGAGCACCTGCTGTAGCTTCGGGTATTAAGAGAGTTCATCCGACACATCCTGTATTTACTTATCAGGGTGACGGAGACCTTGCTTCTATCGGTACATCAGAGATTATCCATGCGGCAGAGCGTGGAGAAAAGTTCTGCACATTCTTTATCAACAACGCAATTTACGGTATGACAGGCGGTCAGATGGCTCCTACTACACTTGTAGGACAGAAGGCTACTACATGCGTAAACGGAAGAGATCCTAAGCAGGCAGGCTTCCCACTAAGAATGTCAGAAATCATATCGCAGATTGACGGTGCGGTTTATGTAGAGAGAGTAACAGTTACTACTCCCGGAGATGTAAGAAAAGCTAAGAAAGCAATCGAGCATGCGTTTGATATTCAGGAAAAGAAGCTTGGCTTTGCATTCGTTGAAATCCTTTCTACTTGCCCTACAAACTGGGGACTTGCTCCTACAGATGCAGTTAAATGGCTAAGAGAAAATATGATTCCATACTATCCGGTAAAAGTATTTAAAGACGTTGAGGAGGTGTAGAATCATGAGTGATGTAAAGAAAATTTTGATTGCCGGCTTCGGCGGACAGGGCGTTTTGCTTATAGGCCAGATGCTTTCTTATGCGGCAATGTTTGAAGACAAGGAAGTAACTTGGATGCCTTCATACGGCCCTGAAATGAGAGGCGGTGTTGCAAACTGTACAGTAAACATTTCAAAGGCACCTATAGCATCTCCAATGGTAACAAAGGACTTTGATGTACTTATCGTTATGAACGGACCTTCACTCGAAAAATTCGAAAAGGACCTAAAACCGGGTGGAGACCTATTTGTTAACACTTCTATAGTTGATATCGAACCAAAGAGAACTGATATCAACATTTATAAGGTTGACTGCAACAAGGTAGCCGAAACAAAAATCGGCAATGCTAAGACTGCTAATATGGTTATGCTTGGCGCGATCATCAGAAAGACTAACGTTGTAGATCTTGCAACTATGGAAAAGGTATTTAACAAGGTATTGACAGGCAAAAAAGCTGCTCTCATCCCTGCAAACTTGCAGGCACTTGAAGCGTGGGAAGCATAAGGAGAAAATCGCAATATGAAAAGGATCAGAATTATCACAGGCCACTATGGCAGTGGCAAGAGTGAGCTTTCGGTCAATCTCGTTACGAACCTAAAAAAAGAGCATGATAAGGCTGCAATCGTAGATCTTGATATAGCAAATCCTTATTTTAGAAGTCGTGAAAGGCAGGAAATGCTCGAAAAAAAGGGTATTGAGGTTTTTCATAATTCATTTGGATATGATATAACTCAGGATTTGCCGGCACTTTCGGCGGCGATAAAAAAACCGCTCGAAAATACGGAGTACTACACAATTGTAGATGCGGGTGGAGATAATTCCGGAGCGAGAGTTTTGAACCAGTTTAAGAAATATTTTCTTAATGACGATTGCGAAATGTTATTTGTTATAAATGCGAACAGACCGGAAACCGCAAGTCTTGAAGGTGTGCTTATGCACCTAAAGAGTATAGAATTCGAAACGGGACTTGCGGTCAAGGGACTGTTAAATAACACACATCTGTTGTCTGAAACGTCAGCAAGAGACATCAAAAAAGGATATGAGCTTTGCCAAAGGGTATCAAAAGAGCTTGATATTCCGATACTTGAGTCGTATTGTGACGAGAAGATATTACGTAATATCAAAGAAGAAGAACTTGACGGCATAAAAGTGACGCCTTTGCATCTTTTTATGCGTCCGTCATGGCTTCAGTGAAAGGAAAAACAAATGGTTAAATTTGCTTCAAGAATGAATTTATTGACTGGTTCTGCTATCAGAGAGCTTCTTGCTCTTGTTAACAAGCCTGAAGTTATTTCTTTTGCAGGCGGACTTCCAGCAATGGAACTTTTCCCTGTTGACGAAATGGCAATAGCAGAGAAGAAGGTAATGGAAGAACACGGACAGCTTGCAATGCAGTACTCTTCAACTGAAGGATATTTGCCTCTAAGAGAGCAGATTGCCGAAAGAATGGCTGCAAAAAATGATATTCATGTAACTGCTGACGATATTATCGTAACAAGCGGTTCACAGCAGGGTCTTGACTATTCAGGAAGAATTTTCCTAGACAAGGATGATATCGTTTTGATCGAAAGCCCATCATATCTTGGTGCGCTAAATGCGTTCAAGACAAACGAGCCAAGATTTATCGAGGTTCCTACTGATACAGATGGTATGATTATTTCAGAGCTCGAAAAGATTTTGGAAAAAGAAGACAGAGTTAAGATGATCTATGTTATTCCTGACTTCCAGAACCCATCATCAAGAACTTGGAGCCTTGAAAGAAGAAAAGAGTTCATGAAGGTTATCAACAAGTATGAGATTCCTGTAATCGAAGACAACCCATATGGTGAATTGAGATTTGAAGGTGAAGCTCAGCCTGCACTAAAATCTCTTGATACAAAGGGTCTTGTTGTATTCCTAGGAACATTCTCAAAGATTCTTGCTCCTGGATACAGACTTGGATGGATTTGCGCTTCTCCTGAGATTCTTGAAAAGTACAACTTTATGGCTCAGGCAGCAGCTCTTCAGGCTTCAACTGTTGCTCAGATGGAAACTGCTAAGTGGATCGAAATGTTTGATCTTGATGCTCACGTAGAAAAGATTGTAGAGATCTACAAGAACAGAAGAGACCTAATGTACAATACAATGAAGGAAACATTCCCACCAGAAGTAAAATTTGCAAAGCCAACAGGTGGATTATTCCTCTGGGTAGAACTTCCAGAATATATGGATGCTAATGAGCTTGCAAAAGAATGCCTAAAGGAAAATGTTGCATATGTACCTGGCGAAGGTTTCTATCCTGACGGTAATGTAAAGAATACTTTCAGAATGAATTACTCAGGTATGACAGAAGACAAGATCGTTGAGGGCGTTAAGAGATTAGCTAAGGTTATCAAGGCTAACATGAAATAATTTGTGATTGTCATCTGCCATAGGTGACAAATACACAGGTTTTAAAAGCAATACAAAGAGAGTAGCTCTGCTACTCTCTTTTATTTAAAAATATTATCTTATTTGTCCTATAACCCCTTGTTTATAAGCTTGGGAGAGCGGAGAGCCCATACCCATTTCGTAGTTCGCAAGTACAGGCAATGGAGAGCGTTCATTCGCAGGTTTGCGGAGTGTCAGCAAAACTCGCACCGCTGATGCTCAAACATTACTGACACTGTGCCGCTCACCGAGCTCATTTCACTATTCATTGCTACTGTCCTTGCGAGAGCTCCTCAATGGGTATGGGCTCTCCGCTCTCCTAAACTTATAAACAGAGAAATAAATTTTTTTAAATTGCTATGACGGCATATATTTAAGTAATATATTGAATATAAAGAGCAATCATTATATAATGGGACAAAGTAAAAAAAGGAGTTATTTATAAGAAGGAGAGGACATAAAAATGGAAAGAAGTTTGCCTATTAGTATAATACTTACAATTGTCACATGCGGTATATATGGCATATATTGGTTTATAACTGTTACAAATGAGGTAAACAGATTGTCAGAGACAGAGGACACAAGTGGCGGAGTGGCTTTTTTGCTAACCCTGATTACATGTGGTATATATGGCATTTACTGGGCATATATGCTTGGCAAAAAAGTAAATAAACTGACAAAAATGAATGATGATTTCGAAAGGGATTATGCCATTATATATATGGTGCTTGATATAATAGCACTTGATATTATTGTATTTGCGCTTGCACAAAATGAAATCAATAATACACTTGCTAAAAGAGGCGCTATAACACAGAATGCCTAAGGAACAAAAAATAAGATTAAAAAAAATAATTATGATTTTGACGGTGTTCCTCTTTTGCGGAGGAGCACTTGCGATATTCTTAAGTGTGACAGGTACATATCTGCCATGCCTATTTAGAGAAGTGACAGGATACTTGTGCCCGGGCTGCGGAGCGACAAGGATGTTTTTGTCGATATTTAGACTCGATTTTGTTGTAGCGTTTAGATATAATGCGATGCTTCTTATATCCCTGCCATTTATAATTTATATAATTTTTGAAATGTGCAAAAATTATGTAAAAGAAGGCAAACTCATTGTAGACAAAAACGTAGAATATTTGACAATCATACTTATTATATGCTTTGTTATATTTGGCATCGCAAGAAATATTTTATAGTTAGGACGGAGATAAATATGAAACTGATGATAGCATCCGACATCCACGGATCGGCATATTATTGCGAAAAATTGATAGGAGCTTTTAAAAAGGAAAATCCTGATAAGTTGCTTTTGCTTGGCGATATTTTATATCACGGACCACGAAATGACTTGCCAAAGGAGTACGCACCTAAAAAGGTAATATCGCTTTTAAATGAGATTTCAGAGGATATTATTTGTGTAAGAGGAAACTGCGATACTGAGGTAGATCAGATGGTTTTGGAATTTCCTATACTTGCTGATTATGCGATATTTTATATTGACGGGCAGATGATATTTGCAACTCACGGGCATCATTTTAATAAGCAAAATCCGCCAAAGTTAGGCGAAGGGGATATTCTTTTAAATGGGCATACGCATATTCCTGCATTCGAAAAAATGGAGGATTATACATATATAAATCCTGGCTCGGTTTCCATTCCAAAAGAAAATAGCAAAAATAGTTATTTGATATATGAAAATGGCACTTTTGCATTTAAGGATTTGGACGGAAATATTTATATGAGCGAGGAAATATAATTGTAAGCTGATTTTAGGTGATAATAAAAAAAGCGAAAAAATAGGAGGTAAATGGGATGAAAATAACAGTTTTAGTAGGTAGCCCAAGGGAAAATGGCAATACAGAAATAATGGCAGACGAATTTATAAAAGGAGCTAAAGAGGTTGGTCATGAGGTGACTAAGATTACTTTGCATGATAAAAATGTTGCCGGTTGCAGGGGCTGTGAATATTGCTTTGCACATGATGGAGAATGCGTACAAAAGGACGATATGGCTGATATCATAAAGGTTATTGATGAGACAGATTGTCTTGTGCTTGCGTCTCCGATTTACTGGTTTGATATTACGGCTCAGATAAAGGCTGTAATTGACAGACTTTATGCAAGAGCAAAGAAGGGATACAATATCAGCTCGGCGGCTCTGCTTCTAAATTCCGGATCAGACGGAGTTTATAAAGCAGCAAAGGCTATGTTTGAATCTATGACAGGATTCCTAAGATGGGAAAACAAGGGCATTATAACTATCCCTGGAATGGCTAAAAAAGGAAGTATAAAACAGTCTCCACAGCTTCATGATGTATATAAGTTCGGAAGGGATATATAAAATATGAATCCAAAAGGGTCTGAAAGTTTTAAGAGAACACATAAAGGACTAAAATCGCTCATCGTATTTGCCCTTGCATTTACGATGGGCTTTGCTTTTATATCGTGCGAAAAAAGCGATTTGCTGCCGACTCCAAGCGAGGAAGTCAAGGCTGAAATCGAGAAGTATCAAGATGATGCCGACGAAAACGGGATGACGGTCATCGATATGGATGATAATCCTTACTTTTTGCAAAAGCAGGACGGTGCTAAATATGCAAAAGCAGAAACTATAACATACTATTCTAAGGTTGCAGGTAAGGAGAGAAAGGCTATGGTTTTGTTGCCGTCAAATTATGATCCTGACAAGGAGTATCCTGTACTCTATTTGCTTCACGGACTTGGAGGCAGCCATAGGACATGGTTAAATAAGGATGCGGATATTATTATACAAAATGTGCATTATTATGAGGGCGCACCGGAGATGATAACCGTATTTCCGAATTGTGCTGTCAATGCCGAGGATTTAGATGCAGAAACGAGTAAGGAAAACTTTGAGAAAGTAATAACAGGCTTTAATATGGCACCTGAGGATATAGTTGGTAGCCTTATGCCATATATCGAGGAAAATTATTCTGTAAAAAAAGGCAAAGAAAATACCGCTATAGCGGGCAATTCTATGGGCGGTCGCAATTCTCTTTATATAGCTTTTACAAATCAGGATAAATTTGATTATATCGGCGCGTTTTCATCGGCAAAAATCATCAAGACAGATGCAATACAAAGTAGGATGGAGGGCCTTTTAGATGATTTTGTCATAGATCCAAAATATGGTGGCTTTGAGCAAATCTTGGTTTGCGTCGGTAAACAGGACAATGTCTGCGGTGCCGTATCATATGATATAAGGGATAGGCTTGAGCAAAAGGATATACCATTTATCTTTTATGATATGGACGGCGGACACAGTAATGCTGTATGGCAAAATGCATTATATAATTATATGAAATTAATTTTCAGATAATAAGTTTTTAGATTTATTATACTTTTGAGCCGGCACTTTTATCTTTTCTTTCGCTTGATTGTAAATATGACTCGCAGCACCAGTATGATGACTACAAGTGCGATAAATATGCAAACCATAATTTTAAGTGCCATTATGATTATAAAGCCGGCAAGAGACATATCCTTATCGGCTGTGACCTGTATACTTCCTACGACATCTCCGTCATATATAGCGTTGATAGTTGCTGTCAACGCTCCTTTTTTTACAGGAAAGGAATTTTCCTCTTTGACAAGTTCAAATGTTATATCAGAAGCGTCAGCATCATTTGGTATCACTGCTGTGATTTTATCATCGCTGATAGACGAGCGTTTTAGTACATAGCCACCTTTTTTTAGCATTTTTTCAAATGAAAGAGATGAGCTGTCAGGCTTTACTTCAACGCTTTTATAATTGTTAAAGCCTGCTTCGAGTAGTTTTTTGCTGTCTGCAAAGGCCTCGGTTCGTACATCGCACTTTGCAGTGACGCTTATCAGCCTTATATTGTTCTTTTCGGCAAGTGAAACGACATTTGTTTTTGATTCCTCTATATAGCCTGTCTTGCCACCGACAAAAGGTTCATACGCCATACTTTTGTACTTAGCAAGTGCATGCGTTGTATATATGTCAAGTGGCTCGCTTCTCTTATTTGTAGGAGCAAG
>CAVHCP010000001.1:100183-123974 GCA_963634825.1 uncultured Porphyromonadaceae bacterium | reverse complement strand
TCCTTTATGGGGCTGTTTTTTATCTCATTGGTTTTAGCAAGTGCTGTGCCTTGCAAGCTACTATTTGCACCTGCCATAATTGTAGTAGTCACAAAAAAAGAAACCAGTAGCAGTAAGGTTATAATTGTAGCAATAAGTGAGCGACTGGTTTTATCGGAATTTTTTGAAAGTTTAGTCATGTTTGTTTTTATCCTTTATATTTACATCTTTTAGCGAATCGACAAGACACTGGCAGGCAAGCTTTTTTGTATAACTTGAGATTGCAAGCTTAAGTGCAAGCTCTGCTCTGTCTTTCTTGTCGAGATTAGTATCAATAAGATTATCTATGATAGTGAGGTTTTGGTCAAGGATATCGGTATATTTTTCATAAAAAGATGATATTTCCTCATCTTTTAGCTCCTCATCGAGCAGTACCTTTGTGTCAGAAACCGACAAGATTTGCTTTAAAAGACATATCGAAGTGAGATATGCTATATGCTCCCTTGTATATTTTTTGCCTTTTGCACGCGGCATAACCTCTTGTTTTGCATAGTTGTTTACCATCGATGAGGTGAGGCTTTCGTTAATATCAAAACCGAGATGTTGCCTTTGCATATAACCGATGACCTGGTCCATATAAAGCTCTATGTCAGGTATGAGATCCCAGTTTTCGGGGCGTTTTTCGGCAAATAATTTTTTATAATCCTTTAATATATCCTTCATAAGTCCTCCGTAATTTTTATATTTATAATAATTTATAAAAAATAAAGCGCTTCGTCGCTTTGCAGTAGATTTTAGATAATAATTATACCGCAACATACAAATGCTGTAAACCTATTTACAAAAATCGCACCTTGTGATATAGTATTGAAAAACATATTGTATAATAACTAAAATCGTAATATGCGATTACAAGATAAAAACCCGGCATTAAAAAATATAAATGGAAGGTATCTGAATGAGAAAAGAGAAAAAAAAGACAATTCAAAAAAACAAGGATGATAAAAAAAGAACGGCTATATGCGTACTTGGGGACAGCGTTGCAAAGGGCGTTATTTATGATGAGATAAAAAACAGATATCGATTTATAAAAGACAGCTTTGTAGATTTATTTTCGCAAAATAACAAGCTCGAGGTGACAAATATGGCGAAATTCGGATCTACTGTTTTAAATGGTGAGAAGACGCTTGAAAAAAATATAGAAGATATCAAAAAGTGCAAATATGTCGTCCTCGAATTTGGCGGTAATGATTGCAATTACAATTGGAAAGAGGTTTCGGAAAGTCCTGAAGTTGAGCATTTTCCTGCTGTGCCGCCAAACGAATTTAAAAGAGAATATAAAAGGATGATTGAAAAAGTCAAAGGGGAGGGCTGTATGCCGATACTTCTTTCCCTTCCGCCAATAGATGCAAAACGTTTTTTTGATTGGGTCAGCAGGGATCTTTCAAAGGAAAACATCCTTAAATTTATCGGTGGCAAAAAGGAATACATATACAGATGGCACGAAATGTACAACAGCATAATTTTTGATATGGCACAGGAGGAAAACGTACGCGTCCTTGATATACGAAAGGTATTTTTGAAATATCCTAATTATGAGGACTTTTTATGCGCAGACGGTATGCATCCAAATGAGAAAGGACACAGGCTAATCAGCGAGGCATTGCTTGACTGCTGTATGCTTCCGGCATTATAATATACTTTAAAAAGAGAAAAAATGAGGTATATTATGTCAAGTTATGTTAGCTTTAAGGATGTAAGTAAATATTACAAAATGGGAGAGCATAAAATAGTTGCACTCGACCATATAAAATTTGAAATACAAAAAGGCGAATTTTGCGTAATAGTAGGTCCGAGCGGAGCCGGCAAGACTACACTTTTAAACATTCTAGGTGGTATGGATAACTGCGACGAGGGTTCTGTTATATTGGACGGGCAGGAAGTAAGCAAATATGACGAAAAGAAACTCACATCATACAGAAGATATGATGTGGGTTTTGTTTTTCAATTTTACAATCTCGTACAAAATCTGACAGCACTCGAAAATGTTGAGCTGGCATCGGAGATCTGTAAGGAGCCGCTTGATGCAAGGACAGTCTTGCAAGAGGTTGGACTTTCGGAGCGTATCGATAATTTTCCGGCGCAGCTTTCGGGCGGAGAGCAACAAAGGGTCTCAATAGCAAGAGCTCTTGCGAAAAATCCTAAAATTTTATTATGTGATGAGCCGACAGGCGCTCTTGATTACAATACGGGCAAAAATATATTGCAACTTTTGCATGATACCTGCAAAAACAAAGGCAAGACAGTTATAGTGATCACACATAATCAGGCGATAGTGCCGATGGCAGATAGAGTTATACAGGTCAAAAACGGCACGGTAGTAGATGTCAGCACAAATGACAATCCGGTGCACATAAGTCAGATAGAATGGTAGGCAGATTATGGTAAACAAGAGCTTTTTCAAAATGTGCAGAAGGAGTATCAAAGGGAGCCTTTCGAGATTTATAGCGATCGTGAGCATCGTTGCGCTTGGTACGGGCTTTTTGGCGGGACTGCTGGCGACGACTCCGGATATGCAGGCAAATGCAAATAAATATTTTAAAGAAAAAAATGTTTATGATTTTTATATCCAGAGCACTTTGGGCTTTTCGGATGATGACCTTGAGGCGATAAATGACCTTTCGTATGTAAAACAGACGATGGCGATAAATCAAGAAGATCAGATGATAAGCGATCAAGAGGGCGAAACGTATGCTACTCGTATATATCATATAGATTTTGATGATAAAAATGCACTAAATCAGCTTGCAATGACAGAGGGGCGAAATCCTAAAAATGATAGTGAGTGCGTTGCGGTAATACCAAATCCGTATTCTACAAAAATAAATATAGGAGATGAGCTTACAAATGATGATGGCAATAAATATGAAGTAGTAGGTATTGCACAATCACCGATGTTTTTATCCTTGTCGGAGGAAACGACTACGATAGGTGGCGGTGGCATAGGTCTTGCGCTTTTTACTCCGGCAGGAGATGACGATGTCACAACTATCGTTTATGCTACATGCAATATAGACGCAGATGACATGTTTTCTGATGAATATAAGGATAGCATAAAGGAGCTAAAGAAAAAATTTGAGGCCTTTGGTGATAAGCAGGTAAAGGCGCGTCACGATGAGCTTGTTTCAGAGGCACAGGCAAAGCTCGATGAGCAAAAAGCAAGCTTTGAGGCTACAAAGAAGGCAACAAATGATGAGCTTGCAACTACAAAGGCAGAGCTTGATAAAAATAAAACAAAGATAGAAAATGCTATATCACAGGTAGATACAGGCATCAATAAGATAGACGAAAGCTTATCGCAGATGCCGGACATACCTGCCTTGGCATCGCAAAGGGCAGCGTTGCAAAAACAAAAAAGTCAGCTTACAACTCAAAGAGCACAGCTAATAGCACAAAAAAAGCAAATAGAGCAAGGGCTTGTAAGTTACAATGCTGCTAAAACAAAAGCCGAGGCCGGTTTTAAGGACGCTGAGGCAAAAATAGCAGATGGACAAAAGCAGGTAGATGAAATCGCGGACGGTACGTGGTATGTGACAAGCAGACTTGATTCGGTCGGAGTTTCGGGATACAAGGGCGATACGGAAAAGGTTGCGGCAATTGCAAAGGTTATTCCTATATTCTTTTTCCTTGTAGCGGCACTTGTGGTGCTAACTACAATGACAAGGATGATCGAAGAGGAGAGAGGACAGGTCGGAGCGCTAAAATCGCTTGGATATAGCAATCGTTCGGTAAGAAATTATTATTTTGCATATGGAACAGCCGCAACATTGATAGGATCGGTCGTCGGATTTGCAGCCGGATTTATACTTTTTCCAAAAGTAATCTCAAATGCGTATGCGATGATGTATAACCTTCCGGAGGCAGATACACCATTTCTACCTTGGCTGGCGATACCTATATTCCTTGTAATGGAAGCAATCGTCATATTGACAATATATTTTTCGTGTCGAAGCGAGCTAAAGGAAAAACCGGCAGCACTTCTGTTGCCAAAGGCACCGGAGCCGGGCAAACGAATTTTACTCGAGAGGATAACTCCTGTTTGGTCGAGACTTAAATTTACACGAAAGGTGACATTTAGAAATCTATTTAGATATAAAAAGAGATTTCTTATGACGATAATAGGTATGGCAGGATGCTTTGCATTGCTTCTTACAGGCTTTGGTGTGAGAGATTCGATAAAGGATATTGCTGATTTGCAATACGGCGAAATCTTTAAGTATGATGTTGCAGCTTATGTAGATAAGGATGATTGGCAGCCAAAGGAAGACTTTTATGAAGAGCAAGGCTTTTTTATGGCTGATACGCTTCAAATAGAGGTCGATGATGCAAAGAAAACGGTTGATATACAGGTGCCGGAGGATGCAGAGACTATAGGTGATTTTATACAGCTTAGAACGAGAAAAGATCATAAAAAAATAACACTTGAGGATGGCGGCATAGTCCTGCCCGAAAAATTCTGCGAAAAGCAGGGACTCAAAAAAGGTGATAAACTCAGCATAATAGCAGATGGCAATAAAAAAGAGGTAAAGCTTATAGGCATTGCCGAAAATTATGCCAGTGCGACAGGATATATGAATAAAGCGACGTATGAGGAACTTTACGAAAAAGAGCTTTCACCAAATCTTATATATTTAAATATAGATAAAAGTGCAAAAGAGAGCATAAGCACAAATAAAATTTCGCAAAAGGTAATGGAGGAAAATGGTGTCAAATATGTACTTTCCTCAGCAAGCGTCAAAGATACCTTCTCTGATTCGGTAAAGAGTATAGATTATATAGTTATGGTAATAATACTATCTGCCGGCGGACTTTCTATAATAGTCTTATATAATCTTACAAATGTAAATATATGCGAGCGGAAAAAGGAGCTTGCAACTATAAAGGTTCTTGGATTTTATCCGCGAGAGGTGTCATCATACATATTTAGGGAAATAAATCTGCTTGCCGCAATAGGAGTGCTTTTTGGTGTGCCACTGGGTATACTTTTGCATCAATTTGTAATTAAGACGGCGGAGGTAGATGATGTGATGTTTGGGCGAAGTATAGCGCCAATGAGCTATTTGTTCTCGTTTTTGACTATTGCAATATTTACATTTATTGTAAATTTAATAATGCGAAAGAGTATAAGAAAGATAGATATGGTTGAATCGATGAAAGCAAATGATTAGGAGGATTTTATGCATAAACTCTTGAAGGGTGACAATCTCATATTTATAGGAATGCCAGGAAGCGGGAAGAGCACAAACGGGGTTGTGCTTGCAAAAGCCTTAGGTTGTGATTTTTTGGATGCGGACATACTCATACAAAATGAAAAAGGTATGCGACTCGACGAAATATTAGATGCATTTGGTACTGACGGCTTTAACCAGATAGAAGAAGAAGTTTTAGCCGGAATAGATCTTAGGGACAGCGTGATAGCAACAGGAGGCAGTGCCGTTTACGGAAGCAAAGCGATGGAGCATTTAAAAGACATCGGGACTGTCATATATCTTGAAATCGCATATGAGGATCTAAAGGAGCGACTTGGAGATTTGCACAAAAGAGGCGTTTCGATAAAAGAGGGTCAGACGCTATATGATCTTTATATGGAAAGAAAACCGCTCTACGAAAAGTATGCTGATATAACTGTAAATGTCACAGGGCAGAGTATACGCAAGAGCATAGGCACTATAAAAGAGGAGCTGAGAAAGCGCTATGAATTATAAAAAAGCAATTATGACAAGAGTCTCGAGAAGATCATATACAAGCGAATTGCCGTCGATAGAAAAGGTTTTGTTTTTGCGTGAGGAAATCGAGAGGATAAACAGGGAAGAGCACCTAAATATCCAGCTTATGATTGACGAAAGCGACGGCTTTGGCGGTATTGCAGGCTATGGAATGTTTAAAGGCGTCAGAAATTATATCGCACTTGTCGGCTCAGCGCGAGATCCATTTATAGACGAGAAGCTCGGATACTTCGGAGAAAGAATTCTTTTGCTGTGCGAAACGCTCGGACTTGGCACATGCTGGGTAGGTGGTACGTTTGACAAGGGAAAATGTCGTTGCAAGGTTGCCGACGATGAGACATTTAGGTGTGTGATTGTATTTGGGAATGTTAAAACAAAAGCCACACCGCGCGAAAATGCCATAAGAAACAGCATGCACAAGGTTAAAAAAACGAAAGCGATAACAGATCTTTTTTATAGCGAAGAGGAACCGCCAAACTGGTTTATAGAGGGAATGAAAATGGTACAAAGAGCGCCATCTGCGAAAAATAAAATGCCGGTTCTCTTTTACTATTCCGGAGGTAACGTGACAGCACGCATAAAGGAGCCGACTATTATGAACTATTATGATCTTGGGATAGCTAAGTTTCATTTTGAGGTTGGAGCTCAAAACGGACATTTTGAGTTTGGTAACGGCGGACACTACATTTTAGATTAAAAAGTGGGTTATAGGGGGCTATAAGACAAAAAGGGTTGACAAAAAAGAGAGTAAAGGGCATGTTCCCTTGCTCTCTTTTTGCTACAGTTAAATCCGGATTAGTTTTTGAGGCTTTGTATCGGTGCAGGTATGCGACCTCCACGATTTATCATTTTAGAAGGTGACTTTGTATTTACCTTCATAACAGGACCGTAACCGAGAAGACCTCCGAAGTTTAGCTCTTCGCCGTCCTTTAAACCGATTGCCGGTATTATCCTTACGGCAGTAGTTTTTGAATTTACCATTCCTATTGCAGCCTCATCTGCAATGATAGCTGACAATACCTCAGGCGTTGTATCTCCCGGTACGATTATCATATCAAGTCCGACCGAGCAGACAGCAGTCATCGCTTCAAGCTTTTCGATTACAAGTGAGCCTGAGCGTGCGCCTGCGATCATTCCGGCATCCTCCGATACAGGAATAAAAGCACCTGACAGTCCGCCGACAGTTGAAGATGCCATAACGCCTCCTTTTTTTACGGCGTCATTTAAGAGTGCAAGGGCAGCTGTAGTACCGCAGGCACCGACTTCTTCAAGACCTATTTCCTCTAAAATATGTGCGACCGAATCGCCGACAGCCGGAGTAGGTGCAAGCGATAAGTCTATAATACCAAATGGCACACCTAGCATCTTTGAAGCTTCTTCTCCGACGAGTTGCCCCATACGTGTTATCTTAAAAGCAGTTTTCTTTATAGTATCAGCAACCTTCTGCAAATCATCCTTATCATCCATTTTAGAAAGTGCGGCACGTACTACGCCGGGACCGGAAACACCGACATTTATTACGCAGTCCGGCTCCCCAGGACCGTGAAAAGCACCTGCCATAAATGGATTGTCCTCAGGGGCATTGCAAAATACAACAAGCTTTGCGGCACCGATGCACTGTTTGTCCTTTGTTATTTCTGCGGACTTTTTGATAGCCTTTCCCATAATCTTTACGGCATCCATATTTATACCGGCCTTTGTACTACCGATATTTACAGAAGAGCAGACAAAATCTGTCTCTGCAAGAGCCCGAGGAATTGATTCCATAAGCTCTTTATCTCCGGCACTAAAGCCCTTTTGTACAAGCGCCGAATATCCTCCGATAAAGTTTACTCCGACAGCCTTTGCTGCCTTATCTAAGGTTTTTGCGTATTTTACAGGATCTCCGCCACTGACAGCTACAAGCATTGCGATGGGAGTTACCGAAATTCGTTTATTGACTATAGGAATACCATATTTCTTTTCGATAGCTTCGCCTGTTTTGACTAAATTCTTAGCGAGACGGTAAATCTTTTCGTATACCTTTTCACAGGACTTATCTATATCGGCATCTGCACAATCGAGCAAGGAAATTCCCATAGTTATGGTCCTGATGTCGAGATTTTCCTCCTGTATCATTTTTATAGTTTCAAGAATATCTCTTGTATTTAGCATTTATTTTTCCTCCGTTTTGTGCAGTTATATCCTATGCATCGAATTAAAAATGTCCTCGTGCATGACATGGACTTCCATACCGTTTAGATTTTCGTTTAGAGCTTCTCTCAGCTCTTCGATGGAAAGCGTTGACTTTGAAATGTCGACAAGCATTACCATTGCAAAGAAGTCCTGAAGCACTGATTGAGTCACTTCTATAACATTTACATTTGATTTTGCAAGCGAGGTTGAAGTCGCTGCGAGGATACCTACGGCATCCTTTCCGATTACTGTTACTACTGCTTTCATATTTTACCTCCGATTGGCTTTAAAAGTTAGACTATTATTGATTTTATCACATTTATAAAGGGTATTCAACCGTATGAGCTCATCAAATCTATTGCGCAGGGCAAAGAGGATAAAAAAGCTATATGATTACTAAGTATTTTCCGGCAGGAATATCATCATCTGCACGATATGTAATATTTAGTGCAGAAAAGTTCTTGCTAAAGAATTTTTTGTTTACCGCTTTATGACCGATGAGATTTGAAAAGGTTTTTGGATTTGAAGCAAATATAATATTTCTCTTATTTGTCGGCATTTTATCGCCTTTTAATTTTTTAGGAGTTAAAGCACTTAATTGAGTTAAGATTTGCTCCTTTGCAATCTCGCCCTCTACAAGCTGTCGAAATGCAGGGTGATAGCCACTGCCAAGATCGCTTTCGTTTGTAACAAGATCGGTGCTTTTTAGTCCTACTCTCATAACGGTAATGCCTGAAGCTACAAGGATTTTGTACATCTCCTTACATATTTGCACGGTGGTTTCCTCCGAAAAGGGAGTGTATTTCCCTCCCTTATACATAATGGCAAGCTCGGTATCCTCAAGGATGACTGTAGGATAGAGCCTTGCAAGTGAAGGCTTTAGCATGGCTGCTTTTTTAGCGCTTTCTATTGACTTTACCATAGTGTCACCGGGCAGACCTATCATAAGCTGGATGCCGAGCGTAAAGCCATATGATTTTATAAGATCGCAAGCTTTATATACATCAGAAACAAGATGACCGCGCTTCGACAGCTTTAAAACCTCCTCATCAAAGGACTGCACACCGAGCTCTATAATATCAACATCGTGAGCCTTTAGATTGTCTAAGACTTCACAATCGATATAATCGGGTCGTGTAGAAAGGTGAATCTTGTCGATTTTACCGGCAGATTTGTATTTTTGTGCAATTTCTAAAAATGCCGACTGCTCTTCTATAGGTATTCCTGTGAAGCTACCACCAAAAAACGCGACCTCAACAGTCTCTGCCGTTGTGTCTTTTATAGTATTTAGATATGTGTCGATGATGCCCGTTACATCGCTTGGCAAGACCGGTTTTGTGCGTGCAGTTATGATTTTTTGGTTGCAAAAAACGCAGTCGTTGTTGCATCCGCTATGCGGAATAAAAATAGGGATTATTGCGTGTTTTTTCATGCTTTTATTTTATATTGCCTGCGAAAAAAATGCAAATAGTGGGTTTCTATCATATTTTAGCATATGGAGTAAAACTTACTGCCGAAGCAAAGAGCCCGCCTGTTTGCAGTTCTTGGCGCAGGCAATAGCATACGCTCATTTGCAGGCTTGCGGAGTGTCAGCAAAACTCGCATCGCAGGCGCTCAAACATTGCTGACACTTTGCCGCTCGCCAAGCTCGTTTCGCGGGCAATTGCGAGCTGCACCTGCGAAAATGCAACCAGGCGGGCTCTTTACTTCGGCAGTAACTTTTCTCTATAGGCACAAAAAACAGACCTCCATCGCAGGAGGTCCGATTTAAAACTAATTATTTATTAGAGTAGATATTTAATTAGATATTATAAGTGTTTATTTTTGCCCGGAAGCCTTCAGTACATTTTTTATCTTGTGCTGTACCATAGACTTGATAGCATCCCTTGCAGGACCGAGATATTTGCGTGGGTCAAAATCAGCAGGATTTTCGATCAAGTATTTTCGAACTTCTGCTGTCATAGCAAGCCTTAGATCTGTATCGATATTGACTTTACAGATCCCGTGTTTTGTCGCTTCGGTTATCATATCCTCCGGTACACCTTTAGCGCCTGGGATATCACCGCCGAATTTATTGCACTTATCCACAAATTCGGGAAGTACGGTAGACGCACCATGAAGTACAAGAGGTGTATCAGGTATCATCTGATGTATCTTTTTTAGTCTTTCAAAGTCAAGACTTGGATCTCCCGAGAATTTATAAGCACCATGGCTTGTACCGATTGCTATAGCAAGCGAATCAACGCCTGTTTTTTGCACAAATTCGGCTGCTTCTTCAGGAACTGTATATGTCGCAGCTTTTTGATCAACTTTTATATTGTCCTCAACTCCTGCAAGCTTACCAAGCTCTGCCTCGACGACAACGCCGTGAGCGTGAGCATATTCGACAACTTGCTTTGTGAGTTTGATATTTTCCTCGAATGGATGTTTAGAACCGTCGATCATGACAGATGTAAATCCGTCATCAACGCATTTTTTGCATATCTCAAAATCTTCGCCGTGGTCAAGATGCAGGCAAATGTCGATACTTGTATCTATCATAGCCGCTTCAACAAGCTTCATAAGGTATGCCGGCTTAGCATATTTCCTTGCACCGGCAGATACCTGCAAGATGAGGGGAGCGTTTTCTTCGCATGCCGCATCAACGATGCCCTGTATGATTTCCATGTTATTTACATTGAAAGCGCCTACGGCATAATCAGCATTTAGCGCCTTTTGAAACATCTCTTTTGTAGTTATAAGAGCCATATGTACCTCCTACGTAGTTATCCTTTTTTTTATTTACTCGCTTTTTTTAGAGCTGTCCTTACTACTGCTATTATCCTTATCTGTTTCTGTACCATTTTGTGAGTCGTCATCGGACTGCTCGATTTTTTGAATTGCCTGAGACTGTTGCTCTGCAAGCTCCTTAGGATATTGCATAATATCCTTTACCCTAAAGGCAATGATGGTCAATGCAATCAGCAATATAATGATAGCCACGACGATATCATTTTTGTTGTATAAAAAATCTTTAAATTTCTCCATAGCACATTTCTCCTTTTCATAATTATGATACCACAAAAAAAAGCTTCTTTCTATGTTATTTTTTGCTATTTAGTGTATAATGATATGTATGGTAAAAATAAACATACAAAGAGACGATGCCAATCAGAGGCTCGATAGATTTTTAAAAAAATATTTCAAAAAAGCATCGCTTTCACAGATATATAAGATGCTCAGAAAAGACATCAAGGTAAATGGCAAGAGAGCAAAGGAAGCTACATTTTTAAATGAAGGTGATGAGCTTAGCATATACATATCAGATGAGGAATTTGAAGCGCTTAGAGAAAGCAAAAAGAACTTTCGTGCAAAGAGGCAATTTAGAATCATATATGAAGATGAAGATATGATTGTCGTATCAAAGCCATTTGGTCTTTTGACGCATGGCGACAGCAGGGAAAAGAAAAACCATTTGACGAATCAAGTGATAAATTATTTGATTTCAAGCGGTGCATACGATCCTAAAAGTGCGTCGACATTTATCCCAAGTCCGGCAAACCGTCTCGACAGAAATACAACGGGGCTTGTGGTATTTGGCAAAAATGCAGATTCACTAAAAAGATTAAATAGGATGATTCGCGAACGCGAATCCATAAAAAAATACTATTTGACAATAGTCGCAGGGGAGCTTTCAAAAAAACTTTATTTAGAGGATTTTTTGGAAAAGGATAGCAGTAAAAATATGGTCAAACTCCTTAAGGACTCTGATAAAAAAACTACAATAGCAGCAAAAACGATAAAAGAAAAGACCAAACAAAAAGAATCTAAGATAAAAGAGATCAAAACAAGCATAACGCCTGTAAAAAGTGCAAACGGATTTACCTTGACGGAGGTCGAGCTCATAACAGGAAGGCCACATCAGATAAGGGTACATCTTGCAGGTGAGGGCTTTCCGATAATAGGTGATACAAAATATGGCGATAAAAAGGTAAATGAGTTTGTAAAGAAAAAATATGGGCTGACAACTCAGTTGCTACATGCATACAAACTCGTCATAGACGGAAAAGAAATAGTTGACGAATTGCCAAGAGAGTTTAAAAGGATAAAAAACGACTTGATAGATAATTAGCTAAACAGGTCGGATAGGAATAAATTTACGAAAATATGAGAGCAGACAGATTAAGGAAGAAAAAAAAGAAAATATTTAAAAAACGCAAAGAGGACAGCGTTAAAACTGAAGAAATAGCAAAAACAAGAGTTTTAAGTCAAACCGAAAAAAGGGACAGACTAGCAAAGGATATATTAAAGGAAATCCTTATTGCCATTCTAATATGTGTGATTCTCCTGTTTTTTGTTGTTCCGACGAAGGTGAGTGAGCACAGCATGCAACCGACAATAAATGACGGCGATGTACTATTGCTAAATAAGGTTTTATATATACATCCGGAGCCCGGAGATATAGTTGTTTTTAAGAGTGATTTAAAAAATGACGATGGCACTGATATGAACCTGATAAAAAGAGTCATAGGTACGGAGGGCGATATAATAACTATCACAAATGGCAAGCTGTATAGGAATGGAGAGCTTGTGGAGGAAGATTATATCTACGGCGAATGTACCGGCGAGGTTTATAACTATACTGTGCCGGAGGGCAAGATGTATGTGCTTGGCGATCATCGCGAGGTAAGCAGGGACAGCAGAGAAATCGGAGCGGTAGATGAGGACTCTGTTATAGGAATAGCATTTTTCAGAGTTTGGCCACTTAAGGATATAGGTGTAGTTCATTAATAAATCCTCAAAATAAAGCTTAAAATAAAGTAGTATAAAAAAGGAATAAGATGAAAGAAAAAAAAGAGAATGAAAATCTAAATAAAAAGCCCGAGGAGCTTGATATTTCTATCCTGGATGAGCTACGCAGTATGCCTGACCCGGAGCTCAAACCTGAGTCCGAATTTGAGCCAGAGCCAGAGCTTGAGTCTAAGTCCGAGCCTGAGCACGAATATGGCAAACCGGAGCCTAATGAGCCGGAGGAAGAATCAAAATTTGGCTGCGAGCACGTGTCTGAGTTTGAGAAGAAAGAAAAGAAAGAAAAGAAAGAAAAAGACTCCTCACTTAAGGATATTTTGCGCGGCTTAGTCATAGGTCTTGTTGCGATTTTACTCATAGCAATATTTATAAAACCTATAATAGTGCAAGGATCTTCTATGGAGCCGACAATAAATGATAAGGATTATTTGCTTATAAGCAGACAGGCGTATAAAATAGGAGAGCCCGAGCGTGGGGATGTCGTGGTATTCCCGCATCATCAGGGCACAGAGGATGCGCTTTATATCAAGCGAGTGATTGCCATTCCGGGAGATCATCTGAAGATAAAAAATGGTAAGGTATATATAAATAATAAGCTACAAGATGAGGAATATTTAGCCGATGGCACACAGACATCAGGCAACATAGATTTTACGATACCTGAGGGTGAGATTTTTGTAATGGGAGATAATCGTGGCAACAGCTCAGACAGCAGATCATTTGGCACGGTAAGTATAGAGGATGTGACAGGAAAGGTATTTGTGCGACTCTTTCCATTTAATAAAATAGGCGGAGTATGATGAAAAAGGAAAGCAGACTGATAGCAAATAACAAAAATGCGCGGCGAGAGTTTTTTATAGAAGATACATATGAGGCAGGACTTGTTTTGACAGGCACGGAGATAAAATCCATAAGAGCAGGACGAGTTAACATAAAAGAAAGTTATGCAAAGCTTATAGACGGCGAAGTCTTTATTATAGGAATGCATATAAGCCCATATAAGCAAGGCAATATATTTAATGTTGATCCGTTGCGTGTGCGAAAGCTTTTGCTAAATAAAAGGGAAATAAATAAGATAAGCGAAAAAGTTTCTGAAAAAGGTAAAACGCTTGTGCCTTTGAAACTTTATATAAACAGCTTTGGACTGGCTAAGCTCCAAATAGGTGTGGCGCATGGTAAAAAGCTATATGACAAGCGTGCCGATATTGCCAAAAAGGATGCACAGATGAAAATAAAAAGAGCTGTCAGACGAGAGCTCAGATAAGGGGATGTACTGGTTTCGACAGGGATGCGGAAGCCAAATAAGCGAGTCGTAGATTGCACTCTCTACGAAAAAAGGTGCACGTTAAATATAAACGCTAAAAATAACAATAATTACGCATTTGCTGCCTAATTTACGCAGCCGCGCGTCGACCCAATCTCACCTGCAGGATAGGATGTTCGGCGTCATTATGCAGGAAAACTCTATGTGAAAGCCCGGCAGCATAGGGGAATAACGGGATAGCGCATCTTATGATTTGTCTTTGAATCTTAGATGTTGTGAATTAAACAAATAAAGACTGCGCTCGGAGAAATTTTGGTGAAAGCGTCTTTGGACAGGGGTTCGACTCCCCTCATCTCCACCACATTTTTAAAACAACTCTAATTAACGATATTATTTGCAGTTGCAAATGAAGCACGTTTTGCGAAAGGGAAATTTTATATGAAAAAAACAACATCCTTGATATTATCCATAATGCTTGTACTGGCACTCGTGCCGGTAGCTTGGCTTGCCGACAGCAGTACTGTTTTTGCCGATGACGAAAAGGAAGTTTCGATACTTTTTACTCATGATATGCACAGTCATCTTGATACGACTACACAGACAAGAGACGGTAAGACAACTGTTACGGGAGGTCTTGCAAAGATCAAGACTGTAAAGGATCAAACCGAAGAGGATTATGCGGGTACATTTTTACTTGACGGCGGTGATTTTTCAATGGGTACTCCTTTTCAGAGTATATTTAGGACAGATGCGTCTGAGCTTGTGACAATGGCGCAGGTAGGATATGATGCGACTACATTTGGCAACCACGAGTATGATTATGGTGCGAGCGGGCTTGCGGATATGTTAAATGTTGCGGCCGACTATGACGAAAAAGCTTATCAAATGCCGACAATAGTCGGTACAAATATAAATTGGGGAAAAACCTTATCAGATGATAGCACAAAAGAGGCAGGACAGAAGCTAAAATCTGCCTTTGAGAATTATGGTGTATGCGATTATACGATAATAGAGAAAAATGGCATCAAAATGGCTGTCTTTGGTATTATGGGCGATGAAGCGGTAAGCAATGCACCTGAGGCAGGCGTCGAATTTAGCGATTATATAAAGAGAGCAAAAAAGATAGTTGATGAGATAAAACAAAATGAAGAAGCAGATATCATAGTTTGTCTCAGTCATTCGGGCACAAATGAGGATGATTTTAACAGCTCAGAGGATGTTGCGCTTGCAAAGGAAGTTGGTGATATCGACCTTATAATAAGTGCACATTCGCATACTGTACTTTCGGAGGCTAAAAATATAGGCGATACAACTATCGTTTCTTGTGGCGAATATACAAATAATATCGGTCATATCGTGCTTCAAAAATCAGGCGATAAGTATGATGTCAAGAGCTATGATCTTATAAAGCTCGACGATGATATAAAGGGCGATTCGCAGATACAAAGCACTGTAAATAAATTTAAGCAAACTGTAAATAGCAAGTTTTTTAGCAAATACGGATTTAAGTATGATCAAACGCTTGCAGAAAGCGATTTCGCTTTTACGGATATAACTAAATTTGCGGATGAGCAGGGCGAGGATGCTTTAGGTGATTTGATCTCCGACAGTTATATATATGCCGTAAAGGAGGCCGAGGGAAGCGATTATGAGCCTATATCGGTTTCGGTTGTACCGGCAGGTACTGTCAGAGCTTCATTTGGCGAAGGCAAGATAACGGCAGCCGATGCGTCCAATGTGAGCTCTCTTGGAATGGGAGAGGACGGCAGCATCGGATATCCTGTTGTCAGCGTTTATCTAAATGGCAAGGAGCTAAAAAATCTGGCAGAGGTAGATGCTTCCATTTCTCCGAGTATGCAGGTTGCACGCCTTTATATGAGCGGCATAGGTTATACGATAAATGATAAGAGATTATTTTTGAATCGTGCAACTGATATAAAACTTATCGATAGTGACGGCAATCAAATAGAAAAACTCGATAATGATAAGCTTTATAGGGTTGTAGGTGGACTTTATTCGTGCCAGATGCTGAGCCTTGTAACAAAGCAGTCACATGGTCTGCTTTCCATCGAACCAAAGGACAGCGAGGGCAATGCTATAACAGATTTCAATAAACAGGCGGTAAAGGATAGTGACGGTAAGGAGATAAAGGAATGGTATGCACTTGCTACATATATTGATTCCTTTGACGGCGGAGATGTGCCAAGTTACTATAATACTACACATGCAAGAAAGACTGTCGACAATAGTCTAAATCCTGTCAAGCTTTTTAAACAGCCTAACCACATAGCGGTAATGCTGATGTGCATTATACTCATTCCGATAGTAATAATAGCAGGTATCATCATAGCTGTTGTAAGGAGAAGAAATCAAAGACGCGGTTTTGCAAGGAGTATGTTTTCGGGAAGCAAAAACAGGACATATAAGAGGACTGTGGGCTCAAGAGGCAGAGGCATCAGGCCGACATATAAGAAAAATAGATTTAGCAGAAAAAATAAGAGAAGATTTAAATGAAAGAAATAGTAGTAGCAACGCAAAATAAACATAAGATCGATGAAATAAATGAGATAACAAAAAAGCTCGGCTTTAAAACGTTCAGCCTTGCAGATGTAGGATTGTCTGATATTGAGATTGTAGAGGACGGAGCTACATTTGAGGAAAACTCATTCATCAAAGCAGATACTGTAAAAGGGTTAACCGATAAAATAGTGATAGCTGATGATTCGGGACTTGAGGTTGATGCACTCGGCGGAAGACCGGGAGTTTTTAGTGCGAGATTTGCAGGCGAGGATGCGACGGATAAAGAAAATAATGATAAGCTTCAAAAAGAACTTTTAGGTATTGCGCCGGAAAAAAGAACAGCAAGATTTGTATGCGTTATAACGATGCTTTTTACAGATGGCAAAAGGATAGTTGCAAGAGGTGAGATAGAGGGGCAGATAATAGATGAGCCACGCGGAGAAAATGGTTTTGGATACGATCCGTATTTTATTCCTAATGGCTACGACAAGACTTTTGCGGAGCTTACAAATGAAGAAAAAAATGCGATAAGTCACAGAGCAAAGGCACTAAAGGAGCTTGCAAAACAGCTTTAGCAAAACAATCTTAGTAAAGCAAAAAATGTGGCGAGGATAAAAATGAGGCTGTAGAGAGGTTAAAAATATATGAAGCAAAGATTGTATAAAATGCTAACCTTAGGACTAAGACAATTAAATGATCCGTATTACCAGGGCTTTGCAGCGCAGGTTGCATTTTATTTTATATTGGCACTTATGCCGATAATGCTTCTTATTTCGCAAATTCTTATCATAGTATTTAAGCGGGATTTACAGACTGCCATAGGCTGGCTGACAGATTATTTTGGAGATTCGCCGATTACGGGCCAAATCGAAAATATTGTGATAGGCAGTACAGGCGGAGCGACGAGTGTGATCTTTATAGTCATCGCTGTTTGGGCGGCTTCAAGAGCGCAATTTTCGATGATGAGAATCACAAATTATACATTCAGCAATGGTCAATCGACAGGGAAAGGTTTTTTGAAGGACAGGATGAGAGCTTTTGAAACGATGGCGATTGTAATACTTACAATCATATTTGCAATCGTTGTGCTTATGTATGGAGATCTTATCTTAAGCGTGATATTGACATTTGTAGGTAAAGAGGAAGCGGCAGAAAGTGTGTGGCTATTATTGCGCTGGCCAATTGCGATCGTCTTATACTTTTTGATGATAAGCTATAACTATTATGTACTTCCGACGCGCAAAATGAAATTTAGGGAAATAATACCTGGAAGTATATTTGCGTCCGTAGGGCTTTTGATAGTTACTTATTTATATTCAAAATATGCTTCTTCTATAGCAAATTACAACTTGCTATACGGCTCATTTGCGACAATAGTTGCATTGATGTTTTGGTTTTATTTCCTTGCGTGGGTACTCTTTTTGGGAGTGCTTGTAAATAAGGTATGGGCTGATACGAAGCCTCAAAATTGATATTCTTAGGAAATAACACTTGTCCGCTCGCCAAGCTCGTTTCGCTGGCAATTGTAACTGTGCCTGCGAAATTGCAAGGGAGATACACTCTCTTGCCTCACACGCACATTTTTTTCTATAAGTCCGAAAAGCTCGAAAAAAAGCTCCGAAAAGTTTATACTCTTCGGAGCTTTTAATATTTAATACTTAGGCTTTTAAAACTCTGATTTTTATGATACCGCTGATATTTAGCAATGCTTTTAGCTCTTCCTCGGTGATTTTCGAGTCTATATCAAGGAGTGTTACTGCAAAATCACCCTTAGATTTATTTGTCATATTCCTGATATTTATTTCAAGCTTAGACATTGCAGAGGTTATTTCGCTTAGCATAGAAGGGATATTTTTATTTAAAATACAAATTCGGGCAAAAGCCTCGCTATCAAGATCTCCGAGAGAGCAAGCTGGATAATTTACCGAATTTACTATATTGCCGTTTTCGATATATTCGCGAAGCTCCTCAACTGCCATAATGGCACAATTGTCTTCTGCTTCCTTTGTTGAAGCACCAAGATGTGGCATAATGATCACATTTTCCTTTCCGATCAATTTTTCGGTAGGAAAGTCGGTTACATAATATTTTAACAAATTTTCGTCGAGTGCATTTACAAGCGCGCCCTCATCAACGAGCTTATCCCTCGAATAATTCAATAGCACGGCATTTTCTTTCATTTGCATAAAGCATCTCTTGTCAAACATGCCGGCTGTCTTATCTGTTGCAGGCACATGTAAAGTTATGTAGTCGCTTTTTGCAAGTAGCTTTGATAAATCATTAGTTACAGGAATGCTGTTCGAAAGATTATGAGCCGATTTAAGTGATATAAAAGGATCATATCCGATGACTTTCATTCCAAGGTCTTGAGCGGCATTTGCAACAAGTACGCCGATTGCACCAAGACCTACAACTCCAAGTACTTTGCCTTTTATCTCGCTACCGGCAAATTGGCTTTTGCCTTTTTCTACCGCAGCGGAGATATTTTCTGTAAGAGAAGATGCCCATTTGATGGCAGGTGCGATATTTCGTGCGGCAACGAGCATACCTGCAATAACAAGTTCCTTAACGGCATTAGCATTAGCTCCGGGCGTATTGAAAACCACAATACCCTTTTCGGCACATTCATTTAGAGGAATGTTGTTTACGCCGGCACCGGCACGAGCTATAGCAAGTAAATTTTCGCTAAATGACAAACTTTTCATATCTTGGCTTCTTACGACGATGCCGTTTGCGCTATCAATATCGTCACTCAATCTATATTGGTCATCGAATTTTGCAAGTCCGACAGGTGAAATTTTATTTAAAGTTGCTATTTGATACATATAAAATGCTCCTTTCATGTTTAAATACTATTTAATAAGTGTATCACTTTACCATAAGCAAGTAAAGTGATACAATACAAGGTAAAGGTCAAAAGAGATATGGAGGTGTATTTGTGAAAGGTCAGAGAGCATATAATTTTTCGGCCGGTCCATCGATGTTGCCGGCAGATGTTTTGCAAGATGTAGCAGATAATTTATTGAATTACGAGGGTTGTGGACAATCGGTTATGGAGATGTCGCACAGATCCCCTGAGTTTAAAAAGATAATTACAGACGCAGAAAACAATTTGAGAGAGCTTTTAAACATACCGGATGATTATGCGGTTTTGTTTTTGCAAGGTGGTGGCACATTGCAATTTTCAATGGTGCCTATAAATCTTATGACAGGCAGCAAAAAAGCTGATTATGTTGTAGGTGGCTCATGGGCGGCAAAGGCTGCAAAGGAAGCTTCAAAATTTGGTGATGCGAGAGTTGTAGTAACTTCAAAGGAAGATAATTATACATATATTCCAAAGCCTACAAAGGACGAGATAAGGCAGGATGCGGATTATGTGCATATTACATATAACAATACTATATATGGCACACATTATGCAGAGGTGCCTGATTTTGGAGATGTGACGCTCGTTGCGGATATGTCAAGCTGTATTCTTTCGGAGGAGATAGATGTCACAAAATTTGGACTCATATATGCGGGTGCGCAAAAAAATATCGGTCCTGCAGGTATGACCATTGTCATAGCAAGAAAGGATTTGCTTGGCAAGGCTCCGGCAAATACTCCGATTTATCTTGATTATGCCACTCACGCGGATAACGGCTCTATGTACAATACACCGCCATGCTTTGCAATATATGTGGCAGGAGAAGTTTTTAAGAAGATTAAAAACGAGGGCGGTATCAAAAAATTGCACGAGAGAGATGTGCAAAAAGCGCAAAAACTTTATAAGACAATAGACGAAAGTAAGCTTTATTCGTGCCCTGTAAATGAGGAAGACAGATCCCTTATGAATGTAGTATTTGTAACAGGAAACGAAGAGCTCGACAAGAAGTTTATATCACAGGCAAAAGAAAAAGGTTTACATAATCTTGGCGGACATAGAACTGTCGGCGGTATGAGAGCTTCGATATATAACGCAATGCCAATGGAAGGCGTGGATGCGTTGATTGACTTTATGAAAAAATTTGAAGAGGAGAATATATAATGAAATATTTTGTGCTCGTTCCGGACGGAGCAGGAGATGAAAAAATAGAAGAATTAAGAGATAGGACACCGCTTGAGGCAGCAAATATGCCTTGCGCGGATGAGCTTGCAAGTCTCGGCGAGATAGGCATGGTACAAAATGTGCCGGATGGTATACCTCCGGGAAGCGATGCCGCAAATCTTTCTGTTATGGGATATGATCCTGCAGTATATCTGACAGGCAGATCTCCGCTTGAGGCGGCAAGCATCGGTATAAATATGAGTGATACGGATGTTGCATTTAGGGTAAATATCATCACGCTTACCGGCGAGGGTGCATATGAGGATTTGACGATAGCAGACCACAGCTCAGGTGATATCTCGACAGAGGAAGCAGATGAGCTTATAAAGGCGCTTGCTAAGGAATTAACAGATGATGATATTGCTCTTTACACAGGTGTAAGCTACAGACATTGCATGATTATGAAAAATGGCAGGACTGACTATGAGACAACTCCGCCACATGACGCATTGACTCAGAGGGTAGGAGACAATCTGCCAAAGGGACCTGACGCCGACAGACTCATAGCTATGATGAAAAAAAGCTATGAAATATTAAAGGATCATCCTGTTAATAAAAAGCGTATCGAAAAAGGTCTAAATCCGGCTAATTCGGCTTGGATATGGGGACAGGGCAAAAAGCCGGCGCTTTCGCTATTTAAAGATAAGTATGGCATAGACGGTACAGTTGTAAGTGCAGTTGACCTAATCAAGGGCATCGGTATATGCGCAGGTCTGACAAGCGTAGATGTTGAGGGTGCGACAGGCACACTTCATACAAATTATGAGGGAAAGCAAAAGGCTGCGGTCGATGCATTTGAGCAAGGAAAGGACTTCGTTTATATGCACCTTGAAGGACCTGACGAGTGCGGACATCAGGGAGATGTGCCGGGCAAGGTTGAGTCGCTCGAAAAGATCGATAAACTTGTACTAAAGCCAACAATAGATTATTTGAGGACTACAGGCGAGGATTTTAAGGTGCTTATTGTGCCGGATCACAGGACACCGATATGCCTAAGAACACACAACTCGGTGCCTGTACCTTATGTCATCTATAAGAGCTATGACGAAAAACAAAAGGATACAAGCAGGACATTTACAGAAAGTGCCGGTGAAAAATCAGGAAAGTTTTTTGCTAACGGATATGAGATGGCAGATTACTTCTTTGGCGAAAAATAGATAATAATAGGAAAACAAAATGCAAATAGCACATTATGAGAAAATAGAAAAACACGCAAAGTTTATTTTGCCACTATTGATTGTGACTGTGCTATTTTTGTTGCAAATATTTTTGCCGTCATATGCGGGGACAACATCAGCGCAAAAGCCTATCATAGACAGCAGTAAAGCATTTGTTTGTGATATCAAGACCGGAGCCGTAGTATATAGCAAGGGCGATGAAGCTACCTTTAACCCGAGAGACTTAAACAAACTTATGACAGCGCTTGTAGTAGCGGACGAAAGAGATCTTACGGACGGTGATATAGACAATATAAAAAAGATGCTTAAGGAAAGCGACAATGCACAGGCGGACGCTTTTGCAAAGGAAATATCCGGCAGTCTAACTGATTTTTGCAAAAAAATGAACGAAAAAGCGAAGGAGCTTGGGTGTAAGGATACAAATTTTACGACAGCAGGCGGCACTGGTGACAAAAAAAGCAAAATAACAGCTACAGATATGTCGATTATAGCAGACGCATTTTTTGACAATAAGGATCTAAAAGCTACTATCACCTTTGAAAAAAAGGAAGATGATAAGACAAATGCGAAGTATGCGACTGTTGGCAAAGGAAATGACAAGTCGGATATATATACTATCGCACTTGCGCAAAAAGATGACACTATGCTTATAAGTATCAGCATAGGAGGAGCATCGTCAAAAACTAATCAATCTGACAGCGATAACCTTTTGAAGTATGGAATAAAAAATTACAGAACATATATTGTTGTAGCAAAGGGCGAGAGCGCAGGACATGTAAAGATAAAGGGCGGTCACAGGATATATGTCAAAGGATATGCTAAGGATGACCTTTGTGTGACATTGCCAAAGGAAGGCGAGGATTCGCTTGTAAAGACAGAAATCACAACAGTAGAAGACCTCAAGGCACCGGTAAAGAAAAATACGATTATAGGTCAAATAAAGGCGATAGAGGCGGGCACGGTAACAGCCCAAGTAGATCTTGTTACAAAAAGTGAAATAAAGCAGGGCGGACCGTGGAGCAGGATAGGTCTTTCGGACTATATGTTTTTTGGAATATGTGCAATACTTTTGCTACTCATAAGCCTTATTATAATAATAAAGATAAAAAAGAGAAAAAAACAAAAACGCATAGAAGCTCTAAGAGAAGCAAAGAGGCAACAGGAGCTTGAGCGCGTCGAACAGGAGAGACTGGAGAAGCGCAGAAGAAATTGGCCGTATTAGCGGAGAATAAAAATGTTTGATATCAAGGAAAATCTAAAAAAACTCCCGAATAAGCCGGGAGTTTATCTGCATAAGGATAAGCTTGGCAATGTGATATATGTAGGCAAGGCTGTGTCGCTTAAAAACAGAGTGAGACAGTATTTTCAGAGCCAAAAAAATATGGATGCAAAGGTCCGTGCTATGGTATCAAATATCGAGGAGTTTGAATATATAATCTGCGATAATGAGCTTGAGGCACTTGTGCTCGAAAATAATCTCATAAAAAAATATAAACCTAAGTACAATGTTTTGCTGCGCGACGACAAGACATATCCATATATATGTATTACAAATGAAAAATGGCCGCGTATCATAAAAACGCGTCTGCCAAAAAAGGACGGAGGTACATATTTTGGCCCATATAGCGATGTATCTGCCGTAAATAATATGATAGATCTTTTAAATAGCATTTATAAAATTAAGAAGTGCTCAGCTAAAGTCTTTAAAAAGGGCTTTAGACCATGCCTAAATTATCATATCAAGCAGTGTGACGGGATTTGCACAGGTAAAGCAGACCATGATGCATACATGAAGAGGATAGGTGAGGTTTTGAGGTTCTTAAAAGGCAAGCAAAAGGATTTACTTTCCTACATTAAATCCGAAATGGAGGAAGCTTCTGAGCGCCTTGATTACGAAAATGCGGCAAGATATCGCGACTATATATCGGCAGCCAAAGCCATAGCCGAAAAACAGAGAGTAACTCTTGCTCATACTAAAGATATGGATTTGATCCTATATGCGCAAAATGGCAAT
>CAVHCP010000001.1:0-99574 GCA_963634825.1 uncultured Porphyromonadaceae bacterium | reverse complement strand
GCTTCTATGCAGGAGGTCATATATAGGAGGGTAAAAAATGCGCTTGCCGGCGATAGGGGCTTTTTGCCACTTGCCGACCTTATGCTTATAGACGGAGGCAAAGGACATGTGCATGCAGTCTTGGAAGTCCTAAGAGAGCTTGATATATCGCTTGCGGTTGTAGGTATGGCAAAGGATGACTTCCATAGGACAAGAGCCCTTGTATATCCCGTAAGAGGGACGGATGGCACTATAGCCTTTGCAGAGGAGGAGCTAAAGGAAAACGATCTGTTATTCAAATATATAGGTAGCATACAGGAGGAAGTGCATCGATTTGCGATTGATTATCATAAGAGGCTCAGAGATAAGGATATGACGCATTCGATACTTGATGATATAGAGGGGATAGGCAAGGTCAAAAGAATGAATTTATTGCGCTACTTCAAGGACATTGAGAAGATAAAAAATGCAAGTGAGGAAGAGCTTTTGCAGGTACCTAAAATAACAAAGAAAAATGCCGAAAATATAGTAAATTTCTTTCTTGCTCAAACGGAAAGTAAATGATACAATCAAAAGCGTAGAAAATTTGTAAATACAAGGGAAATGCACATAAAAGCGATATTGTGCTTCACATTGATTTAAGTTTAAAAATAATGGAGGAATTAAAAATGACAGAAGAAAAGGATATAATAACCTTAGAATTTGACGGTGGCGAGGAAGTAGAGTGCGAAATTATGGGCACATTTGAGGCCGGCGAAAAGGAATATGTGGCACTTATTCCGGAAGACGGCTCAGATGATGTTTGGATTTATGAATATCAAGAACTTGATGATGACTTTAAACTTCTTGACATTGAGGATGATAAGGAATTTGAAATAGCTGTTGCCGAATTCGATAAGATAATGGCAGAATAATTTACGGATTAGTATTTTTGCTAGTAAATTTTTTAATATAACTCTGATATGAAGTAAAAAAACAGGTGCTTTGATAACACCTGTTTTTTATAATTTAATCTATTTTTTATAATCCTATAATCTATCGAAGTGATTAGCCTAGCTTTTCTGCCTGACTTCTTTTCTTCATATTCCTTAGACCGAAGATCCATAGAGGGAGTATTACGAATATCCAGTTGTAGATACCAAGGTACTTGTATGCAACCTGTACAACCCACATTAGACCGAATGTCGATACGCCATATGAGAAACCGAGGCATATAACAGCGATGATTGCATTTCGAAGTACGCTACTCTTCATCTTCTTTAATACATAAGGATTAAATCTTTCTACCATTCCGAAAGTAAAGCCTACAGCAGTAGTTATAAGTGCCAAGAACAACAGTATTGGGTAAGCTACTGCAAGTATTGAAGAATCAAGATGATTTACAATCCATACAGTTGGAAGCTTCTGAGCTTCAGGATCTGTGTAGATTTCAGGCATTCCTGAGAATATCAACAAGCAGATACCGCTTAGCATTATGATGTTGATAATCCAGCCTGTGAACATTGCGCCCTTTGCTTCTTTCTTAGAAGTTGCACCCTGGAATGAAGAAGCAATACCGCCGATTGCAGTAATCTGGAAGCCTGCATATGTCAAAGTCCAGAGGAGTGCATTTCCAAACGAGCCCTGAGTTGTACCACTTGCAGAACCTGTCAAGCTCCATTTTGAAGCTTCAGGATTTACATATCCTTCTTTAAAGAGTTCTACGATATTTGGCCAGAACTTCATAAGACCAAGTATAAGAACGATAACGATTATAACGAGTATGCCGATAGTCATTACAAGAGCATTCTTTCTTACAAGAGATGCACCGAATATACAAATGACTGTTACAATGGCAAGCATTATCAGTGAACCGAGCACTGTATTTATTCCAAAATATTGGTTAGCAAGAGTACCACCCATTGCAAGGGATGCTGCTGTTGCGGAAATAGTTGTTATGATGATACCAACGTCCATCATAACTTTACAAAACTTGCCGATAGGTGCAGTTGCTTGCTCAGCCCAACCGTCGTAATTCCAAAGGCCTGTTTCTCTGGCACTCTCTATACCTATATAAAATGTAAATGCAACGATACTCATTGCGATGATAGGCATAAATACGCCGAACCAGCCATGATTTGCAAAGTACTGAAGCTCCTGCGTACCTGATGCGAAGCCTGCACCACAGTGTGTCGAAAACCACACAGCGGCTGTACCGAGGCTGACGGCAGTGAAGTATTTCCCGTTCTTTTTGTCTTTCATAGTCATTACCTCTCTTACATAATTAAAAATATAACAAACTTTTACATAAGCTGATTATAATAGCAAATATAAAAGAAATATATTGAAATTTATTATGTTAATATATTAAAATAATAAATAGATTATCGATTACACATTATACATTTTGAAAGGATGTTTGTAATATAGGGGGAGCAAATTAAAAATGAAGACGGAATTTTTTGAGCAGTTGATAGCAATAGTCGAATCAAAAAATATGACAGAGGCGGCGATGAAGTTAAATATGGCGCAACCGACTCTGAGCCTCTCTATGAAAAATTTCGAAAACGAGTTAAATGCAAAGATATTTGAGAAAATAGGCAGAGAAAACAAGCTGACCGCATTTGGAGAGGATTTATACAGAAAAGCAAAGGTCATAGACGAGGAAATAAAGCAGTTGCAAACATATGTGATTTCGAGCAGCGATGAAACAAAATATCTCTCCGTTTCAAATAATTTTTCGCTTCTCGGCAAGGATTCTTTGCTTGATTTATACAAAAAATATAATAAAAAGGAAAAAAAGCTTGCCAATTTTAAGGTGGAGGATGCGGCGATCAATATCATTATCGACAATGTAGCATCCGGCAAAAGTGAGATTGGGATTGTGCGATTTTTTATAGATAAAAGAGATACGCTCGACAGGATGCTTGCTTATCACGGACTTGAATATCACAGGCTCGCAGAGGAGGATATTTGCGTAGTTGTCGGAAAGAAAAATCCGCTATATTATATCGAAGCAGATACTATAGATGCAGAGCATCTCAAAAATCTCTCATTTGTTTCACATATTACAGAAACGATGGATTTGCTTTGGACAAGTTGTCTTAAGGAGCTAAATATCGAAAAAATTACTATGTCTCTTGCAAGCGTAGGCAATGTAATGCGTGCAGTAAGGGATACGGAGGTTGCATTCATAGATACGAGGAAGGACCATTCTCATAACGATTGGTATAATGATATAAGATATATTACCGTAACGCCAATAAAAAAATGTGAGCTTGGCTGGATAAAGACCAAAAACAGAGAGCTTACACAGACAGGGGTAGATTACCTGCAATCTTTGGAAGAAAGAATTTTGAAGTGGAGAGAAGCGCAAAAGCTAAAAAAGGAAGCAAAATGAAAAAATATTTAGAAGAGACATATTCAAAAGAGGTAGTAAACGAAAATCCTGATATACCGCTGAGAGTCGTATTTTTTAGGATTTATGACAGGAAGATAGCATCAGGAGAAATCTCCTTTAAGAATATAAAAATGGACAAGGATCAATTTATATGTTTAAGCACTGCGCAGGATCCAGAGATGTCGCGTGATGATGTGATAAATCTATGTATAAATATGAAGCTTACAACAAAAGAGGCGGATGAGATGATGCTTGCCGCAGGATATGAGAAGCAAAAATGAAGAGTTTGATAATAGCAGAAAAACCGTCAGTTGCACGCAATATAGCCGATGCAACGGGTGTAAAAACAAGAAAAAACGGGTATTTAGAGGGTGACCAATATATCATAACATGGGTATTTGGTCACTTGCTTCAATTATATGATGCAATTGATTATGATCCAAAAATGAAATCGTGGAAAATGGAAAATTTCCCATTCATACCGCAGGAGTTTAAGTATAAGATAAAAACGCAAAACGGCGACAAGACAAAGACTGACGAGGGTGCAAAAAAACAGCTCGAAACGATAAAAACTCTCGCTTTGCGTGATGATGTCGATAAGATAATATCTGCTACCGACTGGGACAGAGAGGGGCAGATAATTGCCGATGAAATTTTCAAGAGCATCAAGCCCTCAAAGGAAATTGACAGGCTCCTATTAAATGAGTGGACGCCAAAGGAGGTTGTGAGCGGACTTGCAAATTTAAGACCAAACGAAAAAATGAAGACTCTAAGCGATGCCGGATTTGGCAGACAGACAGCTGACTGGCTAATTGGTATAAATTTAACATCCGTAGCGACGGTCAAATACAAAAATACAGGTCAAAAAGCGCTTTTAAATGTAGGCAGGGTGCTTATGCCGACGCTAAAAATCATATATGACAGAGACAAGCAGATAGAAGAGTTTAAGGAAAGCAAGTATTATAAGGTTGTTTTGGATTTAACAGTGCCATCGGGCGAAAGCGTAGAAGGTATATTTTATAAGCTTGGCAAGGGTATAGATGATGAAAAAACAGAAAAGTTTGAGACCGAAAAGGAAGCGCAGGACATCGCACATGAGCTCATAAATAAGGAGCTTGAGATTACAAAAAAACAGGTCGAACGCAAAAGTGAAAATGCACCATTTTTGTTTAATTTATCCAACTTACAAGGATATATAACATCAAAATATCAGGGCTGGACTTCAGAAAAGGTTTTAAAGGTGGCGCAGGATCTGTACGAAAAGAAATTTATCACATATCCGAGGACGGCAAGCAATGTTCTTGATGAAAGCCTAAAGGATAAGGCAAAAAGAGTACTTGAGGAGGTAAAAAAAGGTACCGCCTTTGAAGAAAAGATAAAATTTAAGGATACAAAGCGAATTTTTGACAGCAAAAAGGTTGAGTCGCATAGTGCGATCATCCCGACGTATATCATTCCGCAAAAACTTACTTTAGATGAGCAAAAGGTATATGATGCGATAAAAAATAGGTTTTTGGCGCAGTTCTTGCCACAGGCGATAAGCGAGGAAACAAGGCTCGAGGCGGCAGTAACTCTTGCAAGCGGAGAGCAGGGAATAGTTCTTATAAAAGGAAAGGTGCAGATAGAACCGGGCTTTAAGCTTGCCGAAAATATACAGTCAAAGGACAATCTTTTGCCTGTAATAAATAAAGGCGACAAGCTCCTTGTCAAAGATGGCAGGGCGAGCGAAGTTGTTAAAAAACCGCCAAAGCATCATACCGAAAAAACGCTTTTAAAGGTAATGGAGACATGTGGCAGGAGCGTTGATACAAGCGAGGAAGACTCCGATGAGATGATGCTTTCTATTTTGAGCGGGTTTTCGATCGGTACACCTGCAACGCGCGCGCAAACTATACAAAAGCTAAAGACGGCAGGATATATAAAGGCAAACAAAAAGTCGCTTGTTATAACCGAGCTTGGCAAAATGATGGTCGAAACATTCCCGGTGAAGGAACTTTTTGATCTCGATTATACAGGCAGACTCGAAAAGACGCTTTCTGACATAGAAAAGGGCAAGTTTGAGCAAGAGGATTTTTTGAATCTCATAAAGGATTTTGTTGCAAAATCCGTAGAGGATATAAAAGAAAGCAAGAAGTTCGGTGGCAGGGTTATACTTGATGAAAATACAAAAAGCGTAGGTATATGTCCCGAGTGCGGCAATCCCGTCATAGAGACGCCGAGGGCATTTGGATGCAGCAATTGGCGAAACGGCTGTAAATTTGCAGTTTGGAAGGATGATAAGTATATTCATTCCTTTGGAAAAGAAGTCAGCGCGCAGATGGTGGAGCTCCTTTTAAAAAATGGCAAGGTCGGTTTTCACGGGCTTGTAAGCAAAAAGGGAAACAAGTTTAGCGCTTATTTGAGGTATAAAAAGGGCGATGACGGCAGATACAGCTGGGAGCTCGAATTTATCTAAAGTGTAGTTTTTTGACAAAAATTCTGCTAAAATAAACATATGGAAAATCAAGTAATAATCATAGACGGAAACAGTCTGGTAAATAGGGCTTACTATGCGATGCAAAGGCCGATGATAACAAAGGAAGGCATGTATACACAAGGGATATATGGCTTCCTTAATATGTTGGAAAAAATAAAAAAAGATCATAAGCCACAATATATAATTGTTACATTTGATGTAAAGGCACCGACCTTTAGGCATAAGGAGTATGAGGATTATAAGGCAGGCAGGAAAAAAATGCCACTTGAGCTTGCGATGCAAATCCCTGTCCTAAAGGAGATTTTGGATGCGATGAATATAAAGCGTATCGAGCTTGAGGGCTTTGAGGCAGACGATTTGATCGGTACAATATCAAAAAAAGCGGAGGATGAGGGCAAAAATGCGCTTATTATCACAGGAGATAAAGATGCGCTTCAGCTTGCCGGCAAAAAAACAAAGGTGCTTATTACAAAAAAGGGTATATCGCAATTTGCTTTATATGATGATGACGCCTTTTTTGACGAATACGGATTTCCTGTTACAAGCTTTATAGATTATAAGGCTATTGTCGGCGATAAATCTGATAATATACCGGGCGTTCCCGGCATCGGCGACAAGGGTGCCACAAGGCTCATATGCGAATACGAGACGCTCGAAAATATATATAAAAATATAGAAGAGGTAGAGCCGAAGGGCATAAAAAATAAACTCATTGAAAATGAAACATTGGCATATATGAGCAAGAAGCTTGCGACGATAAACAGAAATGTACCAATCGACATAGATTTTGAAGATTGTAAGCTGACGGAGCCGGATTATGCAAAACTTGTAGAGCTATATAAAAAGCTTGAGTTCAATACATTTTTAAAAAAGCTCGATATACCGGAGGCAGCGGAGCACAGTGCAGAACTGTCCACATATAAGCTGATAGAAATAGGAAAGGATATTTCGGCAGATGAGTTTGCAAAATGCCTAAGCACAAAACAAACTTCGGGCAATAAGATTTCTGAAGGTTTTGATGATGCGGTTGGACTTCGTATATATTCCGATAATAATCATAAAAAAAGACCAAAGATAGACGCTATTGCAGTTTTTTATGATGATGTTATTTATTTCCAAAAAAATACATTTGAGGGAAGCGTGCAAGGCGTATATGAGGTGATAAAGGCATCAGGTAAAAAAATCTACGGACATGATTTAAAAAATGAAATATATAATTTGATGTGTCTTTCCGAAAAGGAGTTTAAGATAGCCTTTGACACGGCAATAGCAGAATACGTGCTAAAGCCGTCTGTAAATGACTATTCGCTAAAGAGAATAGCAAATGAGGATTTTTTTGTAAAGATACAAGAAGAAGACATAGAGGAAAGGGCTTCTGTCGAATTTGCAATTATAAATGATCTTATAAGAAGGCAAAAAAATGAAATAAGTGAGCAAGGGCTTGCAAGTCTCTTTTATGATGTGGAGCTACCATTGATAGAGGTAATGGCGTCGATGGAGTGCGCAGGCATGAAGCTTAATATCGACTACCTAAAAAAACTCGGAGATGAGCTTTTAAAAAGAGAAAATGAGCTGACTACAAACATTCATATGCTTGCAGGAGAAAACTTCAACATAAAATCACCCGTGCAGCTTGGTATGATTTTGTTTGAAAAGCTCGGACTTGAACCGGCAAAAAAAACGAAAAGAGGATATGCAACGGGAGCGGAGGTCTTAGAAAAGCTAAGGGATAAGCACCCGATAATACCGCTCATTTTGGAATATAGGAAGCTGACAAAGCTCACAAGCACATATATCGACGGGCTTTTGCAGGTGATTGCGGATGACGGCAAAGTGCATGCCGGTTTTAACCAAACAGTCACAACAACGGGCAGGATTTCGAGTTCAAATCCTAATATGCAAAATATACCTGTACGAGATGAGCTTGGCAAAAAGATAAGAGGAGCTTTTATACCTTCGAGCGAGGAATATGTATTTGTAGGCGCAGATTATTCGCAGATAGAGCTGAGAGTTTTAGCGCACATGAGCGGTGATGAGGCACTTACAAAGGCTTTTAACGAAAATCAAGATATCCATAAAGCGACAGCAGCGCGAGTTATGGGCATTCCTGCTGAGAAAGTAACAAGTGCGCAGCGTAGCAGTGCCAAAGCGATAAATTTTGGCGTTATATATGGTATGAGCTCGTTTGGGCTGAGCACGGAGCTTGACATTACACGAAAGGAAGCACAAAATTATATAGATGAGTATTTCGAAAAGCATCGAGCCGTAAAAAAGTTTATGGATGAGCAGATCGCATTTTGCAGAGAAAATGGATATGTAAATACGATACTTGGGCGCAAAAGAGATATAAAAGAAATAAATGCAAAAGCTTATGTGGTAAGACAGCTTGGAGAGAGACTTGCGATGAATACGCCGATACAAGGAAGCGCGGCAGATATCATAAAGCTCGCTATGATAAGGGTATATCATAGCCTTTTAGGAATGAAATCAAGGCTTGTAGTGCAGGTACACGACGAACTTATCATAGAAGCTCACAAGGATGAGCTTGGGGACGTTAAAAAAATGTTGAGAGATGCAATGGAACATGCGTTGCAGCTTTCTGTTAGCTTGACGGTCGAGTTAAATGTCGGAGATAATTGGCTTGAGCTCAAATAGGAGAATTAAGATGCTAATCATTGGCCTTACAGGTGGCATAGGAAGTGGCAAGAGCACGGCAACTTCTCATCTTGAAAAGAAAAATTACAAAATAATAGATGCGGATAAAATAGCAAGACAAATAACGCAAAAAGGGGAGCCGACCTTGCAGGAACTAAAAGATGCTTTTGGTGACGAAATAATCGACAAAAAAACAGGAGAGCTAAAGCGAAAAATGCTGGCAGAAATGGCATTTAGCGACAGCAAAAAGGAAAAGCTCCTAAATGAGATAACACATAAGGCAATAATAAGTAAGATAGAAGAGGATATCAACAGATATAAAAAATCCGGCGAGAAGATAATTTTTTTGGAAGCGCCACTGCTTTTTGAAACGGGCGTTGATAAATATTGCGATTTAGTCTGGCTTATAGTAGCCGAACACGAAAAGAAGGTTGAGCGCATATTGGCACGCGAAAAGATTTCTCGCACAGATGTAATAAATAGGATAAATTGCCAAATGAAGGATGACGAAAAATTGCCACTTGCAGATGAAGTGCTAGATAATTCGAACGAAAGGGAAAGCCTGCTCAAACAAATAGATGAGCTGATAAAAAAGTATGAAGGATAAGATCTTAGAGAAAATTAAATCTTTAAAAAATTATAAGGAATGGCGACGGGACAGCATCAGAAAAGCGATAATCGTCGTTGTGCTGATTTTGTTTTTGTGTATTTTAGTAATTTACAAATGTGCACAAAGCGATAAGATTGATGAAAATATAGGAAAAACCGAGATAGTCGACAATGAAGTCAAACAGGTTGAGCTGTATATGTATCCTTTGAAATCGCTAAATCCGCTTTTGACAGCCGATGAAAATTTGCAATATATAAATAAGCTTATATATAGCAGTCTCTTTGATTTTGACGAAAATATGTCGCCTGTGGGTGATTTGGCGGACAGCTACAGCTTTGACGGTAAAAATGTAGAAATAAAATTAAAAAATGCAAAGTGGCAAGACGGCGAAAAAGTTGAGGCTGATGACATCAGCTTTACAATAAAGGCCATAAAAAGTATAGGCGAGAAGGGCCCATATTACGAAAAAGCCAGCAAAATAAGAGCGGTAAGCGGAAGTGGCAAAAATTTAACAATAACATTCAATGATGCAAATGACATATCATTAGCGGATTTATCCTTTCCGATCGTAGCGGAGCATAAATACAAAAGTGTATATTCTTTTGTAAATGATGATACTGATTTTGAGCCATTTGGCAGCGGAATGTACAAATATGACTCTTATGAGCCGGGCGATTACCTGATGCTTGCTGTTAATGATAAATATTACGGTACACAGCCTATAAGCAAGGTCCGCATAAATATTGTAAAAAGAGACGCTTCGCTTACAAAACTGCTTGAAACGAGCAATATAAGCATTTTATATGAAAAATCGTTGATGAGGCAGACAAAGATAACAAAAAAGGATATAAAGATAAATGATATAACAGGCAATCAGGTCGAATTTGTCGGCATAAATACCAAAAAAGAAATTTTAGCTGACAAAAAAGTAAGGCGTGCGCTTATGCAGGCGATAGATCAGGAGACCATATTAGAGGAAGCATATTATAAGAGCGCTGTTGCAAGCGACAGCTTGTATTTCCCTGATTATTTAGGCGCACAAAAGGCAGAGACATACAAATATGATCTCGAGAAAGCTACAAAAGCCCTAAAAAAACTCGGATTTGAGGATACAAATGATGATGGTATTTTAGAAAACGAGGACGGAATAAAATTTTCGGTAAAAATTCTTGTAAATGAGGATAATGCACAGAGGGTTACTGCTGCAGAAAGTTTGCAGGAAAATTTAGAAAAGCTTGATATCGACGCAGAGGTTGACAAGAGAAGCGAAAGCGAATATCTTGCGGCGCTAAAGGCAGGCAACTATGACATGTATGTCGGCGGTATGCAGGTAAGTGAAAGTATGGACTTCAGAAGCCTTGTGCAAGCTGATGGCGAAAATAATTATGTCGGTTATGACAATCAGGATTTAAGCGAAAGGTTAGATCAACTGATGAGCGGTCAAAAACCGTCGGATGCAAAAAGTATTATTGAAGAAATCAAAAAAAATCTAAAAGAAGATGCTATATACTATTGCATTGGATACCAAACTTATGGTATTGTAGAAGCACCGGTTTTTAAGGGTGAAATAAAATCCACCTTTGCTAATCCATATAAGGGCATAGAAACATGGTATTGCGTCTATGAGCAAAGAAAAACCGAGGAATAAATGATATGATTTGCGACTGTGGCGGAACAGGCAGACGCGCTGTCTTGAGGGGGCAGTAAGGTTACCCTTGTGCGAGTTCGAATCTCGCCAGTCGCACCATAATATTTATTTAGGAATAGTGGTAAAGCCACTGTAACACGCATATTGCAATAAAAAACCGATCTTGCGATCGGTTTTTTAATATTATCTAATTTCTCTAAGTATTGTTATCGTAGTTATCGATTAGCAAATACCCTGAGCCAACATAGCATCTGCAACCTTTAGGAATCCAGCGATGTTAGCACCTGCAACTAGGTTGTAACCAAAGCCATATTCTTCAGCAGCTTCTTTACATTCTTTGTGAATGTTTACCATGATGTCTTTTAGCTGAGCATGTACCTGAGCTGGAGTAAATACAGTCTTTCCTGCATTCTGTCCCATTTCGATACATGAGCAAGCAACACCACCGGCATTAGCAGCCTTTGAAGGACCAACAACAACCTTGTTTTCCTGTAGGTAAGCGATTGCTTCGTTAGTTGAAGACATGTTTGAGCCTTCGCAAACGAACTTACATCCGCTAGCTACGATTGTCTTAGCATCTTCGAGCTGGATTTCATTCTGAGTAGCGCAAGGGATATAAAGATCTGCTTTAACTTCCCAAGGCTTCTTGCCAGCAACGAATTTTGCATTAGGATATTTCTCAGCATAAGGTGAGCAAATATTCTTTCCTGAAGCTCTGAGCTCAAGCATGTAATCAACTTTGTCGCCAGAAACACCATCTTCGTCAAGGATGTATCCATCAGGACCTGAGATAGTGATAACCTTAGCTCCAAGTTCATTTAGCTTAGCAACAGTACCCCAAGATACGTTACCAAAACCAGAAACAGCAACAGTTTTACCTGCAAGCTTTTCGCCACATGCTTCAAGCATTTCGTTTGCATAGTAAACGATACCATAACCTGTAGCTTCTGTTCTTCCGTTTAGACCGCCCCATGATAGGCCTTTACCAGTAAGAACGCCTTCGTATCTGTTTACGATCTTCTTGTACTGACCGAATAGATATCCGATTTCTCTGCCGCCAACACCAAGGTCACCAGCAGGAACGTCTGTTGAAGGTCCGATGTGTCTGTAAAGCTCTGTCATGAAAGCCTGGCAGAATCTCATAACTTCAGCATCTGACTTGCCGTTTGGATCGAAGTCAGCACCACCTTTACCGCCACCGATTGGAAGACCAGTCAAGCTGTTTTTGAAGATCTGCTCAAATCCCAAGAACTTGATGATACCAGGATATACGTTTGGTGCAAATCTCAAACCGCCTTTGTAAGGTCCGATAGCACTGTTGAACTGATATCTGTATCCCTTGTTTACCTGGATCTTGCCATTGTCGTCAACCCAAGTTACTTTGAAAGTAACGCCTCTTTCAGGTTCTACGAGTCTTTCGAGAATAGCATTTTCTTCGTATTCAGGATGCTTTTCGATAACTGGTGCAAGTGAATGAAGAACTTCTTCTACTGTCTGATGAAATTCGATTTCACCCGGATTGTTCTTTTTACAATCTTCGATAACTCTTTCAATGTACTTATTTGACATATCCGTCGTCTCCTTTGTTTATAGAATTTAAAATTAGATATATTTAACGGTATTATGATACCATTTACGAGCAAAATCGTCAAGGAACTATTACTCCCTAAATTTTATTGCAAATAACCAATTTTTGCCTAATTACACCTTGAAAAAAGTGTCGAAAAATCGTATAATTTTATTGTATGTTTTTTGACATTTTAAAGCAGGAAAGGAGGTTCTCATGGAAGAAAAAGAAATGTTTGATAAAGCGACAGAAGAAATAGTCGAACTTGCCAAAGAAAAGCATTTTAAAACCATAAGAGAGAAGCTCCTTAATTTTAATAGTGCGGATATAGCAGAAATCCTCGAGGAGAGTTTAGAGGAAGTCGGTATCAATGAAACGGTTATAATTTTTAGATTGTTACCAAAGGACACTTCGGTTGAAGTTTTTTCTTATCTGCCTTCCGACGACCAAGTGCTTATAATAAATGCCATTACAGATACAGAAATCAGATATATTATAGATGAGCTTGACTTTGACGATAAGATTGACGTTTTAGAGGAGTTGCCGGCAAATCTTGTGGATAAAATTTTAGAGAGAACTCCTAAAAACGAGAGAAGCCTTATAAATACATTTTTAAATTACCCTGAGGATTCGGCGGGCACATTGATGACGCCTGACTATATCAGCCTTGAGCAAAGCTGGACTGTCAAAAGGGCGATGGAGCATATAAAAAAGGTTGGTATGGATTCCGAAACTGTATACACATGTTATGTCAAATCGCAGGGCAGGATTCTTGAAGGAATAGTTTCATTAAAAACACTCGTTATTACGGACGATGATGTTTTGATTTCAGAAATCATGCATACGGATATAGTTTCTATCAATGTATATGAGGACCAAGAGGACGTATCCGAAAAATTCAAAAAATACGGCTTTTTGGCTATTCCGGTTGTGGATAACGAAGAAAGACTTGTCGGTATCATAACAGTCGACGATATATTTGAAGTCATCGAAGAGGAAGCAACAGAGGATATAGAAAGAATGGCCGGCGTACTTGACGACTCTGACACAGAATATCTCGATATGAGCGTGTGGCAGCAGGTAAAAAACAGGTTCCCATGGCTATTCTTTTTGATGCTGTCATATATTTTTACAGGAAGCATTATAGCAAGCTCAGAGGAAACTCTTTCCCAGATACCTACGCTTGTAATATATATGCCGATGCTTATGGGTACAGGCGGCAACTCCGGTTCGCAGTCATCTACTCTTATCATACGCGGACTTTCGGTCGGCGATATACAGCTAAAAGATTCGATGAGGGTTTTGTGGAAAGAATTTAGAATAAGTTTTGTAGTCGGACTTAGCTTAAGTATTTTAAATTTTGCAAGAGTTATGTTTGAGCAGAGAGGCAATCCGTTGCAGCTTCAGATTGCCATAACAGTGTCGATTGCTATGATAGTGATAGTAGTTGCGGCAAAGTGCATAGGTAGTATGTTGCCTATGGCTGCAAAAAGGATAGGCATCGACCCTGCGCTCATGGCAAGTCCTATGATTTCATCTCTTACAGATATGGTTTCGATAGGCGCATATCTATTCCTTGCAGGAAAGTTTTTGGGGATTATGTAGATGAATAAATTTGTTTTAAAAAAGAGAGAAAAGCAGACTCACAAAGGTACATACGGCAAGGTTTTGGTAATAGCCGGTTCGGTCGGAATGGCAGGCGCCGCTTCGATGTGTGGCAAGGCGGTTATAAAATCAGGAGCAGGTCTTGTCAGATTTGCGGTACCGCCGGAAATATTTAATATATTGCAGATAAATGTGCCTGAGGCAACTTGCATAGAAAGAGGCCCCGCGCTTGAGATGCTAAATGATTATGAAGCGATAGCACTCGGCTCCGGGATAGGACAAAATAAAGAAAATATCCCGATGCTAAAAAAAGTTTTAAATGAGTACGAGGGCAAGCTTGTGCTTGACGCAGACGGGCTCAACTGTGTTATGAAATACTCGCTTTATGGCAACCTAAAGCAGGCAAGGGCGCAAGTCGTTTTGACACCGCATGCGGGCGAAGCGGCTAGGCTGCTTGAGGTCGAAAAAATAAAAGAAGAAGAAAGAGAAAAGGCAGGCATAGAGATACAGGAGGCGTTTGGAACTGTTGTTGTAATGAAAGGTCACAACACGCTTGTGCTTGACGAGAATAAAGTTTATGTAAACGATACGGGAAATCCGGGCATGGCAACAGGTGGCGCAGGTGACGTTTTGACAGGTGTTATAGCCTCCCTTTTGGCACAGGGATATGACGGATATGATGCGGCAAAGCTTGGCGTATACATACATGGGTTAGCAGGCGATATTGCCGCAACCGAAATAGGAGAAATAGGAATGACAGCCATGGATATATTGGCAAACATTCCGAGAGCATTTAAACAGGTAGGAGAAACAGATGAAAACTAATGACTTAAAGGAAATTGCAAAAAACATAAGGGAGACCTTGATAAAGGCCATATATGAGGCCGGTTCCGGACATCCCGGAGGTTCGCTTTCGGCGGCTGACATAATGACAGTTCTTTATTTTGAGGAAATGAATATAGATCCCCAAAATCCAAAAATGGAAGGAAGAGACAGATTTGTTCTTTCAAAGGGACACGCCGCACCTGTTTTATATGCAACATTAGCAGAAAGAGGATACTTCCCGAAGGAAGATGTGCTGACGCTCAGGAAACTCGGCAGCAAGTTTCAGGGTCATCCTTCAAGAGACAAGGTACCGGGCGTTGAAATGTCGACAGGCTCGCTTGGACAAGGCATCTCATCGGCAGTCGGTATGGCGATTGCAGATAAGCTCGATGCCAAAGATCGCAGAGTTTACGCGCTACTTGGAGACGGAGAGATACAGGAGGGCATAGTTTGGGAGGCATTTATGGCGGCATCACACTACAAGCTCGCAAATCTGACAGCAATAATCGACTGGAACGGACTTCAGATAGACGGCAAAAATGATGATGTTATGACGGTAAAGCCTATTGACGAAAAGCTAAAAGCGTTTGGCTGGGATGTAGTGCTTATAGACGGACATGATATGGATGACATCAAGAGAGGATTTGAGCATGCGAGAGCCGAAAAGACAAAGCCGTCTTGCATTATTGCAAAAACTCACAAGGGTATGGGAGTATCATTTATGAAGGATGAAGCGGGCTGGCACGGCAAAGCACCAAATGAAGAACAGCTCAAGGTGGCATTAGCAGAAATCAGGGGGAATAAATAAATGGCAGATAAAATAGCAACAAGACAGTCGTATGGAGAAATCCTTGTGGAAATGGGAGGAGAAAATCCAAATCTTGTAGTAATGGATGCGGATCTCTCGGGCTCAACAAAAACAGGCGAATTTAAAAAAGTTTATCCCGAAAGATTTTTTAATGCCGGTATAGCCGAGCAAAATCTTTATGCTATGGCGGCAGGTATAGCGCTTTCCGGCAAGACTGTATGCGCATCTACATTTGCGATGTTTGCGGCCGAAAGAGCATTTGAAATCATAAGAAATTCGATTGGATATACGAGAGCAAATGTCAAAATTTGTGCTTCTCACGCAGGTATAACAGTAGGTGAGGATGGTGCCAGTCACCAGACATTTGAGGATTTGGCTCTTATGCGTACTATTCCGGGAATGACAGTATTAAATCCTTGTGATGATGTCAGCGCAAAGCAGTTGCTTAGACAAGCTATAAATATGCAAGGTCCGGCATACGTCAGACTCGGCAGAGCGGCAGTGCCCGTTTTCTATGATGATAATGTGAAACTTGAAATAGGCAAAGCCCATTTGTTGAAAAATGGAAGCGATGTGAGTATAATAGCAACAGGGATTATGGTTAATGAAGCTATGATCGCCGCTGATATATTGCAAAAAGACGGCATAAATGCACAGGTTATAGATATGCATACGATAAAGCCAATCGACAAGGAAGCAATCATAAAAGCGTCAAATGAGACAGGTTTTATAATTACAGCCGAGGAGCATTCTATAATAGGCGGACTTGGCAGTGCCGTTGCAGAGGTAACTGCAACAAATGCGCCTTGCAAAATTGCAATGGTAGGTCAAAATGACACATATGGCGAATCAGGAAAGCCAAAAGAGCTACTTGCAAAATACAAGATGAGCGCAGATGAAATAGTGAATAAAGCAAGAAAGGAATTGTTCAAATGATAAAATTTGATCATGTTACAAAAAGGTACGCTACAAATGTCGGGCTTGAGGATGTTTGTATCGAAATAAATCGTGGAGAGTTCGTATTCTTGGTCGGACCGAGCGGAGCGGGCAAATCCACATTTATAAAGCTTATTATGAAGGAGATAGATGCAGACGAAGGCTCGATAGAAGTTATGGGAAGGGATGTTGTAAATCTTTCCAGCAGACTTTTGCCGATACACAGAAGAAATATCGGTATGATTTTTCAAGACTTTAGACTACTTCCTAATAAAACAGTTTTTGAAAATGTTGCATTTGCAATGGAGATTGTTCACAAATCCAAAAGACAGATAAAAAAGCAGGTGCCAAGAGCATTGAGTCTGATGGGTATATCATCAAAAAAGGATATGTTTCCGGATGAGCTTTCGGCGGGAGAACAGCAGAGGGTAGCAATAGCAAGAGCTATTATAAATAAGCCGTCAATGCTTATTGCAGACGAACCGACAGGTAACCTTGATCCTGCGACAGCATGGGAAATAATGACACTTTTAAATGAAATAAATAAAAGAGGGACTACAATAGTTATGGTTACACACGCACAGGACATAGTAGACAGGATGAAAAAGAGAGTTGTAACTATAAATCAAGGCAAGATCGTTAGAGATGATATAGGCGAATACAAGCTATATGAGGATACAGATAACGGTCTTGACGAAATCCTGGGAGGTGATGACGATGAGTAAGTTTTCGTATTCACTAAAACAGGCTTTCAAACAGATAAGAAGAAATAAGGGTATGACAGCTACATCGTTTTTTGCGATAACAGCGATGATGATAATCCTTGGCATATTCTTTATGCTTATAGTAAATATCAATACTGCTGCCGAAACTGTAAAAAATGATTATAATAACATCGAGGTCTTTTTTAAGGACGAAGTTTCGATGGATCAAATAAATAAGACTAAAGAAGATGTCGAAAAATGGGATCAGGTTGATACCGTAACTGTCAGGACAAAGGCAGAGGCTCTGGAAATACTAAAGGTAAGATGGGGCGATAATGGTTATCTGTTAGACGGTTTATCGACAAATCCTCTTCCAAACTCGATAGTAATAACTGTTAATTCGCTTGAAGATGCTGATACGGTTGCCGCAAAAGCAGAAAAGATAACCGGGGCAGAGGATGTCAATTTCTACAAGGATACGGTCGAAAAACTCGTATCTGCGACAAAAGGATTTCAGATTGCTGCGGTTATAGTTATGGCAATATTGATCCTCGTATCGATTATAGTAGTATCTAATACTATCAAGTTGACAGTATTTAACAGATCTGATGAGATCATAATTATGAAATATGTCGGAGCGACGAACTGGTTTATAAGGGCACCATTTTTGCTCGAGGGTATATTGATAGGATTCTTTTCGGCGATAATTTCATCAGGCTTGATTGTTTTAATATATGCGTCCGTAAAGAAATTTATAGGGGCAGATGTACTCTCGATACTCTCGGTATCACTTGTACCGCTCGGATTTTTGGCATTTAACTTAGTTTTGATATTTATAGCCCTTGGCATAAGCATAGGTGCTTGGGGAAGTATGATTTCAATGAGGAGATTCCTCGATACAAAATAGTAAAATAGTATATGCAACAAGATGAAATGATAAGAAAAGAAACAAAAAGGAGGCTTAAATGAGAGAAGGAGCTTTAAGAAAGGCATTATGTATCGTATTGTCACTTACGATGGTACTGACGCTGTTTATTGCGGTTGCAGGCATCAAAGAGGTAAGTGCGAAGGAAACACAAAAGAGCTTGCAAAAAAAGATAGATAATGCGCAGGATCAGATAGACGAAAATAACGAAACAAAGGCAGAAAATAATGCTAAAATGAAAAAAATACAGTCTCAGATAGATGCGTCTCAGGAGGAAGTTGACGCACTTGAGTCAGAGGTAAAAAAAGCAAATGATAAGCTTGAGGCAGCGGCACAGGAGCTCGAAAAAGGAAATAAAGATCTCTCATCAAGACTCAGAACTATGTATAAGAGCGGTAGCCTCGGGCTTGTGGATGTAATGCTAAGCTCGGATAATATTTCGGATTTGTTTAACAACTTTTCGATGGTGCAATATCTTTTCAAGAGCGACAAAGATGTAGTTGCAAAGTTAAAGACAAAACATGATGCTTTAAATGATGTAGCAAAAACTTTAACAGCAAAGCAAACAGAGCTAAATAAAAAGCAAGAGGAGCTTGATGCAAGCTACGAAAAACTCGCGTCATTAAACAAAGAGATAAATTCGGAGAATTCAAGTCTCGAAGATAAGATAGATACTTGGCGTGCCGACTCGGCTAAAATAGCAGCTATGATTAAGAAAAATTCGAGCAGCAGCAGTAGCGGAGGCAGCAGTAGTGGCGGTGGCGGATATACTCCTTCCCCAAGCGAATCAGGTCAGGGATTTGGATATCCGTGCAGCGGCAGGATATCAAGAGGCTTTGGTGCATTTAATGCAAAGTGGGATACAGTACCTCATTTAGGACTTGATATTGCTGTTTCTACAGGTACACCTATACATGCTTCAAAGGCAGGCAAGGTTATTTATGCAGGCTGGCTTGGCGGATATGGCAATTTCGTTCTAATAGACCACGGCAATGGTATGTCGACAGGATATGCGCACAATAGCAGGATAGCTGTCAGCGTAGGACAAAAGGTCAGCAAAGCACAGGTGGTTGCATATGCCGGCAGTACAGGAAATTCTTCAGGTCCTCATTGTCACTTTGAGATTCGTGTAAATGGTACACCGGTAAATCCATTAAACTATTTATAATATGAACACAAATAAAATAATTTTACAGATTTTAAATAAAAGGGGTATAACAGGTGATGAAAAAATACAGGAATTTTTATCACCTGTTCCTCGTCTTACATATGATCCATTCCTGCTTTTTGGTATGAAAGAAGGAGTGGATTTGATTTTGAGTGCTATAAGTGACGATAAAAAAATTTGCGTCTATGGTGATTATGATGTCGACGGCATAACCTCGACATCTATTTTATTGACAGTGTTGAGGCATATAGGAGCTGATGTGACATATTATATACCGAGCAGATTTGACGAAGGGTATGGATTAAATATGACGGCTATAGACAGACTCCAAAATGATGGCGTTGAGCTGATAGTGACCGTCGATTGTGGTATAACTGGCGCAAAGGAAATTGCCTATGCAAAGGAAAAAGGTATGCAGGTGCTTGTCACAGACCATCACAACCAAGGTGATAACTTCCCGCAGGATACTATTGTAATAAATCCTAAGCAGAAGAGGTGCGATTATCCATTTGAGCATCTTGCCGGTTGCGGAGTTGTGTTCAAGCTTGCGCAGGCGCTTCAGCGAGAGGTCGGATTTGAAAAAGCATTTTTAAATGAGCTTCTTGATCTCGTTGCTATAGGTACCATAGCTGATGTGATGCCATTAGTCGATGAGAATAGGACAATAGTAAAATACGGAATAAATAAAATTTTACTTGGCAAGAGAAAGGGTCTTGATTATCTCGTAAAAAATCTGATAAATAATGAAATAAATTCTGAAAACTTAGCATATTATGTTATTCCGAGCATCAATGCCGCAGGACGAATGGGAAGTACAGACATTGCGATTAAGTGCCTCATATCAGGTGATGAAAAAGAGGCGAGCGAATATGCAAAAAATTTGATAGAGCTAAACAGCCAAAGGAAGAAAATACAGGAAAATGATTATGAGAGGTGTATCGATCTATATGAAAGAGATTATACTGACAGTCTCTTTCCGATCGTTTATTTGCCAAAAGCTCACGAGGGTATTTGCGGAATAGTAGCCGGCAAGATGAAGGAATATTGCCAAAAACCATTTGCAATAGTGACAGAAAGCGAAGCGGACAAAAAAATATATAAGGGCACTTGCAGGAGCATAGAAGAAGTAGATATATTTAAAATTTTGAGCAAGGAAAGCAAAATTTTCGAGAAGTTCGGAGGTCACAGAGGGGCGTGTGGTTTTTCCATAAAAAAAGAAAATTTAAAGCTCTTGCAAGAAAATGTCGAAAAGACAATGAAAGATTATATTCCGGAGATCAAGCCTTCGGAAGATGATTCTTTTGTAGAGATAAACCCTGAGGATATAGATGAAGAGCTTGTGACACAAATAGAGCTGCTTGAACCGTTTGGCAATAAAAATGAAAAGCCGATTTTTGCGATAAAAAATTGCGAGCTTGATGCCATATCATATCTTGGTGACGAAAAAAAACATATGCGCACATATATAAAAAAAGACAAAGAAGATATTGGATGTATATACTTTAATATAAGCGATGATGACAAAAAGACCGTTGAGACTGCAAAAGGCATAGATGTGATCGGCACGATAGGTTTTAACAGATGGCGTGGCAATAAAAATGTACAAGTTTGTATATCTTCGATACATTTGACTGAGAAATAGTGCGATGGTATAATCAAAATGCACAGGCATATCACTTCTTTAAAGTGTTAAAGCGACAAAGGAGGCTATATTATTATGTCAACGGTATCAAAATCTAAAAAAAGAGAGCTTGAGGAGCTTTTTGAGGCAATACTTTTACTTGAAGATAAAAAGGAATGCTATAAGTTTTTTGAGGATATATGTACGATAAATGAGATAAATGCTATATCTCAAAGATGGCAGGTTGCAAAGCTTTTGGACGAGGGGAAGACATATAGCGAAGTTGAGAAGATAACAAAAGCATCTACTGCAACGATAAGTCGTGTAAATAAATGTCTGCTTTACGGAGCGGATGGATATAAAATTATCTTAGGCAAATTAAAAGATTTATCACAAGGCGATTGAGCTTCCATAAAAAAAGCATATGCTCAGTATTAATGATGGTATTTATAAAAAAAAAGAAGGCGTTTTGACCTTCTTTTTGTTTGTAAGTGATGTTGCCTTCTATTTATTTATAAGCGATTTGGCATTTTCTATTGCCACATCAGTGACGCTGTCACCGCTGAGAAGTCGTGCTATTTCTTCGACTTTTTCGTGGTCATTGAGATGCCTTATAGTAGCAGTGGTTGTAAAGTTGTTTGTAGTCTTTTCGATCTTATAGCTGTGATTGCTGAGTGCGGCTATTTGTGGCAGGTGAGTGATCGAAATTATTTGGTGCTTTTGCGAGATTGCAAGGAGCTTTTTGCCTACTACAGCCGCCGTCTGACCGCTTATGCCATTATCTATTTCATCAAAGATCATAGTATCTATCTTGTCATATTCGCCTATTACGCTCTTAAAGGCGAGCATTATCCTGGAAAGCTCACCACCTGAGGCTATTTTAGCAAGCGGTTTGAGAGGCTCTCCTGCGTTTGTGCTTATCATAAATTCGACGGCATCGATACCATTTGATGTATATTTGTTCATACGCTCGACTGCAATATGCACACGTGAATTTTCAAAATTCAAATCTTGTAATTCGTTTTGTATTTTTTCCTCAAGTGCCAAAGCACTTCTTTTGCGTAGCTTTGTAAGCTGCTCGGTCGTTTTTTTGAGCATATCGCCTACGCGCTCTTGCTCGATTAGCATACTTGAAATATCAAGATCCATAGTCGATAACGAGTTGAGTTCTTTACGCAATTTATCCGCATAATTCAAAATATCTTCTATAGAATTGCCATATTTGCGTTTTAAAGTTGTGATAGTATCCATTCTCTCTGTCAAAAGATCGAGATCCTCAGCCGAGAATGAAAGCTTTTCTTTATATCTTCTGACTCTGCTAAAAAGATCATCAAGCCTGTAATATATATCCGAAAGCTCATCTTCAACAGTAGCCGCATCTCTCGAGATGTTGCGGATTTCCTTCAGCGAAAGCTGGATATTATTTAGTGAAGATAGGAGCGAGAAATTATCATTATCTGCCATAGAAGAAACCTCTTCAAATGCGCGATAAATTTTTTCTCTGTTTTTGCATTCCGTTAATTTTTCTTGCAATGAGACATCCTCACCTAAAACAAGCGAGGCACTCTCTATTTCATTTAATTCGAACTGCTTGAGCTCGAGCTTTTCTTTAGACTGCTCTAATGCGCTTTTTTTCGCATTGATTTTATTTGTTATTTCCACGTAGGAGTTATATAGCTCGGCTACACGCTCTCTTGCCGGGAAAATAGTGCTTTTTTCGTACACATCTACAATTGCAATATGAAGTGCGGGATTTAGCAAAAGCTGATTGTCATACTGCCCGTGCAGGTCTGCAATTTTAGAGGTTAGCGATTGTAATTGCGCAAGACTTACAATCTCACCATTGATCTTGCAAATGTTTTTGCCATTTGTCGAAAGCTCACGGGTTATGACATAATCAGTGTGCAAATAATCGGCAACAAGCTGTATAACAGCCTTATCGGCACCGGTTCGTATATAAGAAGAATCAGCTCTGCAACCCAGTGCCAAGCTTATAGCTTCTACCACAATGGATTTGCCCGAGCCTGATTCGCCGGTTATGATATTTAATCCCTTATTAAAATTGATTTCCGCATCTTCTATGATTGCGAAATTTTTTATGCTCAAGTGATTTAGCATTGCATACTCCTAATGTTGATTATTATAATGATGATTGTATTATAGCATAAATTACAAAATAGTGTTAAATTTTTCCATAATCTTTGGGACATTTTCCTCGGAATCAGCAACTATTATTATAGTGTTGTCACCGGCAAGCGAGCCGATAGTATTTGGTATTCCAAAGGAATCTATAGCCTCTGCCGCTGCATTTGCACAGCCTGTCAAAGTCTTTACCAAAATGATATTGCCCGAAGATTTAACGCTTAAAATAGTTTCCTTAAAAATCTTTATAAAACGATCGTTTACAGGACCGTCATTGCTTGTTGAAACTGCATATTTATACTTTCCCGAAGGAGATAAGGTTTTTATGAGCTGTAGCTCCTTGATATCACGGGAAATAGTAGCCTGAGTTACATTATAGCCGGCATTTCTCAGTAGCTGGCAGAGATTTTCCTGTGTGTCTATCTCATAAGTGGAAATAAGCTCCAGTATTTTATTTTGTCTTGAATAGCGCATTTTTTATTCCTTTCATAAAAAAATCAGTGAGCAAAGCTCATGCATATATACAATACAAGTATACATTAGAGCGATAAGACTTTCAATATGTAATATGGACAAACATATGTTTAGATGATATAATTTTTAAGGAATAAAAATAGGAGATAAAAATGAAGATACTAGGAATAGATCCCGGATATGCGATACTCGGATATGGCATAATAGAAAAAGTAGGAAATAAGTTTTCCGTAATTGATTATGGGGCTGTTACAACTGATGCAGGGGTTGATATGCCTGACAGATTGAAGCATATTTATTACTCGATAATGAATATAATACAGCAATCAGAGCCGGATGAGGTAGCTGTTGAGGAACTTTTTTTTAACACAAATACAAAGACGGCAATAAAGGTAGGAGAGGCGAGAGGTGTGGCTATACTGGCTGCCGCAAATAGCGGACTTCCGATAGCCGAATACACACCGCTTCAAATAAAACAGGCGCTTACGGGATATGGGCGTGCCGACAAAAAACAGGTCCAGATGATGGTCAAGACTATATTGTCGCTTCCCGAAATTCCAAAGCCCGATGATACGGCGGATGCTCTTGCGGCGGCAGTTTGTCACGCGCATAGCACTTCCGACAATGATAAGATAAAAAAAATGAAAGAACTAATGAAAGGCAGATAAATTGATAAATTATATAAAGGGCATACTCGCATATAAAGGCGAAAATTCAATAGTAGTAGAAACCGCGGGCATAGGATACAATATAAATGTACCTACAAATAGCACATTTTACCTAATGGAGGTAAATGAGAGCATAAAGGTATATACCGTGATGATTGTAAGAGAAGACGATATGAGTCTTTATGGCTTCGAAAACAGGGAAGAGCTTGATATATTCAGAAAGCTGATAGGTATAAATGGTGTAGGAGCAAAGGCGGCGCTTGCGATATTTTCGGCATTGAGCGCAAACGAAATAAAAAAGGCTGTTACCTTTGAAGATTATGCGCAATTTACAAGAGCAAACGGTATTGGCAAAAAAACGGCTCAGAGAATCGTTCTCGATCTAAAGGATCAATTTAAGGATTATATTGCAGACGGCGACGAAGTTACAAAAACAGGTGGCGATAAATTTGCGGATCATAATATAGAAAACGAAGCACTCGAAGCACTTGTCGGTCTTGGGTATTCTCGTATGGAAGCAAGTAGCGCAATATCGAAGATACCGGCGGATACGCTGACAGTAGAAGAGTGTATCAAACAGGCGCTAAAAAATATTTAGGAGGCATATAGATGTTTGATGAAGAAAGAATAACCGATACATATAAAAATGCAAATGAAGAAAAAAACGAGTTTACGCTTAGGCCTCAATCCTTAGATGAGTATATAGGACAAAAAGCCGTTACGGATAATTTAAAAATTTTTATTGAAGCGGCAAAACTTCGAGGTGAACCGCTTGATCATGTGCTTTTTTATGGGCCGCCGGGGCTTGGTAAGACAACGCTTGCGGGCATCATAGCAAAGGAGCTTGGAGTAGAGATAAGGATAACATCGGGACCTGCTATCGAAAGAGCCGGAGATCTTGCCGCAATTCTTACAAACCTAAACGAAAATGATGTTTTATTTATAGACGAAATACACAGACTAAACAGATCTGTAGAGGAAGTGTTATATAGTGCAATGGAGGACTACGCACTTGATATTATAATAGGCAAAGGACCATCGGCACGATCCATACGCCTTGACCTTTCCAAATTTACTTTGATAGGAGCTACAACAAGAGCAGGTAGTCTTTCTGCACCTCTTAGGGACAGATTTGGGGTAATGGCGAAATTTGAGAGCTATACAACAGAGGAGCTTGCGACTATAATAAAAAGGAGTGCCGCAATACTTGACATCGCAGTAGATGACGATTCGATGAGAGAGATGGCTATGCGCTCGAGAGGTACCCCGCGCGTAGCCAACCGAATTTTAAAGAGAGTTCGGGACTTTTCTCAGGTGAAGGGAGATGGCATTATCAACCTCGATATAACAAAAAAAGCACTTGAAGCACTCGGTGTAGATATGCTCGGACTCGAAAACTTGGACAGAGAGATATTAAATGTTATAATAACAAGGTTTGGCGGAGGTCCTGTAGGTATTGATACTATAGCGGCTTCTCTTGGAGAAGAACGAGTGACAATAGAGGATGTATATGAGCCATATTTGATACAAAAGGGTCTGCTGCACAGGACACCAAAAGGCAGAGTTGCATCACAGGAGGCTTATGAACATCTGGGGATAGAAATGGAGAACTGATGAAAGTAGAAGACTTTAATTATGAGCTTGATGAGCATTTTATAGCACAAACACCGGCAGCAAAAAGAGATTCATCAAAGCTTATGGTTTTAAATAGAAAAGAAAATAGTATATCGCACAGACATTTTGCTGATGTCATCGAGTATTTAGACGAGGGCGATTGTCTTGTTTTAAACAATTCCAAAGTTATACCTGCCAGACTTTTTGGAGTCAAGGAAAGCACAGGTGTAAATGTGGAATTTTTGCTGATTAAAAGAACGGACGGCGACAGATGGGAAAGCATGGTCAGACCCGGAAGGCGATTAAAAAAGGGGGACCGTGTGAAATTCGCCGATGATTTTTTTGCAGAAATCGTAGATTATGGCAAAGACGGTACGCGCATAGTGGAGTTTAAATATAATGGCATATTTATGGAGAGACTCGAAGAGCTCGGCAGGATGCCACTTCCGCCATATATAGAAAGACAAGAAACAAAGAGTGACAGAGACAGATATCAGACAGTATATTGCAAGACTGAGGGCTCCGTTGCGGCTCCTACGGCAGGACTGCACTTTACGAAAGAACTGCTCGACAAGATAGAAAAGAAAGGCATAAAACTTACTTATGTAACCCTTCATGTCGGCATAGGTACATTTAGACCTGTAAAATGCGATGATGTAGAGGAACATAAAATGCACTTTGAGGAATATTATATAAGCGATGAGGCTGCAGAGCAGATAAATAAGACAAAGGCAAATGGTGGCAAGGTAGTATCAGTTGGTACGACATCTACAAGGACTGTAGAAAGTGCCGCATATTATGACGAAAAAGACGGTATTTACAAGGTAAAAGCAGGACATGCGAGTACAGGGATATTTATATATCCCGGATATGAGTTTCAGATAATAGATAGGCTGATAACAAATTTCCATTTGCCAAAATCCACGCTTCTGATGCTCGTATCAGCATTATATGACAGAGAACATATACTTGAGGCTTATGAGGAGGCAAAGGCAAACGACTATAGATTTTTTAGCTATGGCGATGCGATGTTGATATATTAGAGCTTATTTTTTGATGGATTTCAATTTTAATTTTTTAAGTTATTTTTAAGCTGTTTTTAAGTAAGGAAGAGATAATTATATGAGTGCATTAACATATAAACTGATAAAAAAGGATAAAAGGACAAAGGCGCGCAGGGGAGAGATTACAACAAATCATGGAAAGATACAAACACCTGTATTTATGCCTGTTGGCACTGCAGGAGCAGTCAAGGCGATGAGACCGGAGGAAGTAAAGGAGATAGGTGCGGAGATAATTTTGAGCAACACCTATCATTTATATCTCAGGCCCGGTCATGAGATTGTAAGAGAGGCAGGCGGACTTCATAAATTTATGAACTGGGATAGGGCCATATTGACAGACAGTGGCGGATTTCAGGTTTTTAGCCTTGGCGATTTGCGAAAGATAACAGAAGAGGGCGTCGAGTTCAGATCATTTATAGACGGTTCAAAGCATATGTTGACACCCGAAAAATCAATAGAAGTACAAAACGCACTCGGTGCAGATATAATCATGGCATTCGACGAATGCACTCCGTATCCATCGGAGCACGAATATGTAAAGGCATCGCTTGAGCGAACCACAAGATGGCTAAAGCGCTGTATAGACGCACATAAAAATACGGAAGCTCAAGCACTTTTTGGCATAGTACAAGGTGGTATGTATAAGGATTTAAGAAAGCAAAGCGCAGAAGAGATCACGCAATTTGATTTGCCCGGATACGCAGTCGGAGGGCTTAGCGTAGGCGAGTCAAAGGAAATGATGTGCGATATGCTCGATGAGATGGACGATTTGCTACCAAAAGAGAAGCCAAGATATCTAATGGGCGTAGGCACGCCTGATTACTTATTTGAAGGAGTTGAGCGTGGTATAGATATGTTTGACTGCGTGCTTCCGACAAGGATAGCCCGAAATGGCACAGCTATGACAAGCGCAGGCGTTGTAAATATAAAAAATGCCAAATGCGAAAGGGATTTTACACCGCTTGACCATGAATGCGACTGCTATACATGCAGAAATTATTCGAGGGCATATTTGAGACATATGTTCAAGGCAAATGAGATTATGTCGTCGATGCTTTTATCAAATCACAATTTACATTTCCTTGTAAATACGATGAAAAATATCAGAAAAGCTATAGAAGAAGACAGATTTTTAGAATACAAAGAGGAGTTTTATAAAAAATATGGATATTTGCAGGGATAAGGACCTTTGTGGCGGATGTACAAGTCAGGGGATTCCATACGAAAAGCAATTGGAGATAAAAGAAAAACAAGTTCTCGATTTAGTAGAGGCAAAGAGGCTTCACATTGATAAAATAGATAAGATAGAGCCGGCTCCCGAAATTTTTAGATACAGAAATAAGATGGAATACACCTTTGGAGATCTCGAAAGGGACGGCGAGCTGACGCTTGGCATGCACAAAAAAAAGCATTTTATGTCGATAGTAACGGTCGACGAATGTATGCTTGTACATGATGATTTCAATAAAATATTGAGGGCGGTCCTAAACTGGGCTAAAGAAAGCAATTATACAAAATATCACAAAAAGACACACAAGGGGCTTTTGAGGCATCTTGTCATAAGGCGTGGCATCAAGAGCAGTCAGATCCTTGTAAATATCATTACGACAAGCGAAGATGGCTTTGATGAAGGAGGTTTTACAGAGCTTATAAAAGGACTTCCTTTAGAGCACAAAATCGCAGGCATACTCAGGACGATAAATGATGAGCTTGCCGATGCCGTAAAATGCGATGAGCTTCGAGTTTTATACGGCAAGGCCTCTTATGATGAGGAAATCTTAGGTCTAAAATTTAAAGTTGGAGCGTTTTCGTTTTTTCAGACAAATGTTTTGGCCGCCGAAAGACTATATAAGGAAGCTATAGATCTTATAGATGATCTCAATCAAAAAATTGTATTTGACCTATTTTGCGGTACAGGGACTATTACACAAATAGTTGCAAAAAATGCAAAAAAAGCGATAGGCATAGAGCTTGTTACAGAAGCGATAGAAATGGCAAAGGAAAGCGCAAGCACAAATGGACTTTCCGATAAATGTGAGTTTATAGCAGGCGATGTGTTTGAGGTTATGGAGACTATTACCGAAAAGCCTGATGTTATCATAGCGGATCCGCCAAGGATGGGTATAGCGCCAAAGGCTTTGGATAAAATTATTTCATATGGTGTAAAACAAATAGTATACATTTCGTGCAATCCTAAGACGCTTATCGAAAATTTGTATTATTTGCAGTACAACGGGTATGAAATCAAATACCTAAAGCCATTTGATAATTTCCCGAATACAAAGCATACGGAATGTATAGCTTTATTATATAAAAAATGATAATGTGATTTATAAAGGAGGAAAAGATGAAATCGTATATTTCGGAATTTTTAGGAACATTTTTCTTAGTGCTATTTGGATGTGGAGCAATGGTAGCGATGAATTTCCTTGTGGGAGCTATGAGTATGTTGCCGCTTGGATTTACAACGCTGGCAGTGGCAGTAGCCTTTGGAGCGACTATGACAGTTATGTATTATACATTTGAAAAAACATCCGGCAGTCATTTTAATCCTGCTGTTTCGCTTGCTGTATTTTTAGACGGTGGCTTCAACAAAGCAAAGGATTTTATCATCTATATGATAATGCAATTTGTAGGGGCAATAGCAGCTATAGCTACAATTTGGCTTGTGACAGGGCAAAAATCAACGCTTGGACAGGTAGGATACGGAGATGCAAGTCCGCTCTATCTTGGTACCGTTTCGGTAGCTGTAATAGAGCTTATAGCTTCATTTGCATTCGTTTTGATATATCTTGCAGTAAAGGAAAATGAAAATACTAAAAAATCTGCAGGTCTTTTGATAGGTATAGCATTGACAGCCGTATATGCGTTTTGTATTCCATACACATCAGGAGGCGTAAATCCTGCAAGAATACTTGCACCGGCAGTATTTGTTTTAGGAGATACAATAAAGCAAGCGCCTATACTTGTTTTGATACCTTTCTTAGGCGCGGCACTGGCCTTTCTCGTATTTAGGGGACTTATCAGCGACAGACCGTTGAGAGCTAAGGATAGCGACGAGGACAGAAATAATAAAGACAAGACCAAAGGTAAAAAGAGAAAATGGTTCAAAAAGAAGGAAGAGATGCTTGTATCGGAGACAGCGATCGATTTTATAGCAGAAGAGGAAGTTACAGAAGATAAAAAGGAAATCTAAAATGAAAAAAGCGGTAGCGTGGGTTTTAGTAATAGCTTTAGTTGTAACAAGTGCGGCATTCATTTTTACAAGCTGTGGCACTAATGAAAAAAAACTGAGCAAAAATGTAGAAAATGATATTAAGACATATAGCGATGCCTTGAAGGAAAAAATGAGCACAGCGGACAGTGCCGGTGACTTTGCGGATTTGTTATATGATTATTGTGATGAGCAGGGTTTTGATGTTAAAAAAGCAGCAGGCAAAAATATAATAATAACGGCAGATAAGACTGACAACAGCACCGATACGGAGTCGAAATTATTTGTGCTTGAATTTAAAAATGAAGCAGATGAAGGCTCGTGTGAAACTATAGCCAATGCGCTTGCCATGATAAATAATCTAGAGGAGCACGGTGATATAAGTCTTGTTATGATGCCATATTCGCAGAGTGATGATATAGGATTATCTAAACTGAGCTCCAAATATTTAAAGGCTGACAAAATATATAATCTTACGCATACCGATGATATAACGCTGTTTGATTCTGTAGCCGGAAGTAAAAGTTATACCATATCAGATAATCTCACAAAGCAAAGTGTAAAAGGCAATCTAGCATATAAAATAAAGATATCCGGTCTAAAGTCAAAGGATAGTGGCGACAGAAGCGAGGAATATATAAATCCTATCGTTTACATAAGGGATTTTTTGTCGGACATAAAAAGTGACAGTATAAATGTAGAAATAGCTTCATTTGAAAGCACAGGCTCGCTTTATAGCTATCCAAATGAGGCAACTGCAACTATTGTTATTGAGAATGGGGCAAAGACTGATTTTACAAAAGCGATAGAAAAAGAAAAGGAGAGCTTCGAAAAGAATAAAGGCGAAGAAAATATTGACGCTACTTTAGAAATTACAGAAGCAGATATGCCAAGATATGCTTATTCTTATGATGATACATCAAGCATATTGGCTCTTTTGCAAACTTTAACAGACGGTATATTTGCAACTACAAAGCCTGACTATGAGGGAGATGTGCTCGGTATATCTACGATATATTCTGTCAGCACAAAAAATGGCATAGCAGTGAAATCGGTCGGCAGATATGCGGACGACAAAACAAAAAAGGAGATGGATACTACATTTGCCGCAATAGCGGATTTGGCTGATTTTAAACTAAAACAAAAAGATATGAAGTCTATTTGGTCCCAAAGTGAAAATAATATCGTAACCGATGAAGCATTTAAAAGCGCACTTGAGAAAAATGACATCAAAGCAAATTATACAACTGCATTTACGGATGAGCCTTGCGTAGATGTGGCAAAAATCACAGGCGATACTCCGATGATTGGGATTGGTACCAATGCGGAGGACGGAGTTGATTTGGTATTGGCATTTATAAGCTACTTGTCAAATGATGACAAATAAACCGATAAATTGATTAAATGAGCAGACAAATAAAAAATGTATCTCGCTGATATGTACCCCTTTTACTGGACAACCAGTGAAAGGGGTGTTTTTTTGTTTATTATTTCGCCAATAAAACATACCACAAAAACCTGATATTGGTAAAAAAGTATAAATTTACAGTATTGACTTTAACGACATATAGTCTATAATTAGTAATGTACGAAATAGTAACCACTACATATAGTGGCGGAGGCTAATTAGAGATTATAGGAGTAGATATGAGCAAGATAAAGACAATAATTAAAAGAGACGGCAGGAAAGTAGACTTTGACAAGCAAAAGATATCAGAAGCGATATTTAAGGCGGCGCAGGTGCTTGGCGGTAACGACAAGGAGATGGCAAAAAAGCTTGCAGACGAGGTAGAGGTTTATCTTGTTGATACATGTCACAATCCCGTACCTGCAGTAGAAGAGATACAGGATGCGGTCGAGAAGGTACTTATCGAAAACGGACATGCAAGGACAGCAAAGGAATATATCCTGTATAGAGCTGAGCGTACACGTGTGCGTGATATGAATATGAAGCTCATGAAGATATATGAGGATTTGACATTCCAAGACGCCGCAGAAAATGATATAAAAAGAGAAAATGCAAATATCGACGGCGATACAGCTATGGGCACTATGCTAAAGTATGGCTCAGAGGGCTCAAAGCAATTTTATGAAATGTTTGTTCTAAAGCCTGAGCATAGCAAGGCGCATATCGAAGGCGATATTCATATACACGATCTTGATTTTTATACATTGACAACTACATGCTGTCAGATTGACCTCAGAAAGCTATTTAAAGGAGGCTTTAGTACAGGTCACGGTTATTTGAGGGAGCCAAGCGATATTGCTTCGTATTCGGCGCTTGCTTGTATTGCGATACAGTCGAACCAAAATGATCAGCACGGCGGTCAGTCGGTACCATATTTTGATTATGCAATGGCTGACGGTGTTAAAAAGACATTTAGAAAGCTATATTGGCAAAATCTCGGCAAAATTTTAGATATAAAGAGAGGCGATAATGACAATGTCGATAAGATAAAAGAGTTTGGCAAGAAGCTCGTTGAGACAGACGATTTATTCCCTGTAATGGCAAATGACAACGATTATCAGGCTGTCGAGCTGGACTTTTTGAAAAAGGAATTCAAGGACTTAGATGAAACAACACTAAAGGATTATCAACAAAGAGCTTTTGCTTATGCGAGCAAGGAAATAGTAAGGGCGACTTATCAGGCGATGGAGGCATTTGTCCACAATCTAAATACTATGCACAGCAGAGCCGGAGCTCAGATACCATTTTCATCAATAAATTATGGCACAGACACAAGTATGGAGGGCAGGCTTGTTATGGAGCAGCTACTGCTTGCGACTGAGGCAGGTCTTGGAAATGGCGAAACTCCGATATTCCCTATCCATATATTTAAGATAAAGGAAGGCGTCAACTATAACGAAGGGGATCCAAATTATGATTTGTTTAAGCTTGCATGCAAGGTAACTGCAAAGAGGCTTTTCCCTAACTTCTCGTTCATAGACGCACCTTACAATCTGCAATATTATAAAGAGGGCGACCCTGATACTGAGATAGCATATATGGGTTGCAGGACAAGAGTTATAGGTAACACTTATGATCCTTCAAGGGAGATTGTCGGTGGTAGGGGCAATCTTAGCTTTACATCGATCAACCTGCCAAGGATAGCTATAAAAGCTCATGGTAACCTCGATATATTTTTCGAGGATTTAGATCGAAAGCTAAATCTTTGCATAGACCAGCTAAATGCAAGGCTAAAGATACAATCAAAAAAGAAAGTCAGAAATTATCCATTCCTTATGGGTCAGGGTATTTGGCTTGATTCGGACAAGCTAAAGCTCGACGATGAGGTGGGCGAGGTACTAAAGCACGGCACACTTTCCGTTGGATTTATCGGGCTTGCGGAGACGCTAAAGGCTTTGATAGGCAAGCATCATGGCGAAAGCAAAGAGGCACAAAATCTTGGACTTGAGATAATAGGCTTTATGAGAAAGAAACTAGACGATGAGTCTAAAAAGACAGGTCTAAATTATTCGCTTCTTGCAACTCCGGCGGAGGGGCTTTCGGGCAGGTTTGTAAAGATTGATAGGAAGAGATATGGCAATATCGAAGGCATTACAGACAGAGAGTATTATACTAATTCATTCCATATACCTGTTTATTATCAGATAGGAGCATATGACAAAATCAAGCTTGAGGCTCCATATCACGCACTTACAAATGCAGGTCACATCTCATATGTTGAGCTTGACGGCGACCCTGCGAAAAATCCGGAGTCGATCGAGCAGATAGTAAGATGCATGAAAGAAAGTGGTATAGGCTACGGTTCGGTAAATCATCCTGTCGACAGGGATCCAGTATGCGGATATACAGGTATTATTGACAACCAGTGTCCTTGTTGCGGTCGAACAGAAAAAGACGATAGCGGACACGAGCGAATAGAAAGGATTTTATAGTGACATTTTTGAGAATGGCAGGCGTAGTCAGGGAATCAATAACGGATGGACCAGGCATACGATTTACAATATTTTCACAAGGCTGTCCGCACAAGTGCAAGGGCTGTCACAATATGCAGACATGGGATTTTGACGGTGGCAAGGATGTTGCGATCGAAAAAATCCTAACTGCCATAGATGAGACGCCGATAGTTAGAGGCGTGACATTTAGCGGAGGAGAACCTTTTGCACAGCCACAGGCATTTTATGAGCTTTCGCAAGAGATAATAAAAAGGGATCTTGATATAGTTGCATATACAGGTTATACTCTCGAAGAGCTTTTAAAAAGCGATGATAAGGCGTTGATAGGTCTTTTGCAAAATATATGGCTTTTGGTAGACGGACCGTTTATAGAAGATAAAAAAGATTTGTCGCTAAAATTCAGAGGAAGCTCAAATCAGAGGATCATCGATGTGCAGGAGAGTTTAAAAACAGGTAAAATAGTGCTTGCAAATGAGTATATGCTATGATAAAATATTTCTTGTTCGATTGAAATTATGCTTTATAGCTTAATATAGCACAAAAAAGGAGGTGCACGGGATGTCAAGAAAATGTGAGATTTGCGGTAAAGGACAGGTTTCTGGAAATAATGTATCTCATTCTAACAGACATACAAAAAGAAAATGGAATGCAAATATCCAGTCTGTAAGAATTGAAGAAAATGGCAGAGTTAGAAAAGCTAATGTTTGTACAAGTTGCATTAGATCAAACAAAGTTAACCGTGCCAACTAACAAATGATTTTAAATTCTGCACATAGTGCAGAATTTTTTTACCTAAAAGAATTTAGGAGTATGCCGGATGAATAATATTTATGAGGAAAAAAACGAATATGGCAATATCACCGTCTCAGACAGCGTCATTGCAAATATTATCATTGAGGAGATAGCAAAATACAATGGCAGAGTTTTGATTACAAATAGCAAGGGCAAGAGCGTTTCGAGGCTGTATAAGACAATGGGAGGAAGTCCTGCGACAAATATTGAAACGGTAATAGACGAAAATGGTTTGCTTAGCATCAAATTTTATATAGTGCTTAAATTCGGTATGAGCATAAAGCATTCCACTGAGTATATCATCGATGATATAGCTAAGGAGATAGAGCTTGCAACAGGCAAATTGCCAAAAAAGATAACGGTTGTAGTAAGCGGAGTTTTATCTAAGAGATTGGCACGAAGAAATATTGAGGTCGAGAGGGTATATGAGCCTAAATGATTTGCCAATAGAAAATGTAAAGGGCGTCGGTCCCAAAAAAAGGGAACTTTACCACAAAATGGGGGTTTATACTGCCTCGGATTTGTTATATTATTTTCCGCTCGAATATGTCGATTACAGAAATCCAAAATCAATATATGACTTGCAGGAAGGGGAAAAGGCATTAACCGGTGGCTTAGTAAAAAATGTAACATTCGACAAAAGAGGCTACAAAAAGGGCATTTTGCGCTTTACGATACAAGAAGGCAATGCGAGCCTACAGATCGTCTTTTTTAATGCGTTTTATCTTTCGGGCAATATAAAAAATGGCGAATTTTACTATTTTTACGGTAAAGTGACTTCCTTTAATGGCAGATTAAATATGGTAAATCCAAGCCTCATCCATAAGGAAAACTTAAAAAGAGAGATACTTCCGATATATAAGCTTCCAAAAGGGATCTCGCAAAATGAACTCAGAAAAAACATAAGAGGCTTTCTTGCTGGGGAAACAATCAAGGAATATCTTCCAAACGAGCTGATAGAAAAAAATAAGCTTTGCTCCTTGCATTATGCTATTTCGAACTTGCATTTTCCAATGGATGAGCATCACTACAGAGCGGCGTGCTACAGACAGATTTATGACGAGCTATTTATAATGCAGCTTGGCATACAGGCTATGAAAATGCCTGACAAAAAAGGCAACGCAATGCAGGCAAAAACGGATGATTTTTTGAACATACTGCCTTTCGAGCTTACGGCCTCGCAAAAAAAAGTTTTAACAGAAGCAGAAAATGATATGCAGGAGCCAAAGGCTATGAATAGACTCGTGCAGGGCGATGTCGGCTCCGGCAAAACCGTTATAGCGGCAGCTTGTATGTATAAGGCGGTTAAAAGCGGATTTCAGGCGGTCATGATGGCGCCGACAGAAATATTGGCACGCCAGCATTTTGCCTCGCTAAAGCAAAATTTTGAAAGGCTTGGCATAAGAGTCTGCTTGCTTATAGGAGGTCTAAAAAAATCGGAGCGAACAGAGATTTTGCAAAAGATCGCGAATGGCACATATGATATCATCATAGGCACGCATGCCGTTATCCAAAAAGATGTTTTGTATAAAAACTTAGGCATTGTTATAACTGATGAGCAGCACAGATTTGGTGTAAACCAGAGACTAAATCTCGGAGAAAAAGGTAAAAATCCGGATATTTTAGTTATGACGGCTACACCTATACCAAGAACGCTTGCCGTGATATTATATGGAGATCTCGATATATCGATAATAGATACATTGCCGTCAGGCAGAAAGCCGATAAAAACCTTTGCAATCTCCGAAAAACAGAGACTTTGCATGTATAAAAAGATCGCCGATGAAATAAAAAAAGGCAGGCAGGCATATGTCGTAGCACCGCTTATCGAGGAAAGCGAGGCACTTAGCGAAGTCAAATCGACAGAGCAAATATATGAAGAGCTTTCGTCAATATATAAAGAGGAAATAAAAAGTGGCGAGATAAAAATGGCTGTCGTGCATGGCGCTATGAAGCAGCAGGAAAAGGATGAAATAATGCAAAGCTTTGCGAAAAATGAAATTTCGCTTCTCATAGCCACATCAGTCATTGAGGTAGGTATAGATGTTCCGAATGCGACTACCATAGTAATAGAAAATGCCGAGCGCTTTGGGCTTTCACAGCTCCACCAGCTTAGAGGCAGAGTCGGCAGGGGCGAGCAAGAGTCGAGATGTTTTTTGGTGAGCTCAACCGGCAGCGAGATAGCTAAAAAGAGAATGCAAATTATGACGGAAAGCACAGACGGATTTTATATTTCCGATAAGGATTTAGAGCTACGAGGACCGGGCGAAATTTTTGGTACTCGTCAGCACGGTATACCGGACAGATGCGTTATGGAAGCAATAAAGTACATAGATATTCTCGAAGTTGCAAAAAAGGATGCGGCAAGGTATATAGACAATATAAGTGATGACTTGCAACAGAGGGTTGATAATATGTTTGATATCAAAAAGGTTACAACACTTTAGAGTGGCTTTTTGTTTGTATAAATAATTTTTTAACGAGAGGTAATTTATGAGAGTTATTGCAGGCAAATACAAGGGCAGGCGACTTGAGGCTCCGATGGATGATAAAGTCAGACCGACCAGTGACAAGGTAAAAGAAGCATTATTTTCAATTTTAATGTACGATATTGAAGATGCTGTCTTTTGTGATATGTTTGCAGGCACCGGAGGCATCGGTATAGAGGCCCTTTCGAGAGGTGCAAAAAAATGCTATTTTATAGACGCATCACCTGCAAGTATGCGACTAATAAAGAGTAATGCCATAAAATGCAAAGCAGATACAGATAGCGAATTTATTTTAGGTAGCTTCGAAAACGCACTTCAAAAGATTGACGAAAAAATAGATATATTTTTCCTCGATCCGCCGTACAGCAAAGGCATAGAGCTTGAGGCTGTAAAGGCGATAGCTATGAGCGAAAGCCTTAAAGACGGAGGGATTATAGTTATAGAGCATCATAAGGATGATAAGCTGCCGGAGAATATAGAAAAGTATAATAAATTCAAAGAGAAAAAATATGGCAGAATTGTATTGTCATTTTATATATGATATAATTAAACGATATTTTTTAGGGAGTAAAAAAGATGAAAAAAGCTTTGTATGCGGGATCCTTTGATCCACTTACATGCGGTCACGCAAATTTAATAAAAAGAGGCGCAAAACTGTGTGATGAGCTCGTTGTCGGGGTCATATCCAATCCTCAAAAAAAGCCTTATTTTACAGCTTCGGAGCGTGTAGATATGATCAAAAAAACGATGAAGGATATACCAAATATCAAAGTTGAGGCATTTGAGGGTCTTTTGGCAGAGTATGTAAATGATAACGGCTTTGATATGGTTATCAGAGGCTTACGCGGTATGGTGGATTTTGACAATGAGATACATATGGCGCAGATGAATGCAATACTGTATAACAACAAGGTCGAGACCGTGTTTTTGATGACGGATCCAAAATATTCATTCATAAGCTCAAGCATGGCAAAAGAAGTTCATTCGCTTGGAGGAAACATAAAAGGGCTTGTGCCGGATGAAGTTTTAAAGGTTATGGAGGAAAAGAAAAATGATGAGAATTGACGAATTGATCAAAGAAATAGAAGAAATTGTAAATACAGCATCCGGAGTACCTTTGACCGGCAAGGTAATGGTAGACGGCGAGGAAATCGTAGGAATATTAAACGAGATAGAATCATGTTTGCCGGACGAAATAAAGCAGGCAAGGTGGATTCAAAGCGAAAAGGATAGGATTCTTTCTGAAGCAAAAAAAGAATATGAGACAGTTGTAAATGATGCAAAAAGGCATGCCGAAAGTCTCGTAGAAAAAAATGTTATTCTTACTCAGGCACAAAAGCGTGCAGACAATTTGATGCAAATCACAGAGGAAAACATAAAGCATCTCAAAATGGGTGCATATGATTATGTAGATAGCGTTTTATATAACTTCCAAGAGAGAATGGGAGAGCTAAATGCTATGTATGTAAAGATGTTTGACGATATCGACGGTACATTTGCGAAAGTCGAAAATATGCTAAAAAGCAACAGAGATGAGATAAAGGAAATGGCATATAAGACACAGGTAGGAAAAGATAATAATACAAATGGCGAAGAGTAATATACTTGCTATAATTGCGGAATACAACCCATTCCATTTCGGACATCTGTATCAGCTTGAAGAATGCAAAAAAAAATCAAAAGCTGATTTTGTTGTGATAATTATGAGTGGTAATTTTACACAAAGAGGCGAGCCTGCGATTTTGGATAAGCAAAGCAGGGCAAATATGGCGCTGAAGGCAGGAGCGGATCTTGTGATTGAATTACCATTTTATTATGCTTGCAACTCGGCGGAGTATTTTGCGACAGGCGCTATAGATATCATAGAGGCACTTGGTGTTGTGACACATCTCGGATTTGGGTGTGAGAGCGGGGAAACAGATAAACTGGATAAAATTGCAGAGATTATCACAGATAAATCCGAAAAACTGACTGAGGAAATCAAAAAAAATATGGCGAGTGGATGTCAGTATTCAAAAGCACTGCAGCTGGCATTTGAGAAAATAGACGAGAGGGCTTTTGATATCGATTCTAAAATTTTGACAAAGCCAAATAATGTGCTTGCGATTGAATATTTAAAAGCAATAAAGAAAAAGGGCCTTGAGATAGTGCCGATAGGCATAAAAAGAGCAGGCACAGCGCATAACGGAACGGAACTGAGTGACAGAGCATTAGACACAGAGAGCGAAATAAAAACAGACGATTGCAAGGATATGCTTACGAGCGGTATACTTGCACGCGAAAAATTAAAAGAGATATATGGCATATCGGCAAGCAGTAAGATAACAGCGACTGATTTCTTACCGAAAGGCACAAAAGAAATTTTAGAACGAAAAAGCGACAAGCTGGTCTTTTGTGACAATGAAATATACTTTAATATTTTGCGCAGTGATATTCTCTCACGAAGCGAAGGAGAGCTTAGAGAGGTATTTTCGATAGGCGAGGGCCTAGAAAACAAGCTTAAAAGCGAGTTAAGATATGCAAATAACCTTGATGAGCTGATAAAGCGTGTAAAGAGCAAGAGGTATCCATATACAAGGATAAATAGGATATGTACGCAGATTGTTGTAGGACTTGCGAAAAGTGAACCTGCGCCGAGATATGTAAGGGTTCTCGGCTTTAATAAAAACGGAAGCGAGCTACTAAAAAAAATAAAAAACGAAGGCGAGCCTAAATATGATATAATTACAAACGTAAATAGGGCAAGCGACACTGCAAAAAGAATGCTACAGACGGATATACGTGCAACCGACATATATAATTTGCTGGCGAAAAATGATTTATATAAATCTAGCGATTATGTACAGAGACCGATAATCGTACAATAACAAGTTTTATGTAAACGAAAAATGATTAAAAACTTATCTTTAATCACAAACATCATAAAAATTACAATAAATATAATAACATAAAAGAAAAAAAACAGAAAGCTGTCGCATGAAAAGACTATTTGGTATACGATAACCGTTTCATGTTAACAAAAAGCCATTAAATACTGACAAACGGTAAAATGGCGTTATAAAATATTTAAAACTGCGATTTGAAAACAAATGGAGGTATTACAAATGAAAGTTTTAGTAATTAACTGCGGAAGCTCATCACTTAAGTATCAAGTGCTTGATATGACAAACGAGACTCTGTTGGCAAAGGGTCTTGTAGAGAGGATCGGTATGGAGACAGCCGTTATAACACACGAAAAAAACGGCGAAAAATTCAAAAAAGAGCTTCCTATCGATACTCACAAGGTAGCAATCGGACTTGTTTTAGATGCTATACTTGACAAAGAGCACGGAGTTGTAAGCGATCTTTCCGAAATTGGTGCAGTAGGACACAGAGTTGCTCACGGCGGAGAAAAAAATGACAAATCAGCTTTGATCGACGATGCACTACTGAAGAGCATCGAGGAATGCGTAGAGCTTGCACCACTACATAATCCTGCAAATCTGCTTGGTATCAATGCCTGCAGAGAGCTTATGCCAAATACACCTATGGTAGCCGCATTTGATACAGCTTTTCACCAGACAATGCCGGAAGAATCATTTATATATGCGCTTCCATACGAATATTACGAAAAATACAGGGTTAGAAGATATGGATTCCATGGCACATCTCACAAATATGTTTCGCTCAGAGCCGCAAAAATGCTTGGCAAGAGCGTAGAAGAACTCAAAATAGTGACATGTCATCTTGGAAACGGTGCATCTGTAGCCGCAATTAAAAATGGCAAATGCATAGATACTTCTATGGGATTTACTCCGCTTGAAGGCCTTGTTATGGGTACAAGATGCGGTGATATAGATCCTGCAATCGTAACATATATAGCAGAAAAAGAAGGACTTGATAACAACGGCATAAACGATGTATTAAATAAAAAATCAGGCGTATTTGGTATCTCAGGCGTTTCGTCTGACTTCAGAGATCTTGAGGATGCGGCAGAGCAGGGAAACAAGAGAGCACAGCTTGCAATAGACGCATTTGCACACAGAGTTAAAAGATATATCGGCGCATATATTGCAGAGCTAAATGGCGCAGATGCTATCGTATTTACAGCAGGAATAGGCGAAAATGACAAGGCTATGCGCGAAAAGATTTGCGACGGTCTTGACAACCTCGGCATCAAGCTTGATTTGGCTAAAAATGATATCAGAGGTGAGGAAAAAGTTATCTCAACCGACGATTCTAAAGTAAAAGTATTGCTTATCCCAACAGATGAGGAACTTATGATTGCAAGAGACACACTAAAGCTTGCAAGCAATAAATAATCAAATATAGATTTTTCTATCATTGCTACAAAATAAAAAAACCAAAATTTGCAAATCGCCTTCTAAAAGTGTATAATAAACCTTTAAAAGGCGATTTATTTTGCTTTATAATGCTTTACAGGATAACCATTTTAAGTTAAAATAGCCTAAATTATGTAAATTAAAAATATTAAATTAAAAAATTGTGAATTGCAAATCGAAAGAGAGTTTATTATGCAGAGGTTTAAGAGAAAAATAGCATTTATAGCAATATTTACAATGCTAATGACAAGTGGTGGCTTTGGCGTTGTATATGCGGCAGAGCAAAGTATGACCGCTTCTCAAAACAGCGGATCTGAGACAAGCGAGCTGGTCCAGACAAACTATAAAGAGGCAGATGCAGAGTTGCTAAACTATTTTTATATAGAAACAACAAAAGTCGAAACTCCGGCAACACAAAACATAGTGGTTTCATTTAACGAAAATGCAAATGATATCAGCGATGTCAAATTGCAATATAGCAAAAACAACGGTGAGCTAAAGTTATGGGAAAGCGCAAAAAGTGAAGACGGAGCATTTTTATTTACTAAATCTTTTACATCTGAGGATAAAGGATCTTATAAGGTTTCGGCTGTGACTTTTGTACAGGACGGCACAGCAAAGATAATAAAGCTGAAGGATGCCGATAAAGAAGCATATTTTGGCGTTGATATGGATTACAAGAGCAGTGTCAAGCCGGATGTTATTTTAGGCAACGGCACTGTGGTAGAAGATACAACTATCGACGAGCTAAATGAGGAGCAAACTGAAGCAACCGGCTCTGCCAATGAGGCTTCAAGTACTTCAGACCAAAGTGATGGAATAGTTCAAGCGAATACCACAAATACGCAAACAATTACTACGAATGTTACACAGATGTTGCAAACACAGGCTACTTTGACAACTTCACAGGCATCATCAGAGCAGCAAAGCCTTTTGAAATCTTTACTTAGTATGGTTTTTGTGAAAGCAACTGCGGCTTCAAAAGATGTGGTGATAGTTTTGGATCCGGGTCACGACAGCACACACAAAGGCGCAACGGGCAATGGTCTAAAGGAAGAGGATATTACCCTAAAAATTGCGCAATATTGCAAGGCAGAGCTCGAAAAATATGATGGTGTAACAGTATATTTGACAAGAACTACAGCGGCTTGTCCATTCCCAAATTCGAAGGACAACATCGATGACATCGTACAGCGCGTTAAATGGGCAAAGACGAAGGGCGCCAATGCGTTTGTCAGCATTCATTTAAATTCTTTTGAACAGGAGAGCGCTAACGGTGCAGAGGTTTATTACCATTCTGAGTCGAAAGAAGGCAAGGCACTTGCGCAAAAAATACAGGACCAGCTTAAGGCACTCGGTCTCAGAAATAGAGGAATTAAAGTAAATGACGACTATGCGGTTGTAAAGACTTCGCAAGCGCAGGGCTTCCCCGGCATCATAATTGAGCATGCATTTATCAGCAATAAAAGCGACGCAACTACTTTCTTAAAAACAGCAACAGGTCAGCAAAAGCTTGGAGTTGCGGACGCTCAAGGCATAGCTAATTTCTTCGGATTACAACAGGGCAAATGGGTGACTGTCAGCGGTAAGGCACGCTATCAGTATGCGGACGGCAGTTATGCTAAAGGATATGTGTGTATAAAGGGCAAGTATTATTACTTTGACAATAATGGAAACCAGCAAAACGATCATCAAATGATAAATGGCAAGCCATATCAATTTTATTGCGATAAAGGGTCAAACGGATACGGATATGCAGAAGGCTGGATAAATTATAGTGGAGCGAGTTATGAAGGCAAAAAAGGATATAGTCTTGGTGGCGGACAACTTGTAACAGGTAAATACACAATAGATGGAACTCAATATTATTTCGACACCGATGGTTTTTTAGTAGGCGAGTGGGAAATCACAACCAAATCAGCAAGATTTAAATATTACGATACGCAAAAATATGCTACAGGATATGTAAATATAGGGGGAAAGTATTACGCATTTGACAGCAATGGATATCAGCTAAATGGACATCAAATAATAAATGGCAAACCATACCAATTTTATTGCGATAAAGGAGTAAATGGATACGGATATGCTTCAGGCTGGATAAAGTATAGCGGAACCGGATATGAAGGCAAGTATGCATATAGCACAGGAGGAGGAGCATTAAAGACAGGATATGTTATAATAGGCACAAAGTATTACGCATTTGACAGCAATGGATATCAGCTAAATGGACATCAAATAATAAATGGCAAACCATACCAATTTTATTGCGATAAAGGAGTAAATGGATACGGATATGCTTCAGGCTGGATAAAGTATAGCGGAACCGGATATGAAGGCAAAAAGGCATACAGCCTCGGTGGTGGGCAGCTTGTAACAGGCACCAAAACCATAGGCTCTAAAAATTACACATTCGACAGCGACGGATATCTGGTAACGCAGACAAGCAAGCATCCTATTACAGGGCAGGTAAGTACGACTGCGAAGGAGTTAGCAAAATTTTATAATGAATATAGCCCTATAGAGTATGCGGATTACTACAAAGTAGCTAATGCTTCCAAAAAGGATACAGAGGCAACAACCTTAGAAAAGTTTTGTCAAATTTATGTAGAGGAAGCAAAAGCCGAAAATATCAATGTGGATGTAGCATTTTGTCAAGCCATGAATGAAACAGGATGGCTACAATACAAGGGCGATGTTAAGGCAACACAGTTTAATTTTGCAGGTCTTGGAGCTGTAGATTCGAATCCTACAAATGCAAATACATTTGAGGATGTAAGAACAGGTATACGGGCGCAGATACAGCATCTCAAGGCATATGCGAACAAAGACGCATTGAAAAATACATGTGTAGATGTGAGATTTAAGTATGTGACAAGAGGCAGTGCGCCATATGTAGAGGATCTTAGCGGTAAATGGGCATCAAGCAAGACTTACGGCGACGATATTGTAAAGCTTATGCAACAGCTGAGTAACATTTAATTGACTACAAAATATAAATATCATTATATTGCAATGATGAATAGCAAACTGTAGTGGCATAATTTTTCTTGACAGAAAAGACCGACAGAAAACAGTTGACACGCAATTTTAAGTGTTGTATACTCTAATAGTTGCAAATTACTAAAATTTCAATAGATATTAAGTTCGAAGGAGGTGTAGAAATGGCAGTACCTAAGAGAAAAACTTCAAAATCAAAAAGAGACAGCAGAAGAGCACCAAATATGAAAATGAAGGCTCCGGGCTTATCAGAATGTCCACAGTGTCATGAGCCTAAGCTTCCACATAGAGTTTGTCCAAATTGCAACTACTATGATGGCAAGGATGTTATGGCAGAATAATTAAGAAAATCAAACCGACTTACAAATTGCAAGTCGGTTTTTTCTTTTGTGACGTTTTGTTTATATAAAAGTCACGAGCCTGTCACCAAGATATTCTATACTATGGTTGTGTGAAAGTGATAGGAAAGATATTAACAAGTAACACAGGACTATGGAGCGTGTAGTCCACATATAAATTAACCTCTCTATATAACGACTCATTCAAAAAATCAGACAGTACGTGACGTCTGATTTTTTGTTTTTGTTATACAGTTTTCTATAAATGGTGCCGGCAAGAGAATTATATCTCCCTTGCAGTTCTCGGCACAGGCAATAGCGTAAGCTCATTCACAGGCTCGCGGAGCGTCAGCAAAACTCGTACCTTTGGTGCTCAAACATTGCTGACGCTTTTCCGCTCCCAAGCTCGTTTCGCTGGCAATTGCAGACTGTGCCTGCGAAATTGCAAGGGAGATATAATTCTCTTGCCGGCACCATAGTTATAAATGTGTTATAAATCCCTATTTTAACAGCTCTTCTGCGATCTGTACTGTATTTGTCGCGGCACCTTTTCTGATGTTGTCCGAAACAACCCAGAGATTTACTCCACTGTCAACAGAAAAGTCTCTTCTTATACGACCGACATATACATCGTCTGTGCCGGCAGCTGCTCTTGCAAGAGGATAAACGCTGTTTGCGGGATCATCCTGGACGATAATTCCGGGAGCGTTTTTCAAAACATTCCTGAGTTCGTCTAAATCAAAATCCTTTTCGAATTCAATATTGATAGATTCGCTGTGGCTGTCAAAAACAGGCACTCTGACTGTTGTTGCAGTAACCCTGATGCTGTCGTCACCGAGGATTTTGTGAGTTTCGTTTATCATCTTCATCTCTTCTTTAGTATATCCGTTGTCGGTAAAAGAATCTATCTGAGGTATACAGTTGCCTGCGATAGGATGCGGATACGCATTAGTAGTATCATTTCCGGCAAGACCGTTTTCGAGATCCTTTATACCCTTAACTCCTGAGCCTGATACAGCCTGGTATGTCGAATAAACAACTCTTTTGATCTTATATTTGTCGTGAAGTGGCTTTAAAACGATCATAGCCTGTATTGTCGAACAGTTAGGATTTGCGATAATGCCTTTGTTCCACTTGATGTCATCAGGATTTACTTCCGGTACTACAAGAGGAATTTCGGGATCCATTCTCCACTGAGAACTGTTATCTACTACTGTCACGCCATGCTTTGCCGCGATTGGGGCAAATTTTGCGCTTACAGCTCCGCCCGCAGAAAATAGGGCGATGTCTATATCCTTATCAAAGCTGTGCTCTGTGAGCTCCTCTACAATATAGTCCTTTCCCTTGAAATTTATCGTCTTACCGGCAGATTTTGATGATGCCATCATATAAAGATTTTCAAAAGGAAAATCTCTTTCTCCTAATACCTTCAAAAATGTCGAACCTACAACACCTGTAACTCCGACCAGTGCTACATTTGGTTTTTTGTTCATGACTATTCTCCTGTTCTTTATGTAATATTTACATATGATTGTACCACATTTTGTTAGCCTGTTACAAAAAAAATTTAATTAAAAATAATCTTTAATTTCTTTGGAAAATTCACGAAAAATCAATTGCAATTTTTGAAACAAAAATGTATACTGTCAATGAAAAGATAAAAAAATAACAAGGGTATATCTAACTACTAAAAAGTTTGGAGAAACAAATTGGAATTTATCGAAAAAACAATAGGAGAGGTTCTCGATATGAGAGCCAAATGTACTCCTGATAAACCGGCACTTGTCGTAAAAGATGGCGTATATACGTGGCATGATATTCACTGCATTGTAAATGTGCTTTGCACAGAGATGCAGGAGGCAAACATAAAGCCGGGAGATCATGTAGGCATCATTGGCACAAACAGCGACAGCTGGATTTTTCATTATTTTGCAGTTGTTAAAATGGGCGCAACAGCAGTCCTGTTTAACACAAGATTTACAAAAGCAGAGCTCGAGAGATGTATCGGGCTTACCAACCTAACACATTTCTTTTATTCGAAAAATTTCGAAGAGGTCTCATACGAAAATACAATGAGACAGCTTCTCTATCCAAATACAACGGTAAGGACCTGCACATATATGCTAAAGTCATACGAGAAGTGGCAGGAAATCGCAAGGGAAGGCGAAAATGTTTCATTTGAGCCGTCTACCGATTACAATAGTATCGCAAATGTATTATTCACTTCAGGAACTACAGGAAACAGCAAGGGTGTAGAGCTCTCGCATTATAATGTAATGAACAACGCCATTGCGATGGCAGATCAGCTCGGCTGGAACGAAAACGATATAATGCTTGTAACCGTTCCTTTGTTTCATACATTTGGCATAACAGGTTGCATTTTGACTATGCTGCACGCTTGTTTCAAAATGTGCCTTTTGCAGAGTACTCGCTCGGTCGATATTTTCAGGGCAATTCAAAAGCATAAGTGCACCATTATGAATGGAGTGCCTACGATGTTTTTGGCGATGCTCAGAAATAAAAATCGTAAGGATTATGATTTGAGCTCCGTAAAAAGCGGTATTATAGCGGGATCGCAGATATTCCCGCAAGACTATATCGAAATTTGTCAAATGTTTGACGGGATAAATCTGCAACCGTCATACGGTCAGACCGAAACTTCGCCGTGTGTGACGCTGTGCAAAAATGATGATCCTATCGAAGTAAAAGCAAATACTTCAGGTTCTCCTATTCCGGGAGTAAAAGTCAGAACTATGCGAAAGGGCGCAACAAAGCCTTGTAGGTGCAATATAGAGGGAGAGATCCAAATAAAAGGATATAATGTTATGCAAGGATATATAGCTAATCCGGAGGAAACAAAAAATGCTTTTACTGAAGACGGATGGCTAAAGAGCGGAGACCTCGGATATATCAGAAAAGACGGCAACTTGGTCATAACCGGAAGATTTAAAAATTTGATTATAAGGGGCGGAGAAAATATTTCGCCACTCGAAATAGAAAAGGCCATAAAGGATATTGTCGGCACCACGGATGTTAAAGTATTCGGAGTGCCTGCAATAGTGCTTCAGGAAGAGATAACAGCCTGCATCGAGGGCAAAGAGGATCCGGAGCTGAGGGAAAGGATAAAACGCGAGCTAAAGGGCAAAATAAGCGATTACAAAATACCCGAATACATTTTCTTTATGGAGGAAATGCCACGAAACAGCTCAGGCAAGATAAATGAGAAGGTTCTTAAAAATAAAGTCATAGCGGATATAGCCGCAGGCAGGACAAAATAAGCTGTTAATAATCTTACTCGGTATTTACTTATCGGGTAAAGATTGATATAATTATTATTATAATTAAAGTCAATCAAATGTTTAGCTAAAACTAAGGAGGATAAATAAATGAGTAACACAAAAAAGCCATTAGAAGGCGTTAAAGTAGTTGAATATGCTACATTTATCGCTGCAGCTACAACAGGCAGATTTTTAGCTGACCTCGGTGCTGATGTTATCAAAGTAGAATCAGCAAAGGGAGATCCACTAAGATATACTGCACCAACAGAAGGAAGACCAAGCGATAAATGGTCATTATTCCACGAAAATACTACTTGGGATCTTGAAAATGGTAACAAGAGATGTATCTCTCTAAATACTAAGGATCCAGCAGGTAAAGAGGCACTATTTAAATTATTGGAAGATGCAGACATCTTCATTACAAATAACAGAGTTCAGTCACTTCAAAAGAACGGACTTGATTATGAGTCACTAAAAGGCAAATTCCCTAAGCTTGTATATGCGATGATTACAGGATATGGCGAATACGGTCCTGACAAGGATCTTCCTGGATTTGACTTCACTTCATTCTTTGCAAGAGGCGGATATCTCGAATCACTAAGACAGAAGGGCACAGTACCTATGAATGTATGTCCTGGTCTTGGCGACCACAACGTTGGTATGAACCTTGCCGCTGGTGTACTTGCTGCTCTTTATAAGGCAACAAAGACAGGCGAAGGCGAAAAAGTAGAAACTTCATTATTCGAAACAGCTATCCATAACATGGGTATGATGGTACAGGCTGCTCAGTATGAGGATATCGGAGTTAAATATCCTATCGCAATCAGAGAGTCAAACAACCCATTCAACGCTGCTTGGGAAACAAAGGACGGCAGATTTATTCAGACTTGCATGCCTGACTACAACACTTATTACAACAGATGGATGGAAGTTATCGAAAGACCTGATCTTGTAGATGACGAAAAATATTATCCTGTAACTAACTTAATCGCAAACGGTCTAAATTCTGAGATTTATGACATGATTATGGATAAGTTCAAGACAAAGACTGCAGAAGAGTGGAAGCCAATCCTTACAAAGGCAGACTTCGCATTCTCGGTAGCTCAGTCATGGGAAGAAATCCTTGTTGACGAGCAGGCTTGGGCAAATGACTGCTTCTACAAGATGACTTATGACAACGGAGCAGAAAGAACTCTTGTAAAACTACCTGTTAAATTCCAGGAAATGGGTCCTGCAGAATACAAGAAGGGTCCTATGATCGGTGAACAGTCAGAAGATATCATGAAGGAAATCGGATATACTGATGAGCAGATCGCTGAATTCAAAGCAAATGGAGTAATTTACATCGGAGATCAATAAAATGAGCAAAATTTATACATTAGGAGTAGACATTGGCTCGACTTCTTCTAAGTGCGTCATATTGGCAGATGGAAAAGAAAAAATTAGCAGTGCGCTTGTAGCAAAAGGCGCCGGCACTGACGGCGTTGACATCATCCTTGAGGAGGCCCTGGGTAAAGCGGGGCTGACTCTCGATGATATGTCGGCTATCGTTTCGACAGGATATGGTCGAAATACATATGAGAGAGCGGACAAGACTATGAGTGAGCTAAGTTGCCATGCTAAAGGCGGTTCGTGTATCTTTGGTCAGGTAGGCACTATAATCGACATAGGCGGACAGGATGCAAAAGTACTGCGAATTGATAAAAACGGTCAACTGCAAAACTTTGTTATGAATGACAAATGTGCAGCCGGTACAGGCAGATTTCTCGAGGTAATGGCAAATGTACTTCATGTAGATCTTGATGAATTTGGTAAGCTTGATGCAGAAGCTACATCAAAGACACCGATATCATCGACATGTACAGTCTTTGCCGAATCAGAGGTAATCTCCTCACTTGCGCATAATGCGGATGTTAAGAGCATCATCAAAGGCATACATGCTTCGGTTGCAAGCCGAGTTGCAGGTCAGGCAAAGAGAATAGGCGTAGAGCCACCTGTAGTTATGACAGGCGGGGTTTCGCGAAATTCCGGAGTGGTCAGAGCGTTAGAAGAGGAACTTGATACAACTATTGCAGTTTCTGATGAATCCCAGTTAGCAGGTGCATTGGGAGCAGCAATCTATGCGTATGAATTTTATTTAAAAAAATGAGAAAGGGGTACAACATGAGTAATGTAGAAGCTAAGCCGGTAATGGCTAGGGATCTGTTAAACAAGATAGTTGCTGAGCATTATCAGGGTGCGTGGGATGCTAAAAACGCCGGTGAAAAAGTGGGCTGGTGTGCATCTAACTTCCCACAGGAAATCTTTGAAACTCTTGGTGTTAAGGTAGTATATCCTGAAAACCAAGCAGCGGCTATCGCAGCTAAAGGCGGTGGAGAGAGAATGTGCGAAACTGCAGAGCAAAGCGGATATTCAAATGACATCTGTGCATATGCAAGAATAAGCTTGGCATATATGCAGGTAAAGGATGCTCCGGAGCTAAACATGCCACAGCCTGATTTCGTACTATGCTGTAACAACATCTGTAACTGCATGATCAAATGGTACGAAAATATCGCAAAGGAACTTGATATTCCAATGATCCTTGTAGATATTCCATACAACAATGATTATGATGCAGAAGATGACAGAATAGCTTACGTAAGAGGACAGTTCAAGCATGCTATTGAACAGCTCGAAGAGATCACAGGTAAAAAATGGGATCAAAAGAAGTTTGAAGAGGTAATGGAAATTTCTCAGAGAACAGGTAGAGCATGGCTTGCTGCAACAAGTATGTGCAGATACACTCCTTCACCATTCAGCGGATTTGATGTATTTAACCACATGGCAGTAGCAGTTTGTGCAAGAGGTAAGAAAGAATCTGCCGAAGCATTTGAGCTACTTCTAAAAGAATTCGAAGAAAATGTTAAAGAAGGCAAATCAACATTTAAGGGCGAAGAAAAGTACAGAGTTATGTTTGAAGGTATAGCTTGCTGGCCACACCTAAGACACACATTCAAGACTTTGAAGGATGCTGGTGTTAATGTATGCGGTACAGTTTATGCTGACGCTTTCGGATATATCTATGGCAATACAAATGAACTGATGCAGGCATACTGCAGAACTCCAAACGCAATCAGCTTCGAGAGATCAGCAGATATGAGATTGAAGGTTATCAGAGAAAATGACTGTGACGGCGCTTTGATCCACATCAACAGAAGCTGTAAGCAGTGGTCAGGACAGATGTATGAACTCGAAAGAGTTATCAGAGAAGAAACTGGTATTCCAACTGCTATCTTTGATGGCGACCAGGCTGACCCAAGAAACTTCTCAGAAGCACAGTATGATACAAGAGTACAGGGCCTTATTGAAGTAATGGCTGCAAATAAGGAGGCGAAATAATCAATGAGTAATGTTGCAAACGTATTAAAAAAATTCGATGTCAGCATAGCTGATTTGGTAAAAAAATACCAGGCAGAAGGTAAAAAATTGATTGGTGTTTCTCCGATTCATATGCCTGTAGAAATCGTATATGCTTCTGGAATGATACCGGTTGGTCTTTGGGGTAGCCAGGGACAGGTATCAGAAGCTAAGGAATATTTCCCTGCATTCTATTGCTCTGTAGTACAGAGAACAATGGAAATGGCACTAAATGGTACTCTTGATTGCTTATCAGGTATCATGGTATCTATCCAGTGCGACTCTCTAAAGGCTTTAGGACAAAATATTAAATTAGCTGTTGGTGATAAGATTCCTTATATCCATGTAGCTATGGCTCAGAACAGAAAGCTTGAGTGCGGAGTTGACTTCAACGAAACTCAGTACAGAAAGGTTAAAGAGCAGCTTGAAGCAATCAAGGGAGATATTTTCTCAGATACAGATATCGAAGAAGCTATCAAGCTTTATAACAAATCTAAAAAGCTTATGCAAGAATTCGTAGAATTAGCTGCAAAATATCCTCAGATCATCACTCCATCTAAGAGAAGCAAGGTTCTTACTATTGCTAATTATATGGATAGAGCTGAGTATACAGAGCTTTTGTCAGAGCTTAATGAAGAACTCAAAAAAGAGGAAGTTAAGCCTTGGGATGGAAAGAAAATCGTTACAACAGGTATCTTGACAAGCCTTGATGACCTAAATGCTATACTCGAAGACTATAAACTTGCTATAGTTGATGATGAGGTAGCTCAGGAATCAAGACAGTTCAGAACTCTTGTTGACGAAGGAACAGACAATCCTATCAGAGCACTTGCTAAATATCTTGGAGATATTGAAGGATGCTCATTACTATATGATGCAGACAAGAAGAGAAGCGATATTTTAATCGACAAGGTTAAGAAATCAGGAGCAGACGGAGTACTTTATGTACAGGCTAAATTCTGTGACCCAGAAGAATTTGATTATCCTATCTTTAAAAAGGCTCTCGAAAAAGAAGGCATCAAATTGGTTATGATCGAAGTAGATCATCAGATGACCAACTTTGAACAGGCACGTACATCATTGCAAACATTTGCAGAGATGCTATAGTATATATATTTTTAAGGAGGATTTTTATGATTTTCGAAAAAGAACATGAATTAGTCCGTCAGCTTGCAAGATCTTTTGCTGAAAACGAAATCAAACCAATAGCAGAAGATGTTGACAAGACAGCAGAATTCCCAATGGAACTCTACAAAAAGATGGGCGAAGCCGGATTCTTGGCTGTTAAAACACCGGTAGAATACGGCGGATCAGGCGGAGACCACAGATCGTATGCTATAGTAATGGAAGAAATTTCAAGAGCATCAGGTGTTGCTTCTATCTATGTATCAGGAAACAACTCTCTATATGCTGCACCTCTTCTAAAATTCGGTAACGAAGAACAGAAGAAAAAATATCTTCCACCACTAGGAAGAGGCGAGATCGTATTGGCATTCGGCTTGACTGAGCCTGGTGCAGGTTCTGACGCAGCATCTGTTTTGACAACAGCTGTAAAAGACGGCGACGACTACATCCTCAATGGTAGAAAGACCTTCATCACAGCAGCGCCTTTCTCTGATTATGTAATCGTTTTCGCTAAGACTAACCCTGCAAAGGGCGTAAAGGGTATTACTGCATTTATCGTTGACTCAAAATCTGAGGGCGTATCATTCGGTAAGCCAGAAGATAAGATGGGTATGATCGGTTGTGCAACTTCAGACGTTGTACTTGAAGATGTAAGAGTACCTGCAGAAAATATTCTTGGCGAAGTAGACAATGGATTCGTAAATGCGATGCAGACACTTTCTTTGGGAAGACTTGGTATCTCAGCTCAGGCACTTGGTATTGCAACAGCTGCAATGGAAGAAGCTAAGAGCTATATCAAAGCAAGAAAGCAGTTTGGAAAGAAATTGTCACAGTTCCAGAACACTCAGTTCTTGATTGCCGAAATGGAAACTAAGCTATGTGCTATCAGACACCTGGTTTATGATGCGGCATACAAGATGGACATGGGACAGCCTGCTGATAAGGAAGCATCAATGGCTAAGCTATTTGCTTCTGAAGAAGGCAAATGGATTGTTGATAGAGCTCTCCAGCTACACGGTGGATACGGCTATATCAAAGATTATCCAATTGAAAGAATGTACAGAGATATTAGGGTTACTTCTATTTATGAAGGAACTTCTGAAGTACAGAAAATGGTTATTGCCAAAGAAGTACTAAAATAATTATCACTAAGTTTTATTATCTATTTAGGAGGATAAAATGACTAAGGTTATTGCTCTAAGAGAGCCAAAAGGAGTTCAGAGATTCGGAGTTGCAAAGCCTGAAGGTATGGAATTTGATTTCATCGAATGGCCTTGCTCAGACGAGGATCTCAAGGCAGCGCTAAAGGATGCTGATATTCTTTGGTGTGGACCTGTTGATATTATCAGCGCAGATGTTGTAAAAAGTTCACCAAAATTAAAGCTAATCCAGTCACTTGGAGTAGGCTTTGACAAGATTGACCTTGAAGCAACAAATGAAAGAGGCATCTATGTTTGCAACAACAGAGCAGTAAATGCAAAATCTGTTGCAGAACATGCTGTAGGACTTATGCTTGCATGTCTTAAAAAGACTGCACCTAACGACATTAGGATCAAAACCGGTCATTTCGACGAATGCTTCGCTGAGTTCAAACAAAATGGACACAAGGAGCTTGGTACAAGAACAGTAGGTCTTGTAGGTCTTGGTGCTATCGGTAAAGAAGCATGTAAGTATCTAAAGGCTTTTGGAGCGAAAGTTCTTTACAACGACGTAGTAAGAGCAGACGAAGATTTCGAAAAAGAATACGATCTAACATATTGTACTCTTGACGAGCTTTATGCTCAGTGCGATATTCTTTCATACCACGTACCTGTCCTTGATTCTACAAGAGGCATGGTAAACAAAGATACTATCGCAAAGATGAAGGATGATGTTATCATTGTAAATGTTGCAAGAGGAGAAATCGTAAATAACGAGGATCTCAGAGATGCACTTAACAATGGTAGAGTTACAGCAGGCCTTGATGTAATAGCACCAGAGCCACCTGCTCCTGATCATCCGCTATTCACTCTAAATGAAGTGGGTAACAATCATCTAACTGTTACACCTCATATTGCAGGAACTACTGACGACGCATTCATCAGAATGGTACAGTGGTCTTATGACAATATGATAAAGGTAATGGCTGGCGAAAAGCCAAACAATGTAGTTAATGGGCTATAAGCCTTTAGCTAAATATTAGTTTTATCTTTTAAACAGAGAGGTTTCAAAAATGCAAAAGAACAAGACTAAAGACATTATTGTTGTCGGATTTGCGTTATTCGCAATCTTCTTTGGTGCAGGAAACTTGATTTTCCCACCATACCTCGGGGTTATGTCAGGTGACGGCTGGGTACAGTCAGCAGTCGGATTCTTGATCGCAGACCCTGTATTCCCAGTATTGGGCGTTATCGCAACTGCTATGGTTGGCGGTATGGCTGACGACATGGGTAAGAGAGTATCTTACAAATTCGCAGCTGCATTAGGATTTATTTCAGTAACTGTACTTTGCGTACTATTCGCAGTACCAAGAACAGCAGCAACAACTCACGAAGTATTTGTAATGCAGTCATTCGGAGAAAATGCTCCTGCATGGATTACTTCACTTGTATTCTTTGCTCTAAGCTGGATATGCGTAATCAGATCAGCTAAGGTTATCGATATCATCGGTAAATTCCTTACACCTGTATTGATTATCATCCTAGTTGGAACAATCATCCTTGCTATATTCAAGCCTGCAGGCGAAATCGCAACAGGCTCACCTGGTATCGAGCAGGGTATGATCGACAACCTATTCATCAAGGGCTTTACTGAAGGTTACCAGACAATGGACGCTCTTGGTTCAGCTTTGATGGCAGGTATCGTTGTTACTGACCTTATCAACAAGGGATACGAAAATGAACAGGAAAGATTCAGAGTTTCTATCGGTGTTGGTTTGGTAGCTGCACTTCTACTTGCAATAGTATATGGTGGTCTTACTTATGTAGGTGCTACAATGTCAGGAGATCCACAGTATGCTGGTGAGTATCTAGCAAACGATAACAGAACTGGTATCCTTGTTGGCGTATTTACTACTATGTATGGTTCAGCAGGTAAATGGGTAATAGGTATCGCTACTGCTCTTGCTTGCTTGACTACAGCAGTTGGTTTGACAGGCGTTGCGGGTAACTTCTTCACAAGAGTATTCCAGAAGGACGAAGGATTCTATAAGATCGTTGTAACAGTTTCAACAATCCTTGCTTTCTTCATCTCACTCTTTGGAGTAAATACTATCATCAACTTCGCAGTTCCTGTATTGGCTATCCTATATCCAATTTACATGGCATTGTTCTTATTCACACTATTTGATAAGTTCATCAAATACAACTGGATTTACACAGGTGCGGTTATATTCGTAGCTTGCATCTCAGTGCCAAAGGGAATCGCTCAGCTATATGCAATGAACGGATGGCAGACTCCTGGATTCTTAGAATCACTAACAGGAGCAATTGCTAAACTTCCACTTGCTTCACTTGATATGAACTGGATTCTACCTGCAATCGTAGGTGCTGTAATCTTTGGTGCTATCAGTGCAATTGGTCATGTTGGCAAGACTAGAGACGACGAAATCACAAGATAAGCTGGCATAAAATAATATCTATTAGTCGCAAAACTAATTAACTGCTACGGCCATTGTGCCGTAGCAGGCTATCAAAGAAAAGAGGGTATTTAAAATGAACATTAATAAAGATATGTATCAGCTGGGTGTTGAACCTTCAGTTATCAGAGAAATCGCTGCTTTCGGATGGGAAAGAGCTGCAATTGTGGGCGACGAGAATGTAATGAACTTTACACTTGGTAACCCTTCAGTACCTGCTCCTAAGGAAGTAGCAGATGCTATTATTAAAATCGTTCAGAATCAGGATCCTAAGGATTACAACTCATACACTCCAGGCCCTGGTGCTAATGACACAAGAACAGCAATTGCCGACAATCTAAATAAGAGATTTGGTTCAGACTTTGATATGAACGACATCTATATGACTTGCGGAGCTGCTGCTTCACTAAGCATCGTTTTAAGGGCTATTACAGCTGCACCTACAGATGAAGTTATGGTAGTTATTCCATTCTTCCCAGAATATACTGTATTTATCAAATCACAGGGTGCAAAACCAGTATTGGTACAGCCAGCAGATGATATGACATTAGATCCTGCAAAGATCAAGGCTGCAATTACACCAAATACAAAGGCTATTATCATCAACTCACCAAATAACCCATCAGGAGTTATTTATTCAAAGGCTAATTTGGAAGAAGTAACAGCAGTACTTAAGGATGCAGAAAAAGAATATGGTCATCCTATCTATTTGATAGCTGACGAACCATATAGAGAACTTGTTTATACTGATGAAAAGGTTACTTTCTTGCCATCATTATATGACAACACTCTTATCTGCTACTCATGGTCTAAGTCACTTTCACTTCCAGGCGAAAGAATCGGATATATAGCAGTTCCAAAGTCTGTTGTAAATCATGACGAGATCGTACCTGCAGTAAATGGTGCAGGAAGAGCTCTTGGATATGTTTGCGCACCTTCTATCTTCCAGCAGGTTGTTAGAGATTGCGTAGATGTAGAACCTCTTCTAGAGCCATACAAGGTAAACAGAGACATCCTTTACAATGGTCTTATTGAACTTGGCTACAATGTAGCTGAGCCATCAGGTGCATTCTATATGTACATCGAAGCTCCAGATAAGGATGCAGAAGCATTCTGCAAGAAGGCTATGGATTATGACTTGCTCATGGTTCCTGGTACAGGATTTGGAACTTCAAACTTCATGAGACTTTCATACTGTGTTGAAAAGGAAAAGATCGAAAAATCACTTCCTATCTTCAAGAAATTAATGGAAGACTACAAATAATCATTTACTTTTTAGTAAATATACAATCGGTACTTAATATTCTGGAAAGCAGATTAGCTACCTGCTTTTCGTCAAAAGCATCGGCCTTGCGCCGGTGCTTTTTGTTTGTTCTTGTTCTATAACCCTTGTTATTGTTTTATAATATTTATTTCAATTCATTAGGATGTAGCATTACAAATTCACTATACCACTCCAATATCATATATGATATAATTTATAAGGTTAGAGGCAAATTTTTAGGAGGAAAAAATGGAAACGCTATCAATGTTTCAATCGATAATTTTGGGAGTTGTGCAGGGGCTTGGAGAGTTTTTGCCGATAAGTAGCTCGGGACATCTTGCAGTCCTACAATATTTTTTTCATATAAATGGAGACAGTGTGTTATTTTTTACCGTAATGCTACATCTTGGTACGCTTATATCGGTATTTATAGTTTATTGGCATGATATTGTAGACCTCATAAAAGAACTTGGAGCGGTAATAAAGGATATATTTACCGGTAAGGGACTTCGTGTAAATGCCAATCCAACTCGAAAGCTAGGATTTTTGATAATAGTTGCAAGTATTCCTACAGCGATAATAGGACTTTTATTCAATGATATCTTCAATGGATTTTATAGCTCACTTATTGCAATCGGTATAGGATTTTTAATAACAGGTACTATACTTTTTATAGGAGAAAGACTTCCGGGTGGCAGGAGGGAAGCTATGCAGATGCCTTTTAGAAGTGCTATTTTTGTGGGTATTATGCAGGGAATAGCTATTACGCCGGGTATATCACGATCAGGCTCTACACTATTTGGAGGACTTGTTACAAGATTGAATAGAGAATTTGCAGTTAAGTTTGCATTTTTGATATCTATTCCGTCTATACTCGGTTCGGTTATTTTAGAATTTCCAAAGGCATTAAAGCAAGGGCTTGAGCTTTCTATGATGATGCCAATCTTTGTTGGAATGATAGTATCTGCAATTTCGGGACTTATAGCTATAAAGACTATGATAAAACTTGTTTCCAATAAAAAGCTTATCGTATTTTCGTGCTATACATGGGTGCTTGGAGCCTTTGTAATCATATATCAGATATTTTCTTAAAATATATAGGCTATAATTTAGTTAAAATGAATGTGATAAATACGAAAGGAAATTATTTAATTTATGGCAACTAAAAAGAAAGCATCGACTGTGAAAAAAAAGGCAAGCAAGCCTGCTTTAAAGGGTGCAAAAGGTGCAAATGGTAAAAATAAAATAGATGAAAACAAAAAAAGGATAAATGATGAGATTGTCGCTATAATTATGCTTGTTATCGGCATTTTCCTTGCTATTGCTATGCATACAGATCTTGCGGGCATAGTAGGGGAGAAGATTAGCGACTTCTTAAAGGGAATATTCGGACTTGGCGGTTTTATACTCCCTTATTTTTTGATGCTTTTTGCTATTATGTTATTTATGAAAATGAGCAAGCCGTTTACGGCAAAGACCGTTATATTAGTCTGTGTGATTTTTATAATGATTGATATTTTAAATGCCGGTCGATTTTTAAACGGCTTTGATATGTCGACCGCTAAGCTTGCAGATGTATATGAGCGAGGTATACTTCTTCGCAATGGCGGAGTTGTGGGAATGTATCTCGGTGCTTTGATTAAAAAAGCAGTAGGCATGTCGGGACTTTATCTATTTTCGATAGCGGCAATAATAATATGTGTCCTTTTGACGGTCAACACACCTATTTCTCGTGCCTACGAAAACGCACGCGCAAAGCGTGAAGAAAGAAAAGAAAATAAAAAATCGGTAGAGGCCGAAAAGGAAAAAAATGCTGAAGCTAAAAGAGAAGCAAAGGATTTAAGACCGGATGCGGTTTCGAAGTTTTCGGAAGAGCAGACTGATTTTTTGAGCTTGCTAAATAAATATGGAGACGATACAGCAAGGGGTAAGGACCGTATAATAGATTTGTGGGCTAATGATGAGCAATACGGAGCCAGGAGAGAGGATGCTTCCGATGCTGAGAAATCCTTTGTATCGCAGGATAAGGATATAAAGAGTAAGGATGATGGTCAAAATCTTGACAGCTCTGATAATATTGCTAATGCGGATAGAGTTGATAGCGAAAAGACAACAGAGGATCTTATAAAAGGACTTGAGGGCGCTGATAATAAAGATTATATCCTGCCACCTCTTTCGCTTTTAAAAATAAATAAGAAGAAAGCGATGACAAAAAAAGAAGGGGAAATCCTTTCCGAAAATGCGCATCTTTTAGAGGAGACGCTAAAGAGCTTCAATGTTGAGGCTAAGGTTATAAATGTAACACGAGGATCTTCTGTTACACGATATGAGATACAGCCTGCAATAGGAGTAAAGGTTGCAAGCATAGTAAGACTTGCCGACGATATAGCACTAAACCTGCGTGCAAGAAGCATAAGGATAGAAGCACCTATTCCGGGCAAAGCCGCAGTTGGCATAGAAGTAGAAAATGAAGTAAGGCAGACCGTGACAATAGGCGACATCATATCATCGGCGGAGTTTAGGAAAAATACATCGAAGCTTGCATTTGCTGTCGGAAAGGATATTGCCGGCAATTCAGTTGTTGCTGATCTTGCTAAGATGCCACATATGCTTATAGCAGGAGCAACAGGCTCGGGCAAGAGCGTATGTATCAATACGATAATAGCGAGTATACTTTATAGAGCAAAGCCAAATGAGGTAAAGCTGCTTTTGATAGATCCTAAAATGGTAGAACTTGGAAATTACAATGGTATACCACATCTGCTCATTCCTGTAGTAACTGACAGTACAAAGGCTGCGGCAGCACTAAACTGGGCAGTTTCGGAGATGACAAGCAGGTATAAGCGATTTGCCGAAAATAAGGTAAAAGACATCAAAGCATATAATGCACTGATGAAAAAAGAGGGCAGGACGGATGAGATAATGTCACAAATTGTGATAATCATAGATGAGCTTGCCGATTTGATGATGGTTGCAAGTTCGCAGGTTGAGGAAGCTATTTGTAGGCTTGCACAGCTCGCAAGAGCAGCAGGTATGCACCTTATCGTTGCAACTCAAAGACCGTCGGTTGATGTAGTGACAGGCCTTATCAAGGCGAATATTCCGTCACGTATAGCCTTTATGGTGTCTTCGCAGATAGACTCAAGGACTATCATAGATATGCCGGGAGCAGAGAAACTTGTGGGAAACGGAGATATGCTTTATAAACCGCAGGATCTCGATAAGCCGATGAGGATACAGGGACCTTTCATTTCTGATGAAGAGGTAAAAAATATCATAAAGTTTGTAAAGGCTCAAAATGAAGAAGTAAATTATGATCAGGAGATTTCTGACTCCATAGAAAAGGGCGATGTGACACATGCAAGCTCGCAGGAGGATGAACTTATGGATGAGGCGATACAGACTGTTATAAATGCCGGGCAGGCTTCTGTTTCGATGCTTCAGAGACGATTTAGGATTGGATATAACAGAGCGGCTCGTATTATTGAGGATATGCAGGATGCCGGAATTGTCGGACCGCCGGACGGTTCAAGACCGAGAAGTGTGCTTTGGTCTCAGGAAGATTTGGATGCAAAAAAAGAAGGAAAAAAGGACGAATGAATATATATATAGAAACATTAGGATGTCCCAAAAATTTCAATGATTCGGAAATGGCAGCAGGCATTCTCGAAAAAAACGGACATAAAATAGTAGACAATTGGGAAGAATCCGATGTGATAATTGTAAATACTTGTGGATTTATTAACGATGCAAAAAGGGAATCAATAGAAAAAATATTTGATTTTGCACAGAGAGGCGAAAGGCTTTTGGTTGTGAGCGGATGTCTTTCAAAAAGATATTCAAAGGAGCTCTTTGAGGAGATGCCGGAGGTCGATATTTTTATAGGTGTAAACGAATACGAAAAATTGCCACAGATTTTAGAAAAGCATGTAAATGGCAGGCGCGAAAGGATTGTCGGCGAATACAACTGCAGCGATATCGATTTGATTTACAGACGATACGAAAAGGCAAACTATGTATCATATTTAAAAATATCAGAGGGTTGTGACAACTGTTGCGCTTACTGCGTTATACCAAGTATAAGGGGAAGATATAGATCCAGAAGCATTGAAAACATCATAAAAGAAGCAAAATTGCTTGTACAAAATGGTACTCGCGAGATAATTTTGATAGGGCAAGATGTGACGGCATACGGCAAGGATCTTTATGGAAGGTACAACTTGCACGAGCTTATAGAGGAGCTTTCTAAAATCGACGGCATCGAGTGGATCAGACTTTTATATTGCTACGAGGACAAAATCACGGATGAGCTTATAGAAATTATGGCTAACTGCGATAAGGTATGTAAATATATCGATATACCATTGCAGCATTGCTCAAATAATATTTTAGGTGCTATGAAAAGGCATTCTACAAAGAAGAGTATAACAAATACAATAGCTAAGTTGAGAGCGAGGATACCTGATATAGCAATAAGGACAACATTTATTACGGGATTTCCGGGAGAGAGCGAAGCTGATTTTGATGAGCTATATAATTTTGTAGAAGATGTGAGGTTTGAGAGAATGGGCGTATTTGCATATTCGATGGAGGAGGGTACGCCTGCGGCCGAAATGCAAAATCAGATAGATGAGGAGCTCAAGATTCAAAGGCGAGATGCGCTTATGAGGCTTCAGATGGAGATTTCAAGAGAAAAAAACGAGTCAATGGTAGGAAGGACGCTAAAGGCGATTATCGATGAGGAGGATAAAGAGGAAGGCGTTTATATAGGGCGTACAGAGTATGACGCTCCGGAAATTGACAATACGTTGATAATAAAGAGTGAGAAAAAGCATAAAATAGGAGAATTTGTAACTGTTAGGATTATAGATTCGTACGACTATGATTTAGTCGGAATGGAGGTTTAGATGAATTTACCAAATAAGCTGACGATGCTTAGGATTTTGGCGGTGCCCGTATTTATAGTAGTATATTTGCTTGGGCATATTTACGCTGCCACAATAATATTTATATTGGCATCGGCGACAGACGCACTCGACGGTCATATAGCAAGAAGCAGAGGGCTTGTAACAAACTTTGGTAAAATTATGGATCCGCTTGCCGATAAAATACTTGTCATTTCGGCACTTGTTATCTTGGTGCAATTGTCTGTTGTGCCGGGCTGGATGCTGATAGTTATTTTAGCTCGTGAATTTATAGTTGCAGGATTGAGGACGGTTGCGGCAGCAGACGGTATAGTTATAGCGGCAGGATTTTCGGGGAAACTAAAAACAGTTTCTCAGATGATAGCTGTCCCGCTCTTGCTTTTAAAGAATTGGCCATGCAGATATATAGGTATACCTCTTGATATGATAATGCTGTGGATATGCGTGATTTTAACTGTTATAAGCGGTATCGAATATATTGTTAAAAATAAGGAAGTTTTTTTAAAGGGTGGACTGTAGGCAGTGCCGCCCGCCCACGGTCACGGCCACAGGCGTGTAGGCGGGCGGGCGGAGGTTTAGCCCCTGCGGGGCTAAACCTCCCGGGGAGCTGAGGCTCCCCGGCACTGCCAAACCTAAATAAATGATTACAAGAAAGGAATAAACTGTGAAAAGTACGATAGTTGCGGTAGGAACAGAGATACTATTTGGTCAAATTGCAAATACAAATGCGGCATTCCTATCAAAAAATCTAAATGATTTAGGAATAGATGTCATATATCATTATACGGTAGGAGATAATCCAAAAAGAGTAGCAAAAACAGTTACAGAAGCGCTTAAAGAGAGCGATATTGTCATTACAACGGGCGGACTTGGACCGACTCAGGACGACTTGACAAAGGAAGTGATAGCAGAGGCTATCGGCAAGAAATTAGTACAAAATGACGAAGCGCTTGAGAGAATGCAAAAGAGGTTTTTGGCGCAAGGAAGAGAAATGACAGAAAATAATATAAAGCAGGCATTCCTTCCTGAAGGCTGTATTACTATGCAAAATGATTATGGCACAGCACCGGGTTTCATATCAGAAGTTGACAATAAAATAGTTATTGCGCTTCCGGGACCTCCATTTGAAATGAAGCCGATGTACGAGGCTTATGTCAGAGATTTTCTTTCTGCAAAATCAGAAGATGCGATTTGCTATAAATTTGTAAAGACGCTTGGTATAGGTGAGTCAACGCTCGAAACAGAAATTATAGATTTGATTGACAAGCAGACAGATCCGACAATAGCAACATATGCAAAGGCAGGCGAAGTAACGATACGCATTACATCAAAGAGAAAAACCTTTGACGAAGCGGAGCAGGCTGTCGATTCCTGTATAGAAGAGATAAAAAAGAGAGTTGGCAAATATATGTGCGCTGTGGGCGACAAAAATACAGAAGAAGAGCTTGTAAATAAATTAAAGGAAAGAGGATTGACTCTTTCGTCAGCCGAATCATGTACAGGAGGTATGTTTGCAGATACTATTGTGAGCGTTGCCGGAAGCTCGGCAATTTTTGACAGAGGACTTGTTACATACAGCAATCAATCTAAAATTGATGAGCTCGGTGTGAAAGCAGAGACGCTTAAAAAATACGGTGCAGTAAGTGAAGAAGTTGCCAAAGAAATGGCGGAAGGTCTGCATAAAGCCTCCGGCAGTGATATATGTGTTGCTGTAACAGGACTTGCAGGTCCGGATGGCGGTACGCTTGAAAAACCCGTAGGTTTGGTGTATACTGCAATTCTGTGTAAAGATAAATTAATATGTAAAGAAAATCGTTTTGCGTATGCTGATAGAGATACGTTAAGGCATCGTAGCGTAAATGCGATGATTAAGATGGTATATGATGTGTTAGGAGATAAATAATGCGAAGTGACAAATATGATCAGAATAATGATATAAAACCAACTGCCCCTAAGAAAAAGAGAAAAAAGAAAAATGATGTTTCAGAGGATTTTTTGGCAGAATTTATGAATATAGAGCAAAATAATCCAAAAAGTGCAGATGATTATTATACCGTTCCAAAAAAGCCATTTCTGACAGAAGAAGATGCTAAGGATTTAAAACAAACAAAGAAAAAGCCTAAAAAAGCGAAAAAAAATGCTAAAGTTGGCAAAAATGGCAAGAAAAAAAGAATCTGGCCAAAAGTAGTTGTGGTATTGATTTTACTCCTTGCGGCAATAGGAGTAGGCGCATATTTTTTCCTTGATTCGCAGATTGGCAAACTCGATTATGTAGATACAAATTATGAGGAATTTGGCATAGATGAGACGGTAGCCGAAAATCTAAAAGGCTACAGAAATATAGCTATAATGGGTACAGACGAGCGAAAGGGCGAAAAACAGGCAAATTCGAGGACAGATGCGATAGTCATTGCGACAATAGAAAAATCCACAGGCAAGATAACACTAACATCTGTTATGAGAGATACATACCTTCTTATGGATGATATAAATGGCGAAAGCATGCTTGATAAGGCAACGCATGCGCACGCATTTGGTGGTCCTGTAAATACATGTAAAATGCTAAATCAGAGCCTTGACCTAAACATATCGGAGTTTGTTGTTGTAGACTGGTATTCGGTAGCTGACACCGTTGATGCACTTGGTGGTATCGAAATCGAAGTAGAAGAAAACGAATTAGCCGACCTAAATAAGTGGGGACCGGAGACAGCAAATAATACAGATAGAGAGTGGACTGAGGTAACTTCTGCAGGAACGCAAACATTAGACGGTGTGCAGGCGGCGACATATTGCCGTATAAGAAAGACTTCCGGCGGAGATCCGGGCAGGACAGAGCGAATTAAAAAAGTGTTGACAGCCGTTTTTGACAAGGCAAAAGCGCATCCTACAATGGTAACAAAGCTTACAGACGAAGTATTCCCGGAAATACAGACAAATATGAAAACAAAGGATATTACATCCTTGTTGCCAAAGGCTTTAAAATTCGATATAGATAAGTCGGTTGGATATCCGTTCAACTACTGGGGAGGTATAGTAAACGGCAAGTGGATTGCTATTCCTACTACCCTCGAGGAAAATAACGCGCGACTTTATAAAAATGTCTTTGGAATGGACAATTATGAGATGAGCAATAAAGCATCTCAAATCAATCAAAAAATAATCTCTGAAACCGGCATAACAGAGGGCTCGGAAGCAGATTAAAAACATTTGTTCGAATTTGCTTGACAGCATAGAAAAACTAATATAATATAAGTTGTGTGAACAAATGTTCTTGCAACTTATATTTGTTTTTAAGGAGGAAAGTACAATATGGCTAATATAAACGAAAATAAAGAAAAGGCTTTGAGCGACGCATTAGCTCAGATAGAAAAGCAATTCGGCAAAGGCTCTGTTATGAGACTTGGCGATGACAATATGAAGCTAAATATAGAAGCAATTTCTACAGGCTCGATGAGCCTTGATTTAGCAACCGGTATAGGTGGTATACCTAAAGGACGTATTATAGAAATTTACGGTCCGGAGTCATCAGGTAAGACAACGCTTGCGCTTCATATAATAGCAGAGGCGCAAAAGACAGGCGGTAAGGCTGCTTTTATAGATGCAGAGCACGCACTTGATCCGGAGTATGCAAAAAATCTTGGAGTAAATATAGATGAGCTCTTAGTATCTCAGCCTGATACAGGTGAGCAGGCGCTTGAGATATGCGAGCTTCTTGTAAGATCGGGCGCACTTGATGTTATCGTGGTTGACTCGGTAGCCGCTTTAGTGCCTAAAACAGAAATTGACGGCGATATGGGAGACAGTCATGTAGGATTGCAGGCAAGACTTATGTCACAGGCACTTCGAAAGCTTGCCGGCGTTATAAATAAATCAAAGGCTTCAGTTGTTTTTATAAATCAGCTGAGAGAAAAAATAGGCGTTATATATGGCAATCCGGAAACTACAACAGGCGGTCGTGCGCTTAAGTTTTATGCATCTATGCGATTTGACGTAAGGAAGGTAGAGACTATAAAACAAGGCGATCAGATGCTTGGCAATCGTGTGAAGGTAAAGATTGTTAAAAACAAGGTGGCGCCTCCATTTAGACAGGCAGAGTTTGATATTATGTATGGCGAGGGTATTTCAAAAATAGGAGATATCATGGATTGCGCCGTAAATAAAAATATTATCGATAAAGCGGGCTCATGGTACAGCTTTGAGGGCAATAGGATAGGTCAGGGCAGAGAAAATGTAAAGGCTTATTTAAGTGAAAATGCCGAAATTTTAAATAAAATCGAAGGATTACTTTTGGATACGATCGCAAAAGAAAAAGGCACAGAAAAAGATAATAGCAATGAGGTCGACGAAAACAAGCAATCTAAGCCAAAGGCTACAGTAAAAGAGGTGCAGGTTGACGAAGACGGCGTGATACTTGACTAAGTTGCAATGTTTTCTTTAAAATATTATTGATAACGAGCAGAAATAAAGGAGCTTTATGTCAAAATGAAAAACAAATTAAAATGCGCATCTTTTTTTGCCGGTGTAGGCGGTATCGATATGGGATTCGAGCTCACAGATGCTTTTGAAACTGTATATGCGAACGAATTTGACCCTTACCCAGTGCAGACATATGAATTAAATTCAAATATAAAAGTAGATTGTAGAGATATAAGAGATGTAAAGTCCAGTGAAATACCGGATTTTGATGTTTGCTTAGCCGGTTTCCCATGTCAATCTTTTAGTGTGGCAGGATATAGACAAGGCTTTGCGGATGCAAAAGGTAGAGGAACGTTGTTCTTTGAAGTTGCGCGAATCATTGAAGAAAAAAAGCCTAAGATTGTTTTTTTGGAAAATGTAAAGAATCTTGTTACACATGATGATGGAAATACATTCACTGTAATTTTAGATACGCTTGCTCAGCTTGGTTATCATACAAAGTACAAAGTGCTTAATGCAATGGAATATGGCAACATTCCCCAGAATAGGGAACGTATTTATATTGTTGGCTTTTTGGATGAAAAACAGCATAATAAATTTGAGTTTCCGGATGCTATACCATTGACAACTCAGTTGTCAGATATTATTGATTTTCATACTAAATTGAATGAGAAATATTACTATACACCGGGCAAATATAAAGGCGATATTTATGATAAGCTTGTAGAAGCAATGGATGATGATAGAGCTGTTTATCAGTGGAGAAGACAGTATGTGCGTAAAAATAAATCAGGTGTAGTTCCAACATTGACTGCAAATCAGGGAATGGGTGGACACAATGTTTGTTTGATTAAGACAGATAATGGAATCCGTAAAATGACACCTCACGAATGCTTTAATACACAGGGATTTCCGACTACATTTAAATTGCCAAAAGATATGGCGGAGTCAAGACTTTATAAGCAAGCGGGGAATTCTGTCTGTGTGTCAGTGATCGGAAGAATTGCCGATAGTATTGTAGTTGCAATAAGTTAAAAATTAAGAGAATATAGGTGAAGATGTGTTTTATGAGAATCAACCAAAAGAGCAACGTGAAAATTATAAATCAATGCTTGCTTTGATTGGTAGTTTATCGAATTTATTCGCTGATTCTGAAACGCCGATGTTGTATTATCGTGCTCACGAGAACACTTTTTGTAAGTATTTTGGGGCTGATAATCTTTCAAGAGAAGATTGTTCGGCGGATGCTACAAAAGGCGTTATTGGTATCGGTCTGAAAACATGGGTTGGTAGTGACGACCAGAAAGTGGCGGAATTCGGCAGACTAAGACCAACGTTTGAAAATCTATTCGGTATTGAACTTGTAAAGACAATATCTGAGTATAGAAATGAGAGAATCCGTGTTACTAAAAATTTACATGGCCTTACGGAGATGATTTATCATGTGGTCAAAAGGATACCGCGAGCTATGCAGATTTATGAAGCTGCGTTTGACTATGTAGATATTGATAATATTGTTTTGGATGAAAATAGAGGGAATGCAAACAATACATATTTTTCAGATGGAAGGCATACATATCATTTCAGTATGTCAAAGAATACATTATTTATGATTTTTGATGATATGCAATTGATGGATGCCTTTGATGTTGAGATTTTGGAAGACCCATTTGAAGCATTGAAATTGCTTGATGAATCCGTACACCAAGCAAATAGGCAAGAACAAATAGCTTGTGAACAACGTTCGCAACTTTGTTTGAGATTGTATGCTTTAAAACGTGATGGAACAAAATATGTACCAGAAAAAAGTGGATTGAATCAATGGAATGCAGAAGGTCGCGTGCGAGATCCAAATGAGCTATATATTCCATACAATAAAGAAGACAGGGATAGAGATTTAAACTTTTTCCCACCAAGAGATACGCCATTTACTTTGATCTTGCCGAATGGTACAGAAATGGATGCAAAAGTATGTCAACGGGCATATAAAAAGCTAAAAGATGCTGAGTATCAACAATTGTCGGATGAAGAAAAAGTTATTGAAGATGCAAAGTCGAAAGTTGGTAAAGCAATAATGAGCAATCCTAATAAAGAGTTGGGTAATTGGCTTTTGAGGGATGTGTTTGGGCTGCCAGAAGGAACCGTTGTTACATATGATATGTTGAGAGTTTTTGACATTGATAGCGTGATGTTTACACGCATAAATAATAGAAAATACAAAATAGATTTTTGCAATTTAGGAACATATGAAAAAATCTATAACATATCTGATTCGGAAGCAGAAGATTAAAAGTTGCTGTGAAATTATATTTTATCACTTGGTCACAAAAAACCAGGTGATTTTTGCTAAATTACTCCAAATATAGTATAATATCAGTATATTTACACATTTTTTTAGAGAAAGAGGTAATGGATGATTGAATTTGTAAATGTATCAAAAGAATTCAAAGATAAGAAGGTTCTTCACGATATTAGCTTTACAATCAATGATAAGGAACTTGTCGCTATAATAGGTGCAAGCGGTTGTGGCAAAACCACGACTTTAAAAATGATAAATAGGCTGATTGTGCCGACATCCGGCAGTATCTTAATAGACGGCAAAAATATCGAAAAAGTAAATAAAACCGAGCTTAGGAGAAGCATAGGATATGTCATACAGCAGATGGGACTTTTTCCGCATATGACTGTAAAGGAAAATATCGAGCTGATTCAAAGATTAGAAAAAAAAGATAAAGCAGAAATTGAAAAAAATACAAAAAGGCTTATGGAAATAATGCAGCTCGATGAGGAGGAGTATTTAAATAAATATCCGACAAATCTTTCCGGTGGCCAGCAGCAGAGGGTAGGCGTTGCAAGGGCGCTTGCAAACGATCCTAAAGTTATATTGATGGACGAACCGTTTTCGGCTCTTGATCCTATGACAAGGACAAATTTGCAGGATGAGCTTATAGAGCTTCATAAAAAGATGGATGCAACTATAGTTTTTGTAACTCATGATATGGATGAGGCGATAAAGATTGCAGACAGGATTATGATCATGAAAGATGGCGAAATACTTCAATTTGACACGCCGGAAGAAATTTTGAAGCATCCAAAAAATGAATTCGTAGAAAATTTTATAGGAAAAAATAAGATTTGGGACTCACCGGAGTATATCAAGGTTGAGGATATTATGATTTCTAATCCTATAACGTGTAAGCCTGACCTTACAAGAAATGACTGTATCAAAAGAATGGTACAGCACCATATAGATACTCTAATAGTAGTTGATGATGACAAAAAATATATAGGTATTGTAAACCGTAGAGGTTTATATAGCGCTCTCAGACCGTGGTTGACAGCAGGAGATATATATAGAAAAGAGACTATAATTACGGCAAGACCACAGGACAGCATTGTAGATTTACTACAAAAAATTGATGAGACTGATACTACTAATATTCCTGTTGTTGATGACGATGGTATACTTAGAGGACTTATTACAAGCAGTAGCCTTATAAATGTTATGAGCTCTCCTTATTTGACTAAAGATGATGAAAAAGATGCAGAAGATGCAGATGCAGGAAAGGAGAGTGAAGCATAATGGATTTTATGACTTTTATCTCCGAAAATATCGGTGAAATCGGCTCTCTTACGCTTGAGCATATAAAGCTGACTTGTATAGCGGTTGTATTTTCGATTTTGGTCGGAGTACCTCTCGGTATATTGATCAGCTATATCAAAAAGCTAAGCAAACCGGTGCTTGGCGTTGCAAATATTATACAAGCTATCCCGTCACTTGCTTTGCTTGGTCTTTCAATACCGCTACTTGGTATAGGATCGCTTCCGGCGATTGTGATGGTAGTTATTTATTCTTTATTGCCTATTATTAAAAATACATATACAGGTCTTGAAAATATAGATCCGCTGACGCTTGAAGCGGCAAAGGGTATTGGACTGACTAAGACGCAAAGACTTTTTAGAGTTCAATTGCCACTTGCATTGCCAGTAATAATGGCAGGCGTCAGGATTTCGGCAGTTACTGCTGTTGGACTTATGACTATGGCAGCATATATCGGTGCGGGCGGACTTGGTTATTTGATATTTTCGGGTATCAGGACAGTAAGCAATGCTCAGATTTTAGCTGGTGCTATTCCTGCAAGCTTGTTGGCGCTTTTTGTGGACTGGATTATAGGCATGATAGAAAAGCTTGTAACACCAATCAGCCTGCAAAAGGATTACAACGGAAATATTGAGCAAATCAAAAAAAGCCGAAAGGTTAAAAAAATAATACTTGGCACATTTGCGGTTATTATTGTTGCTCTAATATCGTTTAATATTATCTCGGGCATTGCAGAAAATAATAAAGAAAAAGTCGTTGTTGCAAGCAAGGATTATACTGAGCAAGAGGTTTTGATGCATCTTTATTCTGATGTGATAGAGGATAAGACAGGCATTGAGGTCGAAAGAAAACAGGATCTTGGCGGAAGTCAGGTAGTGCTTGAGGCTACCCAAAAAGGCGAAGTAGATATGTATGTTGATTATACGGGCACGCAATATATGAGTATTTTAAAGCATGATACAAATACTGATATGGACGAGGTTTATGAAACATGCAAAAAAGAGATGAAGGAAAAGTATGGACTTATAACGCTCGGACAATCCGAGTATAATAATACATATGCGCTTGCTATGAAGCAGGAAACAGCTGATAAATACAATTTAAATAAGGTAAGCGATTTGGTTAGTTGCGCTTCGGAGTTTAAGGTCGGTACAACACACGAATTTTTGAACAGAAAAGACGGATATAATGCTCTTTGTGAATATTACGGGCTCAACTTTAAATCAGTTAGCGGACTCGACAGTTCTACAAGATATCACGCTCTTGAAAATGATGAGGTTCAAATAATAGATGCATTTATGACAGATGGGCTTCTAAAGAAATTCCAGCTAAAGGTTTTGGAAGATGATAAGAATTTCTTCCCGCCTTATCATGCGGTACCTACAATAAGAGAGGAAGTTTTAAAGAAGCATCCTGAGATAGAGAAGGCATGTGAGGAGCTAAATCCATTATTGACTGAAGAGGTTATGCAGGAGCTCAATTATGAGGTCGACGAGCTCGGAAAGTCTCCTAGGGAGGCAGCACATGAATGGCTTGTAAAAGAAGGCATAATTAAAAAATAAATTGTAAAATTAATAAACTAATAAACTAATAAACTAATAAACTAATAAACCAACTAAAAAAGCGTCCATAAAGGCTTCTATTTTCTAAATTTTTTGCAAAACCGCATTTTTTCATATATAATCTATGTGGTTATAAAAGAAAGGAGTCGTTATGGACGCTATTAATGTCGGAATATTATCAATATTACCACCTATAGTAGCTATTGCATTAGCTTTGATAACAAAAGAGGTTATATCATCGCTTCTTATAGGTATTTTTGTCGGAACTTTCACATATGCTTTTGCTACCGACGGTGGATTTATGGGAGGTATTACTACTACTTTTACTCTTATGGCACAAAAAATGGGTGAAAATGCAACCATGATTTTGTTTTTGGCCCTCCTTGGAGTTTTGGTCGTTTTAGTAACAGCCGGTGGCGGCTCTCAGGCCTATGGTGTCTGGGCAGCTAAAAAAATTAAAAATAAAAAAATGGCACAGCTTGCAACAGGTCTTCTGGGAATAATAATATTTGTAGATGATTATTTTAACTGCCTGACAGTAGGTACTGTTATGAAGCCTGTTACAGATAAGTATCGTGTAGCAAGAGCAAAGCTCGCATATTTGATAGACTCAACTGCGGCACCTGTCTGTATCATAGCACCTATATCATCTTGGGCGGCAGCAGTAGGCAGTACGCTTGCAGGAGCTAAGATATTTGATAGTGATATCTTAGCATTCGTTGCTACAATACCATTTAACTTATATGCATTATTGACAATACTTATGGTTATAATAGTAGCTACTACAAATACAAGCTATGGTCCGATGAAAGAGCTCGAAAGGAGAGCAGAGCTCGAAAATGAGCTTGGAGCATTAAATGATATGGAAGTAGAGGATAGCGAGTCGAAGGGGCAGGTAAAAGACCTTTTGATTCCTATATTGGCGCTGATTTTCCTTTCCATACTTGCAATGCTTTATACAGGAGGTCTTTTCTCGGGTGAGGGCACAAATATAGTTGAGGCATTTGGAAATTGTGATTCTTCAACATCGCTTGTGCTTGGAGGCTTTGGAGCTATCCTTGTAACATTTGTATTATATCTTCCTCGTAAGATACTCAACTTCAAAGATTTTATGGGTAGTGTAAATGACGGTATCAAAATGATGGTACCTGCTATCACAATCCTCGTTTTAGCTTGGACAATCTCAGGCGTTTGCAGAGATTTGCTTTCGACAGGCGAATACATCGGACATCTTGTACAGGTAAGCCATTTCCCACTCATATTGTTGCCGTTTGTAATATTTATAGTTGCGGCATTTCTATCGTTTTCGATGGGTACAGCGTGGGGCACATTCGGTATATTGATTCCAATCGTATTATTGATCTGTGAGGATTCAATTGCTACAGACCCTAATTTGATAATTGTTACACTTGCGGCTACGCTCGGAGGTTCGGTATTTGGAGATCATTGCTCTCCTATATCGGATACAACAATTCTCTCTTCAACAGGTGCGGATTGCGATCATATGGATCACGTTTCGACACAGATACCATACGCCTTGACAGTTGCTGTAGCATGCGCAGTAGGTTATTTAGTTTCGGCATTTACAAACTTCAACCTATTTACAACATTAGGTTCTGGAGTTGCTGCACTGCTTTTGATCCTCTTTGTGATCAAGAAGGTCTCCGAAAGGAAAGAGGCAAAATCTGCATAAAAAATCCTAAAAGGCTAATGTTATGTAACTAAAAATATATTCAATATACAAAAGGGGCTACATCCGAATTCGGGTGTAGCCCCTTTTGCTTTACTGACATAAGGAAATTTAATCTAAAAAAATTTAAATTAGTATGTTGACATGAACCAAATATAGGGTATACTAATAATATAGTTAGCACTCAAAGATAGTGAGTGCTAATAAAAAGGAGAAGGAGTTATGGATTTAAATGAAAGAAAACTAAAAATACTTCAGGCAATCATAGCCGATTTTATTTCCACAGCAGAACCGGTAGGCTCGAGGACATTATCAAAAAAATATGAACTCGGCGTAAGTCCTGCAACCATCAGAAATGAAATGGCAGATCTTGAGGAGATGGGTTTTCTGACTCATCCTCATACTTCTGCAGGCAGAGTGCCTTCACAAAAAGCTTATAGGTTATATGTAAATGAGATAATGAAGAAAAGAGAGCTTCCTAAAAGCAAAAAAAATATAATTGCAAGGGAGCTGTATGACAACTTCACTGAGCTTGATAAAACGGTAGAAAGGGCCGCAAAAATACTTTCACAGATTACAAATCTGACATCGTTTGCTATAACACCAAGCTCAGAAAAGGACGTGTTAAAGGCAATTACATTTTTACCGCTTGATGAAAAGCATGTGATACTTATGATAATTTCGGAAGCGGGCAAGGTATCTAATACAGCGCTAAAACTCGACCATGCTTATACAGAGGAAATGCTCCGCATTTTGTCAAAATCTATGACATATACATACAAAGGAAAGACGCTGAGCGAAGCGCTTAAGATCGATATCATACAGTCGTTTGAAATAGATGCAAAGGCCATGAGTGCTCTTGCAAAAAATATTATGCCAAACTTCGTAAAGACGCTTGAGGATATGTTAAATGTCAACCTCTATATGGACGGGCTTACAAATATATTCTCGATGCCGGAGTACAAGGACATATCTAAAGCTGAGGACTTCATCAAGATGATAGACCAAAAGGATGAATTTGTAAGGAAAATGGCAACTCGAGATGACGGCATTATGATTACAATAGGTACGGAAAATGAAGATGTCAATTTAAATGAATGTAGCTTGATTACGGCAACTTATCATGTTGACGGCAAGCTCGTAGGCAAGCTTGGAGTTATCGGACCTACTCGTATGAGATATGGTGAGATAACATCGGTAATAGAATATCTAACTGACAATTTGACAAATTCATTTAAACTTACAGGAGGCGAAGATGACAAATAAGGAAACAAAAGATGTAAAAGAAAATGTGACAGACAAGGAAGAAAAAGCAGAAGAAACAACAGAAGAAATGACAGCGGAGCAGGAAAAAGGTTCAAAAGAAGATCAAGCTGATCCGCAGGATGCAAAAAAAACCGAGGAAGGTGGCGAAGCAGACGAAGCTAAAGAAAAAAGCGCAGAGGACGAGGATTTAAATATTCGATATATGCGTCTTATGGCAGATTTTCAAAATTACAAAAAGAGGGCAGAAAAGCAAAGAAGCGAAATCCATGCTTATGCGAACGAAAAAATAGTCGTAAAGCTGATAGATGTCTTAGATAATTTTGAAAGAGCGCTTCAAAATTCGGAAGAAAGTGATGATAAGGACAACGGAGCGGACGGCTTTAAGGAAGGGATGATGTTGATATTTAAACAACTAAAGGACGCTCTTACAGAAGCCGGAGTGACAGAAATCGAAGCGGAGAATGTCGTATTTGATCCAAATTATCATAATGCGGTAATGATGGAGGATACAGACAAGGTCCAAAGCGGTAATGTCAGCGAGGTTCTTCAAAAAGGATATATGTTAAACGGAAAGGTCATCAGACCTTCTATGGTAAAAGTTGCAAATTAATTATGTTTAGATATGTGAAAGAAAGCCACATATTTACATATAAAATGTGAAAATTAAGTAAGAAAAGTAAAGGAGATAATAACAATGGGAAAAGTAATAGGTATTGATTTAGGAACAACTAATTCTTGTGTAGCGGTACTCGAAGGAGGAGACCCTACAGTAATAACAAATGCGGAGGGAGACAGAACTACTCCTTCAGTTGTAGGCTTTGCAAAAAATGGAGAAAGACTTGTAGGTGAAACTGCAAAAAGACAGGCGGTTACAAATCCTGACAGAACAATTTCATCTATAAAAAGACATATGGGTGAGGACTACAAGGTAAAAATTGACGGTAAGGAATATACACCACAGGATATTTCGGCAATGATTTTGACTAAGCTAAAAACAGACGCCGAAAGCTATCTTGGCGAAAAGGTTACAGAGGCAGTTATAACTGTACCTGCATACTTTACAGACAGCCAAAAACAGGCGACAAAGGACGCCGGTAAAATTGCAGGTCTTGATGTAAAGAGAATTATCAACGAGCCAACTGCGGCAGCTCTTGCATACGGTCTTGATAAGGAAGAAGGACATCACAAAATCTTAGTATATGACCTTGGTGGCGGTACATTCGATGTATCTATCCTTGAACTTGGTGACGGAGTATTTGAAGTACTTGCAACTTCAGGTAACAACAAGCTAGGTGGCGACGACTTTGATAATGCACTTATGAATTATATGGCTGATGAGTTTGCAAAGGAAAACGGAGTAGATCTGAGAAAAGACCAGATGGCACTTCAGAGACTAAAGGAAGCTGCAGAAAAGGCTAAAAAAGAGCTTTCAAGCGCACAGACAACAAATGTAAATCTGCCATTTATCACAGTAAACGATAATGGTCCGCTTCATTTAAATATGGATATTTCAAGAGCTAAGTTTGAACAGCTTACAGCAAGTCTTGTAGAAGCAACTATCGAACCAATGAAAAAGGCAATGGCTGATGCCGGCGTATCAACTTCGGATATTGCAAAAATCGTACTTGTTGGCGGTTCTACAAGGATACCGGCTGTACAAGAGACAGTTAAGAAAATTACAGGAAAGGATCCATTTAAGGGAGTCAACCCTGATGAATGCGTAGCTATCGGAGCTTCTATACAGGCAGGTGTTTTGACAGGTGAAGTAAATGACGTATTACTTCTTGATGTAACACCACTTTCACTTTCGATCGAAACTCTTGGCGGAGTTGCTACAAAGCTTATCGAAAGAAATACAACAATTCCAACTAAAAAGAGTCAGATATTCTCAACTGCTGCAGATAATCAGTCTGCTGTAGACATACATGTAATGCAGGGTGAGCGTGAAATGGCAAAGGATAATATAACTCTTGGTAGATTCCAGCTAAATGGTATTCCTGCAGCTCCAAGAGGAGTACCTCAAATAGAAGTTACATTTGATATCGACGCAAATGGTATCGTAAATGTAAGCGCAAAGGACCTTGGCACAGGCAAGGAGCAGAGTATAACAATTACTTCTTCAACAAATCTATCTGAGGAAGAAATCAATGCTAAGGTAAAAGAAGCAGAGCAATTTGCAGAAGAGGACAAAAAGAAGAAGGAAGAGACAGAAGTCAGAAATCAGGCAGAAACTTTGATTTACGAAACAGAAAAAAATCTAAAGGAGCTTGACGATAAACTTACTGAGGACGAAAAGAAAGAGATCAATGACGCCGCAGAGGAGCTAAAGAAGGTTCTAAATAATGGTACAGTTGATGAAATCAAGGCTGCTAATGAAAAGCTGACAGAACACTTCCATAAGATGTCAGCAAAGCTATATGAACAAGCACAGCAACAGGCACAGGCTCAGGCAGGCGCACAGCAAGATGCGCAAGGCGGAGCAGCAAATAGCAATGCGGATGACAATGTAGTAGATGCCGACTATGAAGTAGTAGATGACGAGGATGATAAATAATGGCTGAAAAAAGAGATTTTTATGAGGTCTTAGGTCTAAAAAAAGGAGCTTCGGATGATGAAATCAAAAGAGCCTACAGAAAGCTTGCGATGAAATATCATCCGGACAAAAATCCGGGCGATAAGGAAGCCGAAGAAAAGTTTAAGGAAATCAACGAGGCTTATGGCATTTTGAGCGACCCTGACAAAAAGTCAAAATATGATAGATTTGGTCATGCCGGGGTCGACCCAAATGCCGGCTTTGGCGGAGGAGCTTACAGCGGTGATTTTGGCGGATTTGACGATATATTCAATATGTTTGGCGGTATGTTCGGTGGCAACCGAGGTGGCTTTTCGCGAAGGCGAAACGGACCGCAGCGTGGACGGGATATACAAAAAAATCTGACTATCACATTTGAGGAAGCCGCATTTGGCGTCAAAAAGCAGATAAAGCTCACAAAGTATGTAGAGTGTAAAAAATGTAACGGTAGCGGTGCGGCACCCGGAAGCGAAAAAAAGACTTGTCCTACATGCGGAGGTACAGGCGAGATCTTAACTTCAAAACAGACACCTTTTGGCGTTTTCCAGACATCGTCTACATGCCCTGATTGTAAAGGTACAGGCTCTATAATTGAAAAGCCTTGTCCTGATTGCAAGGGCACCGGCAAGGTGAGAAAAACCGTTACAATAGCAGTAAATGTACCTGCCGGAGTTGACAACGGATCTGCCATAACACTAAGGGGTCAAGGCGAGCCGGGCGAAAATGGGGGTCCTGCCGGAGATCTATATATAATAATTGCAGTAAAGCCACATAGTATGTATAAGAGAGCAGGACAGGATATACAGATCGAAATTCCTATCACATTTGAGCAGGCGGCTCTTGGAGACGAAATCGTTGTACCGACTCTTGAGGGAAAAGTTAAATATAAAGTGCCTGCAGGCACGCAACCTGCAACTACCTTTAGACTTAAGGGCAAGGGTATCGTAAGTCCTCATTCTCAGAGAAAGGGAGATCTTTATGTAAAGGTCAACTTAGAGGTACCTACGAAGCTCTCACAAAAACAAAAATCGGCAATCAAGCAAATGTCTAAGGAAGTGGATACAAGCTGTTATGCGAAAAAGAGTAGCTTTATAAAGAACTTAAAGGAATTATTTAAATAAGTATGAAAAAGGGGTAGCTATACTTAAAAAGTTGCCCTTTTTCTGTTATAATTAAACAGTATGTATAAAAAAGAAATTTGAGGCATGTAAGATGGAGCAAGAGTATACACATTTAGACAATCTATCTGATGAGCGATTTTCGGATCGCGTCTTTGAAATATGTGCGATAAACGCAGCACAAAGGACAAAGGGTGTGATACGTCTCCTTCCAAAAGGCGTAAAGGTAGACCAAGGCAAGGAAGGCGTTACTTTTGATATATATGTCATTTTAAAGTATGGCACAAGGATTCCGACTGCCGCATGGGACATACAGGAAAATGTAAAAAAAGAGGTCGAAAACGTTACGGAAGCGATAGTTAAAAGCGTAAATATCCATGTAAAGCGAATAGAATTACAAGAAGAAAAATAGAGGTTAAATAAGATGACACGAACAGAGCAAAGAGAAATCCTTATGCAAGCAATTTTTCAGATGGAAGCACAGGCTGACAATGATGTAAAACTGTTTGAAAGATTTTTGGAAAGTAAGAATATCGACAAGACAAACGAAGAAGCATTTACATATTTAAAAAACGGATATAATGCGTTTGTATTACATAAAAAAGAAATAGACGAAAAAATAGATAAATTCGCAAAAAGCCGAGATACAAAAAGGATGGCAAAGATAGATCTTGCGATTTTAAGAGTTTCGGTATATGAAATTTTTTATTCGGATACACCGGCACCGGTCGTTATAAATGAGGCGGTTGAAATGGCAAAAAAATATAGCGACGTAGACGGAAGCAAATTTGTAAATGGTGTTCTTGGAAGCATTGAAAGAAGTAAAAAATGAAGCCAATAAATGTAAGTACTTTAAACAGTTATATAGCATCCATAATCAAAACCGATCCTATGATTGGCAATGTATATGTCAGAGGAGAAATTGCAAATCTTAAATTCCATGATACGGGTCATATTTATTTTTCACTAAAGGACGAAAAAAGTACAATACGATGCTTTTTTTCCTCATATAATGCTCAAAATCTGAGATATGAGATTGAGGACGGGATGCAGGTCATCGCGCTTGGCTTCGTAAATGTTTTTGAAAAAGGCGGATATTATTCGTTAAATATAAAGGGCATTGAGCCGGAGGGCAAGGGTGCGCTTGCAATGGCATTTGAAAAGGTCAAAAACAGACTCGAAAAAGAGGGTTTGTTTGATAAGGAGAAAAAGAAAGCTCTACCACAATATCCAAAAAAGATTGCAATTGTAACAGCTAAAACAGGGGCTGCTTTGCAGGATATGCTAAAGATAATCAGGTCAAAAAACGATTATACGGATATTTTTATATATCCTGTAAGTGTGCAAGGCGATAGTGCAGGCAAAGAAATAGCAAATGCCATAAAAGATATAAATGACAATTTTACAGATAATGAGATAATAATCGTAGGCAGAGGAGGCGGCTCTCGGGAGGATCTTTGGGCATTTAATGAGGAATGCGTAGCAAGAGCTATATTTGACTCGGATATTCCCATAATATCAGCGGTAGGGCACGAAACGGATTTTACCATTGCAGATTTTGTTGCCGATATGCGTGCCGAAACGCCGACAGCAGCGGCTCAGATGGCTGTTTTCGATACGGATGAGCTTAGAGAAAACCTAAAACTTGATAAGAAATTTATATATGAAAGCCTGCTTTCGATTTTAGAAAAATATTTTTTAAAATTTGAAGCCTTAAAAAGACAGCTCGAAAGTCTAAATCCACAGAGGCTAAAAAAGCTTGGATTTGCAACGGTAACGGATATAAAAGACAAACAAATACTTAGCATAGATGATGTAAAGATAAATGACATACTAAAAATAAAAACTCTTGGCGGAGAGATATTAGCAGAAGTAAAGGAAATCAAACATACGAAAGGAAAATAAAATGTCAAAGCAAAAAAATGATAATCTAGAGGAAGCTTTGAGTGAATTTGAAAAAACAGTTATAAAGCTGAGCGACAAGGAAGTTTCACTAGAGGAAGCGACAAAATTATATGAGCTTGGACTAAAGCAATGCGAGCTTTGCGAAAAGATTTTGAATGAAAAAAAACAAAAGATAGAAGTGTATGGTGAGTAAAATGAGATTTGAAGATTATAAGGAAATTACAGAAAATCATCTGACAGACTTGATACCGGATGTTGCAGACCAAAGTAAAGTAATAAAAGAAGCAATGGAATACAGCCTAAAAGCAGGAGGCAAAAGGCTTAGACCTGTCTTGCTTTTGGCTAGTTGTGAATTTTGCGGCGGTGATATAAATAATGCGCTTGCTTATGCGCTTGCACTCGAATATATACATACATATTCTCTGATTCACGACGATTTGCCATGTATAGACAATGACGATTTGCGTAGGGGCAAACCTACAAACCACGCCGTTTATGGCGATGCTATGGCAACTCTTGCAGGCGACGGCCTTTTAAATCTCGCATTTGAAGGTATGCTTACGGATTTGAAGGATAGTATAGAAAATAATATAGATATTGAAATTTTAAAAGGTAAAATACTTGCCGCACAGTGCATTGCAAATGCGAGTGGCGTGTCGGGAATGGTTGCCGGTCAAGTTGCGGACATATTGGCAGAAGGAAAGGATATTTCTCCTGATGAGCTTTCGTATATAAATAAAAATAAGACGGGAGCAATAATAAAGGCGGCCGTAATGGCAGGAGCATACATAGGAGGAGCTGATGAGCAAAAGCTGTCAGATCTAAAAGAGTATGGCAAAAATTTAGGATATGCATTCCAAATTCGTGACGACATATTGGATATCATAGGCACAACGGAGGAGCTCGGCAAAAATGTGGGACATGACGAGGAAACAAATAAAGCCACATATCCGGCACTCTTCGGATTAGAAAAATCGCAAGAGCTTCTTAAGGAAGCAAGCGATAAAGCAAGATGTGCGATATCAAAATATGAAAATGCAGAATTTTTCGTAGAACTTATATCTAAAATGGAAACTCGTATGAAGTAATAGGATATGGAGAAAATGAAAAACTTACTTGATTATACATTCCCGCAAGACCTAAAATTTATGGACAATAAGGAGCTTGAGCTATTAGCGGTTGCTATTAGGGAATTTTTAGTTGATAAAGTTTCAAAAACAGGTGGACATCTTGCTTCAAATCTCGGAGCTGTGGAGCTTACGATCGCATTGCACAAGGTATTTGATACTCCGAAGGACAAGCTGATATGGGATGTGGGACATCAGGCATATGTCCATAAGATTTTGACAGGCAGAGCCGAGCACTTTGATACACTAAGGCAATTTAACGGTCTGAGCGGTTTTCCGAAGCAAAAGGAAAGTGAATATGATGTTTTTGATGTGGGTCACAGCAGCAACTCTATTTCAATAGCTACAGGATTTGCAGCTGCCAGGGATTTAAACGGTGAAAATCATGAAGTTATTGCAGTTATAGGGGACGGTGCTCTTACTGGAGGGCTTTCATACGAAGGACTGAATAATTTAGCAGACCTAAAATCCAAAACGATAGTTGTCTTTAATGATAACGGTATGTCGATCGGCAAAAATACAGGAGGGCTCTCTAAACATTTAAACAGACTCAGGGTTTCAAAGGGATATACAAGCTTCAAAAAGGGCTTCAGAGGCGCATTGCAAAAGGTGCCTGTTATAGGAGGCTCGCTATATAGCGGAGTTTCAAATGCGAAAAATCATCTCAAGTATTCTCTTGTAGACGGAGTAATGTTTGAAAAGCTTGGATATACATATATCGGCCCGATAGATGGGCATGATATCAATGCTCTGATTGATACATTTGAAAGCGTCAAAGAGCTCGAGCATTCGGTAATAGTACATGTCATTACGAAAAAAGGCAAAGGATATAAAAATGCCGAACAAAATCCGGCAAAGTTTCATGGAATAGGCAAATTTGAGCCTGATACAGGAGAGTGCGTATCAAGTGGCAATCAATCATTTTCCGAGATATATGGTAATAAACTGATAGATATTGCAAAGAGAAATGATAAGGTAATTGCTATATCCGCTGCCATGATCGACGGTACAGGTTTATCGAATTTTGCAAAGCTTTTTCCAAATAAAACATTTGATGTAGGAATAGCAGAGGGCCATGCGGTGACATTTGCAGGAGCGTTGGCAAAATGCGGATTTAAGCCGTTTGTATCGATATATTCGACATTTTTGCAAAGGGGATATGACAATATCATAATGGATGTATGCCTTCAAAATGTGCCTGTCGTATTTGCTGTAGACAGGGCGGGAAATGTAGGCGCTGACGGCGAAACTCACCATGGCATGTTTGATATATCATATTTAAAAAATATTCCGAATATGACAGTTTTAGCTCCGGCTTCTAAGGAAGAGTTCGAAATGATGCTTGATTTTGCCGAGGGCTTTGACAGCCCGATAGCGATAAGATATCCGAGAGGCGAGGCATATATATTTGATTTTCTGCCTGATGATATCGACAAAAAAGCTCAGAGAATTTCTGTTGGCAAGGACGTTCAAATTTGGGCTGTCGGTGACATGGTCAAAGTTGCTATTGAGGCTGCAGAAATATTAAAAAAACAAAAAATAGATGCCGGAGTAACAAATGTTAGATTCATCTCTCCGATAGATAAAGAAAAGTTGATAGAGGATACCAAAAATTCCAAATATATAGTGACGATAGAGGACGGAATGCTCGAGGGCGGTTTTTGCGAAAGCGTTGCAAGCGTTATAGCTTCTGAAAAGATAAAAACAAAGACTTTATGCTTCGGCTGGCCTAAAAAATTTATAGAGGCCGGAGCGACACCACTTGTAATGGAAAAATATGGATTGTCAGCGCAAAAAATCGCAGAAAGGATAGCAAATCAAATTGAAGGAAAGGCTTGATATTTTACTTGTCGAAAGAGGTTTATTTGCTTCAAGGGAGAAAGCAAAGGCCGCAATAATGGCAGGAATAGTTTACATAGATGAGGTCAGAGTAGATAAGGCAGGCACACAGGTAGACACCGAAGCTAATATTATAATTCGTGGCAATACATGTCCATATGTCAGCCGTGGTGGTCTTAAGCTTGCAAAATCGATAAATGAATTTGCGCTTGACTTAAAGGACGCTATTTGTATGGATATGGGCGCTTCTACAGGCGGTTTTACCGATTGTATGTTGCAAAATGGCGCAAAAAAGGTATATGCGATAGATGTAGGCTACGGTCAGCTTGATTACAAGCTCAGAACAGATGAGAGGGTAGTAAACTTAGAAAAAACAAATATCAGATATTTGGATAATTCCCTGATAAAAGAGGAGATAGACTTTATAAGTATCGATGTTTCGTTTATATCGCTTGCGCTGATGTTTCCAAAGGCAAAGGAATTATTAAAAAAAGATGGCAAAATAATATGTCTTATAAAACCGCAATTTGAAGCAGGCAAGGAGCAGGTAGGCAAAAATGGTATTGTGCGGGACAAAAACGTACATATACAAACAATCAAAAATGTTATTTCTTATGCAAATGACAACGGATTGCTTTCTAAGGGACTGACATTTTCGCCGGTCACAGGTGCGAAGGGAAATATCGAATATTTATTATATTTAGAAAATACAGATAGTGTGGCAATAAAGCAGACAGATGTAAGTATCGATTTAACAGATGAGAAAATAAAAGAAATTGTAGAAAAATCACATTTAACATTAGACAAATAAAAAAAGTAAAGGAGCAAACCATGAATTTATCACAAAGAGTAGAAAACATGCAATTTTCACCGATTAGAAAATTTAATCCGATAGCGCAAAAGGCTAAAGACGACGGCAAAAAGGTATACCATTTAAACATAGGTCAGCCTGATGTTGAAACGCCTGCATGCTTTATGGAAGCGGTGAGGAATTTTCATAAAAAGGTTATAGCTTATGCGGAGTCAGGTGGTCTTATTTCGCTTCAGGATGCGATTATAGACTATTTTAAGGATTATGGCATAAATTATACCAGAGATGACATGATTATCACAAATGGTGGCTCTGAGGCGCTTACTATGATATTTTTAGCACTTGTAAATGACGGAGACGATGTTTTGATTCCTGAACCGTTTTATACAAACTATCACAATTTTGTACTTTCGGCAGGAGGCAATGTAGTACCTGTGACTACAACAGCTGAGGACGGCTATCGTTATGCTGATATGGCAAAACTTGAGGTTGCGGTAACGCCAAAAACTAAGGCAATTTGCTGCATAACACCAAACAATCCAACAGGATATACGCTTTCGATTGAGGAGATGAAAGTCATCGGCGAGTTTGCCAAAAAGCACGATTTATTTATTATTGCCGACGAAGTATATAGGGAATTCGTCTATGACGGCAGAGAAGTTACATCTTTTGGAATGTTAGATGATATAGCAGACAGAGTAGTTATAATCGACTCTATTTCAAAAAGATTTTCGGCTTGCGGTGCACGAATAGGTTGCGTTATTTCAAAAAACAAACACCTCATGGAAGGCATTATGAAAATAGCACAAGGTAGACTATGTGTGCCTACGATAGATCAGATAGGAGCTACAGCTCTTTATAAGCTTCCTAAGTCATATTATGAAAAAATGGTTGCAGAATACTGTAGCAGACGAGATGCCGTATATGAAGAGCTTATGAAAATCCCGGGTGTAGTATGTCATAAGCCGGGAGGATCGTTTTACATTACAGTAAAATTACCGGTAGATGATATAGAGGATTTTTTGATATTCTTGCTAAGCGAATTTGATGACAACGGCGAAACCGTTATGTTTGCGCCGGCTGAGGGTTTTTATGCGACAGAGGGGCTTGGCAAAAATGAGATACGAATTGCATATGTTTTAAATAAACATGATATGAGAAGAGGCGTTGAGCTTATAAGGCTCGGTCTTAAAGCATACAACGAAAGGAAAAAATAAAATGCAGTTATCACCGATGATGCAACAATATATAAAAACTAAAGAGGAATACCAAGACTGTATATTGTTTTACAGACTCGGAGATTTTTATGAGATGTTTTTTGATGATGCCACTCTTGTTTCAAGGGAGCTTGGGCTTGCTTTGACCGGTCGCAGCTGCGGTCTTGAGGAACGTGCGCCTATGTGCGGTGTGCCATTTCACTCAGCTCAGCGATATATAGCTCAGCTTGTCGAAAGAGGATATAAGGTCGCCATTTGCGAACAGGTTGAAGACCCTCAAAGTGCAAAAGGACTTGTTAAAAGAGAGGTTGTGCAAATCATAACGCCGGGCACAATTATAGATGACGAACTTATAAATGCAAACGAAAATAACTATTTGGCATCTATATATGTCGGAAAGGAAAATATAGGAATTTCCTTTTGTGATATATCGACAGGCGAAATAACTGCGACTTCACTTGATGATACAAACGGCCAGCTTGCGCTTACAAATGAGCTTGTGCGCTTTGCACCTAAGGAAATCATCATAAATACCGGTGCAGACCTTTATATTGATATATCCGAGATAAAAAATAATACAGATGCGCTTATTACACAAAAACCTGACGACGGATATAATATGAGCACTTCGGGAAAAGTAATACTAAAGCAATTTGATATTCATTCGCTTATTTCGATAGGAATAGAAGAAAATCAGCCTTTAGTATATGCTATAGGAAGTCAGCTTTTATATCTTTTAGAAACGCAAAAGCAAGCTCTTTCAAATGTAACGACACTAAATATATATCATGTTGGCGACACTATGGCTCTTGACAGAGCTACGATTAAAAATTTGGAAATAACAGAGACCTTGTATGAAAAAAGGAAAAGAGGTTCTCTTCTTGGCATTCTCGACAAAACTCATACGGCTATGGGTGGTCGTAAGATGAAAAAATGGCTAAAAAGTCCTTTAAACAAGCTCGAAAAGATAAATGACAGGCTTGATGCCGTTTCGTATTTAGTTGATGAATTCATAGTAAGAAACAATATAAAAGAACATTTAAAGCAGGTATACGACTTCGAGAGGCTAATTGGTAAAATAGCTTACGGCACGGCAAATGCAAAGGATTTGTTAGCACTAAAATCATCGCTTTTTGTTTTGCCTGAGCTTATATATGAATTAGAGGATGCTGATGCTTCTCTTTTGAAATATATTCTTAAAAATATAGATCCATTGACAGATATATACAACCTTATCGACGAGGCGATAGAGGATGAGCCGTCTGATTCCATAAGGGATGGCGGAATTATCAAGGACGGATATTCAAGTGAGCTTGATGAGCTCAAGTTTTCTATAAAGGATGCGAAAGCTTGGATGGCAAGCTTTGAAGGCAGGGAAAGAAAGCGTACGGGTATTCAAAATCTCAAGGTCGGATTTAATAGAACATTTGGATATTATATTGATGTTACAAAATCAAACTACGAAAAGGTTCCGGAAAATTATATAGTAAAGCAAACGTTATCAAATTCGGAGCGATATTATACAACCGAGCTAAAGGAAACAGAAGCAACGCTTTTAAGTGCGGAAACAAAGATAAATCAAAAGGAATATGAGATTTTTACAGAGCTTCGGGATGCGATAAAAAAAGAGGTAAAGCGAATACAAAAGACCTCAAAGGTTATTGCAACACTTGATGCTATTACTTCTTTTGCAGAGGTTAGTAGCAATCTCGGATATGTGAGACCTGATATGCATCAAGGTGATGAAATCATAATAAAGGGTGGTAAGCATCCTGTTGTCGAAAATGCAATGGGTGGTGGCAGATTTGTATCAAATGATCTTGAAATAAACTGTAGCGACAAATCTATGCTACTTATAACAGGACCGAATATGGCAGGCAAGTCAACATATATGAGGCAAAATGCCCTTATAGTTCTGATGGCACAGGCGGGCTGCTTTGTACCGTGCGAGGAAGCGAGAATAGGTATTGTAGACAGGATATTTACCCGCATAGGAGCAAGCGACAACTTAGCAGGCGGTCAGAGTACTTTTTATGTTGAAATGAGCGAGCTTGCATATATCTTAAATAATGCAACAAACAGAAGCCTTATTATTTTAGATGAAATAGGCAGGGGCACAAGCACATATGACGGACTTTCAATAGCTTGGGCGGCGATAGAATATCTTTGTTCAAAGGATAGGCAAATAAAAACACTGTTTGCATCGCATTATCATGAGTTGACTGCACTTGAGAAGACAATAAAAGGGTTCAAAAATCTGAATGTAGATGTTGCAGAGGAAAATGGACAAGTCGTCTTTTTACATAAAATCGTTGATGGCAGTGCATCACGAAGCTATGGTATACATGTAGCAAAGCTGGCAGGTGTGCCAAATGAGGTATTGGAGAATGCCGAAAATAAGCTAAAAAAGCTTGAAAAAGGAGAAATATGATAAAGCTACTTGATAAGAGTACAGCAGATAAAATAGCGGCAGGAGAGGTGGTCGAAAGACCTCTGTCGATAGTTAAAGAGCTTGTCGAAAACTCGATAGATGCAGGAGCAAGCAATATTGTCGTTGAAATAAAAAACGGTGGCAAATCGTATATCAGAGTGACCGATAACGGCGCCGGTATTGCGCAGGAAGAATGCGAACTTGCTTTTATGAGACATGCCACATCTAAAATAGAAACTGCAAAGGATTTAGACTATATAAGGACTCTCGGCTTTAGGGGCGAGGCGCTGGCGAGTATAGCCGCCGTTTCAAGAGTTGAGCTTTTGACAAAAACAAAGGAGCAGGAAACAGGCAGACAGCTTTTGATATATGGTGGTGAGATAATAGAAAATGTGGCCTGCGGTACACCAAATGGTACTACACTTATAGTTTCGGATCTTTTTTATAATACGCCGGCAAGACTGAAGTTTTTAAAGAGCGAGCGTAGCGAAAGCAGCAGTATTATCGAATTTGTAACGAATATTGCGCTTGCTTATCCAAAAATAAAGATTAGGATGATAAATAACGAAAGGATTTTATTTGCTACAAATGGAAAAGGCGACAGGGGCAATACGATTGCAACCTTAACGAGCAACATTTTTAAAAGCAAATTGATTCCTTTCACTTTTTATGAGGATGGTATAACTGTAGAAGGGTATATTTCGGGTCCGGGAGAAAGCAAAAGCTCAAGAAAAAATCAAATATTTTTCGTAAATGGCAGGGTTGTAGACAGTAAGGTTATCGAAAAAGGCATAAATAATGCATATTGCGACAGGCTCTTTGAAGGCAGATTTCCAATATGCTATCTATTTTTGGATATTCCTCCCGAAAGTATGGATGTAAATATACATCCAAATAAGAGGCAAGTCAGATTTTATGACGAAAAAGTAATTACAGATATTGTAGAAAAGAGTATAATAACAGCATTAAATTCGAGCGAGGCTATGCCATCGGCTGTAGAACATATAACACCTGTAGAACCTGTGGCGCCTGCTACGCCTGTAGAACGTGCAGAATATGGTGTACCGGTTAAAGAAAAGAAGCATCCAAAAGTAAGCGACATAAAAAATATATTGTCAACCTACAAGGCGGAGCATATCGAAAAGTCTGACGATATATCTGACGACGTAGAGGAAATATCAAAAGAAATATCGAAAGAAAAAGCAATAAAGACATCAAAAGAAATTTCTTTTATTCAGGAAGATTTTTTAAAAGAGGACAAATCATTTAAATTTGCTACATTAAAGCAAATCGGTCAATTTTTCGGAACATATATACAGCTTTATGATGACGAAAACATATACTTTTTGGATCAGCATGCCGCACACGAGCGTATATTTTTTGAAAGGTTTTTAGAGCAATTTAACTCATCGGAAAAAAACAGGCAACCTATACTGCTTCCTATAATGCTTGATGTATCTTATGCAGATAAGGAAGCTGAAGCAAACTGGCTGCCTTTCCTAAAAAAAATAGGCTTTTCGATTGAAGAATTCGGTCCGTTGACATATAAGATTTCCGAAATTCCGACATTTTTAGAACTTGGAGAAGCAGAGAATATATTACATGATTTTATAGATCATATAGGCGAATATAGCGATTTTAAGGATAAAAATACACTCAATAAGATTGCAACAAGGGCTTGTAAGGCGGCGATCAAGGCTAATGATATTATTTCAAACGGGGAGATATCAACGCTTTTAGAGGATTTGGATAAATGCAAAAATCCGTTTTCGTGTCCGCACGGCAGACCGACCTTTATAAAAATAAGCAAAGAAGATATGGAAAAGAGATTTAAGAGAAAATGAAGAAAATACTCGTTGTTGCAGGGCCGACAGCTGTCGGTAAAACAGAATATGCAATAAAACTTGCTCAAAAATTTAACGGCGAGATTGTTTCGTGCGACTCTATGCAGCTATATAAATTTATGGATATAGGTTCTGCCAAGCCTACGAAAAAAGAGCAGCTTTTGGCAAAGCATCACCTTATTGACTTTGTGGACCCCAGAGAAGAATTTTCTGTTGCCATATATCAAAGGCTTGCAAGAGAGGCGATAGAGAAGCTTTTAGACGAAGGGAAGCTCCCGATAATAGCAGGAGGTACCGGACTTTATCTAAATTCGATATTATATGATATGGATTTTGGCATATCTGCTAAAAATGATGCAATAAGAGAAAAATATGAAGCTATCGCACGGGAGGAAGGCAATCATGTCTTATATGAGATACTTGCGCAAAAGGCGCCGGAGGTCGCACAAAGGCTTCACGAAAATAATGTGAAGCGCATCATAAGAGCTCTTGAAGCGATAGAGGTAAATGGCTATAAAATAGATGATTTTAAAAATGTAAAACAAATGACTTCAGAATATTGTCCAATAATGCTTTGCCTGACAAGAGACAGGCAAGAGCTGTATGACAGAATAAATAAGCGTGTTGATATACTAATTCAAAAAGGGCTTTTGGATGAAATCAAAATGCTGATGCAAATGGGCTTAACTAAAGACAATATCTCTATGAAGGGGATAGGATATAAGGAGCTTATAGGATATTTGGACGGCGAATATGATTTAGAGCATGCAATTTGGCTCATAAAGAGAAATACAAGAAGATATGCAAAAAGGCAGCTCACTTGGTTTAAGCGTTATGATGATATGGAATGGTTTAATTTATCAAATCAAGATGAAGAGGAAATAATCGCATGGGTGGCACAAAGAATATAAAAATTCATAATAAGAGCGATAAGCCCGACAATATAGTGCTAAAAGAGCAAGAAATCTTGCTTAAATGTGAGGAACTCGAAAGTAACTTACCTACCTTTTTGCGAGGATATTTTATATATCTTAAGGGTAATGTCCTGCCAATGACAAGGCTTGCTTATCTCAATGATATAACTTTTTTCTTTGATTATTTAATTAACGAAACGGATTTGACAAATGCAAAAGAGCCAAGAGACGTAAAGCTTTCGGAACTAAATAAAGTCAGAGCAATCGATGTAAATATATTTATTGATTATTGCAGGCGATATAAAAAAGAAAAAAATAATGAGATTTATATTTACGAAAATAATAATAAAACGCTTGCAAGGAAAAAATCTTCTATTTCCGTCATGTTTAAGCAGCTGTATAGAGATGAGCTTTTAGAAAAAAATATTACGGACGGATTTGACCCGATACGAGTGCCAAAGGCTCAGGAGAGAGAAATAAAAGCGCTTCAGGATGATGAGGTTATGATAATGCTCGATGCCGTAAGCACAGGGCAAAATCTTACAAAAAAGGAACATCAATACTGGGAAAAGACTAAAAAGCGAGACAAAGCGATATTGCTGCTTTTTATAACATACGGTCTTAGGCTTTCAGAGCTTCAACAGCTAAATGTTTCGTCATTTAACTTCAACAGAGGCGAGTTTAAAATTTACAGAAAAAGAGATAAGGAATCCATAATGCCTTTAAACAATTCGGTTACGGCAGTAATCTCAGATTACATAGAAAACGAGAGAATAAAGGATACTGATGAGGATGCGTTATTTTTGTCATTACAGGCAAAGCGCATGAGCGTCAGACAGATCAGAGAGCTTGTTAAAAAATATACTTCCATTGGAATGAAGACATCGCGCCAGGCAGGATACAGTCCTCACAAGCTCAGAGCAACGGCTGCGACAAGTCTTATAGCACGAGGTAATTCGATATTTGATGTGCAAGCACTTATGGATCATGAGCAGGTTACAACAACGCAGCTATATGCGGCTCATAAAGCCAATGTTAAGCGAGACCTTGTTAAAAATATGGAATGGGAAGAGGAAAGAGTCTCAGAGGAGACATCGCATAGCAAAACACTTGATAAATCAACGAAAAAGGAGCACCAAAAATAATGCAAAACGAACTCAATTTTAAAAGCTTTACAAAGGAATATCTTACTGATGAATTTAAAATAAATGAGAAAATAATAGATTTAATAACAGAAGCCGAAAATGATATAAAATCAAAATTTGATGAGCTTGACGATATAACTGCATATAATCAATATAAGGTGCTAAAGGCATTCCAAAAAAATAGGATTTCTGATATGCATTTTTCTTGGAATACAGGATATGGTTATGATGATGCCGGAAGAGATGCAATAGAGAGGGTATATGCCGACATTTTTAGGACAGAGGCTGCTCTTGTAAGAACTCAAATAGTAAATGGTACTCATGCTCTCAGCCTGACGCTTTCGGGGCTCCTTAGACCTGATGACGAAATAATCTACATATCGGGCAAGCCATATGACACGCTCGAAGAGGTTATAGGTATACGTGGTGAAGATATGGGATCGCTAAAGGAATTTGGTATCTCATACAAGCAAGTCGAGCTCAAGGACGGCAAATTAGATTTTGACAGCATAAGAAAGGCAATATCACAAAAAACAAAAATGGTTTGCCTGCAAAGAGCGACAGGTTATGCGTGGCGAAGTGCGATAACTATCGAAGAAATAAAAAAAGCAGTTGAGCTCATTCGCGAGATTGAAAAAGAAATTGGTAGACATATAATTTTTATGGTAGACAACTGCTACGGAGAATTTTTAGATATATATGAGCCTACAGATGTCGGAGTAGATGTCATAGCAGGATCTCTTATAAAAAATCCGGGTGGCGGACTTGCTCTTTCCGGGGGATATGTTGCAGGAAAAAAAGATTTGATAGAAAAGATAGCATATCGTCTGACTTGCCCCGGTATAGGTGGAGAATGCGGTCTTACATTCGGACAAAATAGAAATATTCTTCAGGGAATGTTTATCGCCCCAAAGGTGACAAATGGGGCTTTAAAAGGTGCGATGCTATGTGGCAGAGTTTATCAAAAACTCGGATTTGAAGTATGTCCGCTACCAAAGGAAAAAAGAAGCGATATCATACAGAGCGTAAAGCTTGGCACAAAAGAGGCAGTAGTTGCATTTTGTCAGGGAATACAAGAAGCAGCACCTATTGATTCCTATGTCGTGCCTGAACCATGGGATATGCCGGGTTATGATGATCAGGTCATAATGGCGGCAGGTGCATTCGTACAAGGCTCATCAATAGAGCTGAGCTCGGACGCACCGATAAGAGAGCCATATATCGTCTACTTTCAGGGCGGGCTTACTTATGAACATTCCAAATTCGGAGTGATAAAATCGTTACAGAAGCTATACGAAAGAGAACTAATCAGATTATGAGCTTATTTAAAAATGCAAAAGAAAGTCAAAAATCAAAGACAGTATTAGCTATACTAAAGCTGTTTATACTAGTTATCATCCTCGTGGGGGTTCCAGTTTATATCTACTTTTTCCATAAGGATGTATTAGATGAAATGTCGAGCCTCGAAAATGTAAAGAGCTTTTTGGAAGCAAATAAAGGCTACTCGGCACTTATAATTATGGCAACGCAATGTATCCAGATAGTCATATGCTTTATTCCGGGGCAATGGATACAGATAGCAAGCGGTTACTTTTTTAATATACCATTTAGCCTTGCACTGGCACTTATAGGCGCATTTGTCGGAAGCGTTATAACATATTATCTGGCAAAGCTCCTCGGCCATGACGCTATGCATCTTTTCTTTGGTGAGGAAAAGATGCAGGATATGATCCACAAGCTAAATAGTAAAAAAGCCGTAATAGTAATCTTTTTGATATTTTTAATTCCGGGTATACCAAAGGATTTGTGCAACTATGCAGCAGGACTTTCTGAAATGAAGCTAAAACCGTTTTTGATAGTTTCATTGATAGGAAGGACACCTGCGATGCTCGGAAGCATCGTAATAGGCAGGCAGCTTTATCTTGGTGGCTATGGCATAGCGATAGGAGTTGCTGTATTTGCGCTAGTTGCATGTATCCTAGGCATCATATACAGACAAAAATTGAATGCATTTCTCGACAGATTATATGACAAATATATAGGCGATGAAGAAAAAATCTAAAATGACTTTTATTTTTGCAGATATGTCAGTGGTATGGCGATATTTTGACCGGCGATTATTTCTGCGGTAGCGCAAATGAGAAATTTTGGTATAATAGATAAAGACGGCAAATTAGCTAAAAAATCAAAACAGATAAAAACGTGAGGAAATCCAATGAAAAAAATCAATCAATTTACCATAAATCAATACGAACAAAAATTAAAAGAAAAAGGGCTTTTAATCGAAGCAAATATAACAAATACAAATATGAACATTGCAGAGCTGACTTTTAACTCAAAGGAAGCTAAAGAAAATACAATGTTTATTTGCAAGGGAGCTGCCTTCAAGGAGGAATATTTAGCAGAAGCTGTAAAAAATGGGGCTATTTGCTATGTTAGCGAGAAAAAATACGAAAATATTGACAAAAATATTTCATATCTGATCGTTTCAGATATACGAAAAGCTATGCCGTCACTTGCTACTATGTTTTTCAATGAGCCTGCAAAAGATCTAAAGATAACAGGAATAGGAGGCACTAAAGGAAAATCTACGACAGCATATTTTGTGAAGGCGATCATCGACGAATATTTAGTGGCTACAGGCGAAAAGGAAAGTGCGATCATTTCTTCGATAAATACATATGACGGCGTTATTTTTGAAGAATCGCATATTACAACACCAGAAAATATAGATTTGCAAAGGCACTTTAGAAATGCAGTAGACAGCGGGATTTCATTCCTCGAAATGGAAGCATCATCTCAAGCATTAAAATATAACAGATTGGATGATATCACATTTGATGTGGGCATATTTTTAAATGTTTCGGAGGATCATATAAGTCCGATAGAACATCCTGATTTTGAGGATTATATTTCATCTAAGCTAAAGATATTCAAACAGAGCAAAACAGCTTTAGTTTCAACAAACTCAGATTGTTTTGACAGAGTATATGAAGCCGCAAAGGTTTCTGATAATATATTTACATTCGGAACTAAGGAAGGTAGCGATTTTTATGGCTACGATTTAAGAAAAGTAGGGCACGCGACACATTTTAAAGTAAAATCCAAAGACTTTGACTTTGACAGTGAATTTGTGCTAAATATGCCCGGATTTTTCAATGTTGAAAATGCGCTTGCGGCGATTGCTACTGCCTGTGTATATGGCATTCCCGAAAAATACATATATGAGGGCATAAAAAAAGCAAAATCATCCGGCAGAATGGAGCTTTTTGAAAGCAGCGACGGCAAGGTAACTGTAATAGTTGATTATGCACATAACAAGCTAAGCTTCGAAAAACTCTTTGAGTCAACAAAAGCCGAATATCCGGAGCATCAAATAATTTCGATATTCGGTTGTCCCGGTGGCAAGGCTTACGGTCGCAGAAAGGAGCTTCCTCTTATCGCCGGCAAGTATTCTAAAAAGGCATATCTTGTGGCTGAGGATCCGGGCAAAGAGCCTGTTATAGAAATTTCAAAGACTATAGCTCAATATTTAGATCAGCTAAATTGTCCGTATGAAATGATAGAGGATAGGGGAGAAGCAATAAAAAAAGCAATTTTTGAAAGCTTTGCTGATGATAAAAATACTATAATTTTGATTACAGGAAAGGGCAACGAAACAAGACAAAAATATGGCAATGATTATATTGACTGCATTTCTGATGTTGAATATGCAAAGAAATATTTAAAAGAAGGAGAAAGGTTATAACTTATGTGTGGAATTTTGGGATTCGTAGGAAAGACAGAAAATAAAGAGCAAATCATTTGCAATATGCAAGAGCTTATAAAGCATAGAGGACCTGACGGCAGAAGTCATTATATAGACGGAGATGTAGTGCTTGGGCATGTGAGACTGAGCATAATAGATCACGAGGGCGGTGCACAGCCGATGCACAATGAAGATGGGACGGTAACCATTACATTTAACGGAGAAATATATAACTATTTGGAACTCAGGAAAGAATTGCTAAAGGAAGGTCATATTTTCGCCACAAATTCGGATACAGAGGTTTTGATACATGCATACGAGCAATATGGTTCTGATATGCTAAACAAATTGAGAGGCATGTTTACATTTGTTATCTGGGACAAAAAAAATCAAAAGCTCTTTGGCGCAAGAGATTTCTTTGGAATCAAGCCATTTTACTATGCAACAATGAGCGACACTTTTATGTTTGCAAGCGAATTAAAAGCATTTTTAGCTCATCCGGACTTTAAAAAGGAATTAAATGAAGAAAGACTTCCAGACTTCCTCACATTTAACTGCTTGCCGGGTTATGATACATTCTTTAAGGGTGTTTATAAGCTTGCACCGGGTCATTATTTCGAATATAAAGACGGTCAGATGACTATAAATAAATATTACAATGTAGAATTTCATCCTAATTTCTCAAAATCCTATGAGGAATTCGTAGATGAAATAGCAGATACATTTACAAAGTCTGTCGAAGCACATAAGATAGCCGATGTGGAAGTAGGTTGCTTTTTGTCTTCGGGTGTTGATTCGAGTTATACGGCATGTGAACTTGCAAAAATATATGATGTAAATACATATACCGTCGGTTTTGCAGAGAAAAAATATTCTGAAGCAGAGGATGCTAAGATACTTGCAGATGAAATCGGGGTAAAGAATTTTGTAAAAAATATAACAGCAGATCAGTTCTTTGCAAGCTTGCCTGATGTGCAATATCATATGGATGAGCCACTTGCAAATCCAAGCGCTGTAAATCTTTATCATCTATGCGAAAGAGCTTCGGAGGATTTAAAGGTCGTGCTGTCAGGAGAGGGTGCGGACGAAATGTTTGCCGGTTATAATATATATAAAGAACCTCTTTCACTTGCAAAATACCAAAAAATGCCAAAAGGCATCAGAAAAGCTGCAGGAAGCATAGCTAAAAAAATGCCTAATTTGAAGGGCAGAAACTTTCTTATAAGAGGAAGCAAGACTGTTGCCGAAAGATATATAGGAAATGACAATATTTTTAAATATGAGGAGCGTGATTTATATTTAAAGAAGCACTACGAATCAAAGCCTCCGCAGTATTATACTAAGCCTTATTATGACTATGCCATAAAAGAAGGGTATGATGATATTACTCAGATGCAATATCTTGACATACACGGCTGGATGGTTCAAGAAATTCTACTGAAGGCTGATAAAATGAGTATGGCTCATTCACTCGAGCTTAGAGTACCATTTTTAGATAAGGAAGTATTTGCTCTTTCATCTACAATTCCGACTAAATATCGCGTAAGTAAGGAAAATACAAAGTTAGCACTTAGATCTGCAGCAGACAGGGAAATGAACAGGGATTCGGCTAATCGAAAGAAGAGTGCCTTTTTGTCTCCGCTTCCTGACTGGCTAAAGCAGGATAAATATTATGAAATAGTAAAAAAATATTTTACAAGCGATATGGCAGAGAAATTCTTTAATACAGATAAATTATTAGAATTACTGGAATTCCACAGAAGCGAACACCAATTTATGAAACCTAAAAACTGGACAAAAATATGGAATATCTTTTCGTTTTTAGTCTGGTATGAACAATATTTCGTCATAAATAGGGGAGCACAATAGCGCTAATATACAAAATTTAAAAGTGTCAGCAAAACAAATATAATTCTTAAATATTTGCTGACACTTTTTTTGATCTGTTGATATATTATCTATTTATTGATCTATTTATTTATCTTATTTATCTATAATCTTTTTGAGATATTGGAGTCCGTAGATGAGCACTCCGCCTATAAGGAACCACAGAATACTAAATGTATCAAATGTCATCATTTCCTTAGGCTCTGCAAGGGTAGTAGGTCCCATTATTATGGCATAAAACGAACCAATCATCATACCGATGATAAAAAATACCATAAGAGGTCGATGCTTTATAAGTGCCACATGTACAAATCTAACTACAGTTGCAAGACCGAGGATAATGCCAAATATAAAAATCAACATTGCAGGAATATAACTAAAATCGCCGTGTATCGTACTGCTTACGGCATGTACAAGCGGTATATAAAGCCCAAAAATCAAAAGCAGGGTAGAACCGCTGATACCGGGAAGTATCATAGCGGCGATAGCAAACATACCGGCTATTATTATATATGCAATACTGCCTATATCTAAATGTAGAAGGTCAAAAGTCGAATCCTGTCCGCTTGTCGGATTAAAATAAGTCAAAAATGCAACAAGCAGGATGCCGACAATAGCAGAGATTACGGTATATCTATTGACAATAAAAGCTTCTTTTTCTTCCTTTATAACAACCGGTATTGCAAATAATATAAATCCGAGAAATAAAGAACTGACTTCATATATTCTGACATCAAAAACCTTTGCCAAAATATCTATTGCCAATATAAATCCGACAATCCAGCCAACACCAAGCTTCAACAAAAAGAGTAGGGCGTCCTTTTTATCAGACAAGCTCCTTGTCGTTAATGAGTTTAAGGAGCCTATAAACTTATCATAAAATCCTAAAAGAAATGCAACAGTACCACCGGATACACCAGGGACGCTGTCAGCAAGTGCCATACAAAAACCGCGTATAAAATTGATAATCATAAAATGAAAAACCGCCTTCCAAAAAACGTACAAGTTTTAAAAGAACATACAATAATATCGTATGTGAATTTCATATTTTCAACTTCTTAATTATACATTAAAAAAAATAGGGGATAAAGAAAAATGAGAAAATTTAACAAGAATATAACATTGCGTTTTTCGATATATAACTATTCCTAAAATCATAATTTTGGGAATAGTTATATATAAAAAAGACGCAGGCAAGCACTTTCGCACCTGCCCACACCATTTTGTGAAGAAATTTACGCGCTTACGCCTCTTTCTTCAAATGTATTTTAATATATTGTAAAACAAACTCTTTTTTAATAAATCGCTCAAAACATCTAAAAATTCGAGGCTCATATTTGCCCTCTAAGCGATTTTTATAATGTAAGGCATATCGTTATACCTATAGTTTTGTCGGAATTTTTAATACCATACCGTCCTTTAGCTCTGATGCCGTTATATCATTTATTGAACATATTTCATAAACAATTTCTCTGGTATCGGCAGATGAATCACAATAAGTATTTGCTATATCCCATAATGTATCACCGGATGAAACTTCAATTTCAATATAATTATCAGAGTTATTGTAAGAAGTTTTATCAGCACCAAAACTTACATTAACTAAGGTAACACTGAGCATCAAAACTGCTAATAGAAATATTGCAAACCTAAGTTTCGATTTTATAACTAACCTTTTGTTCATTTCCCTACTCCTTTGTCAAACATTTGTTCTACAAGTATATTATCAGAACAAGTGTTTGATGTCAACTATTTTTTAAACATTTGTTCGTTTTTTTAAAAAAATTAAAATTATAGTGAAATGTGACAGTTTTGAAATATAAAAGTCATTGCAATGTCACCTATTAGTTTTATTATAAATATGTAAATAAGAAATAACCTCTCTATAATTAACTCAGGGTATCCAAACTTTTTTGGGGTATCTCCAAAC